>DAISVV010000020.1:21806-24299 GCA_036840015.1 Micropepsaceae bacterium
AGGCGGCAGGCACTGCCCGCGCGCGGTCCGCATGCAGCTGCAACCCGATCAGCCCCGTAAGCGCCGCCATCGCCGCAAGCACCACCAGCAGGTCCGCAAACCCGCGCGCCGGATCGAACAGGGCCGACACAAGCCACACGCCTACCGGCCCGCCGACCACCGTGATCGCATAGCGCATCCCGAAGAACAGCCCGCGCCGCCCGGCCGGCGCATAGCGCGCGACGAAGATCGTCTCGATGGGCGCAATGGTCTCGAACAGGAACATGATGAGGACCGCAAGTGGCAGCAGCAGCCAGTTCCCCGTCACTACCGCAGCGGCCAGGCTGACAGCCAGAAGCACGAACGAGACCAGATAGGTCCGCCGCGCCGCCCCGCGGTCGGCATAGTGTCCCCCGACAAACTGCGCCCCGGCCGCCGCCAGATAGATCGCACCCGTGATCAGCCCGATGCTGGTCAGGCCCTCGCGCGACGTCAGGTCGAGCGTGGCGACCAGCTGCGGCAGCGCCGTCACGAAGGCCGTGACGGCAATCAGGGTCAGCGTCATGGTCACGCCGAGGATCACGAGCACATTGCGCCGGTCACGCGCCGTGCCGGTCTCCTCGTGCGAGGGATGCGCATCCGCTTGGCGATCCGGGACATGGCCCATGATGCGCATGCCAATCAGCCCCGCGCCAAAGGCAATCGTCACGAGCCCCGGCAGGATGAAGGCCCAGCGCCAGTCGATGGCGTCATTCAGCCGGCCGGCAATCCCCGGACCAGCCGCAACCCAGAAAGAACCGAAGATGCCGGCCAGCGCCACGGCCGTTCCCCGCTCGCGCGCGTGCCGCACGACCCACGCATTGCCGACCGGATGATAGAGCGCCCCGAACACGCCAAGCAGTGTGAGCGCCATGTTCATGCCCGCAGGCGTGCCCGCCAGTCCGCAAGCCACGCTCGCAAGCCCAAGCCCGAAGAACAGCAGCACCATGACCCGCGCCTCGCCCCACCGGTCGGCAAGCCAGCCCGCCGCCGGCGCACCCGCCCCGATCATGAGCGAGCCCAGCGTCCACAGCGCGATGAGCTCGGAGTAGTCCCGCTTCCACTCGACCACCAGCGTGATGACCAGCGTCAGGTAGAGCGACACCAGCACGTGGTGCATGAAATGGGCGGCGCAGGCGAAGAACAGCACGGGCACCGGCGCCCCGCCCGTTCCGATCCCGATCCGGTTCAACTGATCCTGCAAGCAAGCCTCCGCCGGCGCATGAGCCCCGATGCATGAAGAATTCCTCAGCGCCCGTCAAATCCTGTGATAGACAGGACGGTGTTCGGGTCACGAAGAGAGCTCCCTTGCGTCACCAGCACCACACGCGACAGGCACTCGCCGCCGCACTCCTCGCAGGCGTGATGTCGGCCGGCAGCGCGCACGCGGCTCCGAAGCTCGGCCTGCCCCTGGACTGCAAGCCCGGCAAGGACTGCTTCATCCAGAACTATGTCGACCACGATCCCGGCACGTCCACGCGCGACCATCGCTGCACCGCACAGACCTATGACGGGCACAAGGGCACCGACATTCGCCTGCGCGACCGCACGGTCATGGACCAGGGCGTGCGCGTGCTTGCCGCCGCCCGCGGCACCGTCAAGGCTGTCCGCGACGGTCTGCCGGATGTCTCGATCCGCAGCGCCGGAACCGAGGCCATACGCGGCCGCGAGTGCGGCAACGGCGTGGTGATCGACCATGGCGGCGGCTGGGTCACGCAGTACTGCCACATGCGCAACGGCTCACTCAAGGTAAGACAAGGGGACACAGTGAAGGCCGGTGCGCCGCTGGGCCTGGTCGGCCTGTCCGGCATGACCGAGTTCCCCCACCTCCACTTCGAGGTCCGCAAGGATGATGGCATCATCGATCCGTTTGCATCACGGCTGATGGGCGAGAGCAAGCCCGGCGACTGCAAGCCCAAGGCCGTACTGTGGTCGTCAAAGGCCGCCACATCCCTGGCCTGGCAACCGGCAACCCTCGTCGATGCAGCGTTCACGTCGGCACCACCCACGACGCAAGGCATCGAGGAAGCCATGCCGCCCGCACCAACCAGCGTGTCACCGGCACTCCTCGCCTGGGTCCGCGTGCTCGGCGTGCGCGCCGGCGACATCGAGACACTTGCCGTCACCGATCCGCTCAATGCCAGCTTCGCCACCAGCGGACCCAAGCCCCTCGAGCGCAACAAGGCCCAGTGGCTCAGCTACGCCGGCCGCAAGCGCGACACGCCCTCCTGGCCGCTGGGCAATTACAAGGCCCGCTACACGCTCGAGCGCGACGGCAAGGTCATCCTCGAGCGCGAGTTCTCGTTCTCGCTAGTGAGGTAGCGACCGCGGCGGCCAGTACTTGTCGGCCTCGGCCCACGCCCTGGCCGACTGTGGCGTCGTGAAGGTGAACAGCGGCCGCCTCAGGTCGAGCCCTGTCTTCATCACGGCCAGCGCCAGCACGGCAAGCCATGGCGCACCGAAGAGCAGCACCGG
>DAISVV010000021.1:0-23913 GCA_036840015.1 Micropepsaceae bacterium
CCACCACCATGTCCAGGTTCCGTTCAGACCTCATGAAAGGCACGCGCATCCTCGAGACAGGCGGCGGCACCGGCCTCGGCCGCGAGATGGCCGACGAATACGCAAAGCTCGGCGCGACCGTCTACATCTGCGGCCGACGCGGTCCCGTTCTCGAGGAAACGGCAAAGGAACTCTCGCAGGCGCATAACACCAGGGTCACGGCGCTCGAGTGCGACATCCGCGTGGCCGACGCCGTCGACGACATGATGACCCGCATCTTCAATGAAGGGCCCCTCGACGGCCTCGTCAACAACGCCGCCGGCAACTTCATCAGCCGCACCAAGGACCTCTCGCCCAACGGCTTCAACGCCATCGCCAACATCGTCTTCCACGGCACGTTCTACGTGACGCTCGCCGCCGGCAAGCGCTGGATCGAGCAGAAGCACAAGGCCAACGTCATCTCGATCCTGACCACCTGGGTGTGGAACGGCGGTCCCTTCACGGTCCCCTCGGCCATGTCGAAGGCCGGCATCAACATCATGACCAAGTCACTGGCGGTCGAGTGGGCGCCCCACAACATCCGCCTCAACGCGATTGCGCCGGGCCCCTTCCCGACGAAGGGCGCCTGGGACCGCCTGAACCCCGGCAACATGCGCTCCGACTCGATGGGAAGCGAGACGAATTCGGCGGCCGGCACCCCGATGGGACGCGTGGGCCAGATGCACGAACTCCGTAACCTGGCGACCTTCCTGATGGCGGATGGCTGCGACTACCTGACGGGCGAGACGATCGCCATCGACGGCGGTGGCTTCCTCGGCGGGGGCGGCAACTTCTCGCAGCTTGCAAAGCTTGGCGACTCTGAATGGGAAGCCATTCGCGCCATGATCAAGTCGTCGAACGACAAGGACCGCGCCAAGCGCACGGTCTGACGATAAGGGCCTCAGCCCATCTCGATCACGACCTTGCCGATCACGCGCCGCTCCTCGAGCATGCGCATGGCCTCGCGCACGCCTTCGAGCGGGAACCGTGCACAGACATGGGGCCGGATGCGGCCGGATGCGGCAAGCGCATCAATCGCCTTGATGTTCTCGGCCCCGCGCTCGGGGAACTGGCGCCCATATTCGCCCGCGCGCACCCCGACGATCGAGAACCCCTTGATCAGCGGCATGTTCACGCTGACCGTGGGAATGCGCCCGCCAGCAAAGCCGATGACCAGAAGCCGACCGTCGAAGGCGATGCAGCGCACGCTCTCGTCAAATACATCCCCGCCCACCGGGTCATAGATGACATCCGCACCCCGCCCCGCCGTCAGCGCCTTCACGCCCTCGCGGAAACCCGATGACGCCAGCACATGGTCCGCGCCATAGGCTTCGAGGAATTTCCGCTTCTCCTCGGTCGAGGCCGTCGCAATGACCCGCGCCCCCATGAGCTTGCCCAGGTCGACCGCGGCAAGCCCCACCCCGCCGGCAGCCCCATGCACGAGCAGCGTCTCGCCGGCCTGGAGCAACCCGCGCCGCACCAGCGCCACATGCGCCGTGAGATAGGCCACAGGATAGGCTGCCCCATGCACATGTGACACGGAACCCGGGAGGTTCCGCGCCGCCGCGGCTGGCACAACAGCCTCCTCGGCAAAGCAGCCCTGCTTGGCACCCAGCACCACCCTGTCCCCGGGACGGAACGCCGTGACACCCTCACCCACCTCGATCACATCACCCGCACCCTCCATGCCCGGAGAGAACGGCAGCTCGGGCTTGTGCTGGTACTTCCCCTGGATCATCAGGATGTCGGGAAAATTCACGCTCGCCGCGCGCATGCGCACGCGGATCATGCCGGGCCCCGCCACAGGGGCGTCGATCGTCTCGAGCTTCAGGCTCGACAGGTCCTCCGACAGGCGTCGGACCAGCTGCGCGCGGATCATCCGATGGCCCGCCTGAGGTCGGCGATGATCTCAAGAATCGCCGCGCGCGCCGCTGGCACGGTCCCACCCATGGCCGTGAACGCGTGGCAGAGCCGGTCATAGCAGCGGTAGAGCACCGGCACCCCGGCCGCCTTCAGCGCCTCGGCATAGTCGCGCCCCTGGTCCACCAGCGGATCAAACCCGGCCGTGTAGACCAGTGCCGGCGGCAGGCCGGAAAGATCATTGTTCAGGCCGGGCGAGGCCCTGAGGACCAGCGCCTCCTTGTCGGGATCGTTGAAGTAGAGCGTACGGAAATAGGTCATGATCGGCGTGGTCAACGGATAGACATTGCCGAACGATGTCATCGACGCCGTCTGCGACAGCCAGTCAACCGCGGGATAGATCAGCAGCTGCAGCACCGGTGGCCGCTCCCCCAGCCGCTTCATCTCCTGGCAGATGACAGCCGAAAGATAGCCGCCCGCGGAATCCCCGCCGACGGCCACGATGGCAGGGTTGCCGCCAAGCGCGGCTGCATTGTCACGCACCCAGCGGAACGAGGCGATGGCATCCTCCACCGCCGCCGGGAACTTGTGCTCGGGCGCCAGGCGATAATCGACCGACACCACGAGGCATCCCGAACGAAGGGCAATCTGCGAGCAGAACGAATGGCAGGTCTCAAGGTCGCCGATGACGCAGCCGCCCATGTGGTAATAGACCAGCGTTGGCACCAGCCGGTTCGGCAGTCGTGGCGCATAGCGGCGTGCCCGCAGCGTGCGATTGCCGGGCCCGACGGGAAGCTCGATGTCCTCGATGTCGACATCATGCGATGCCGGCGCATCGAGCAGCGCAAATCCCTCGGCCGCTGCATGGCGCGCCTGCTCGGGCGTCAGCGTCGCCATCGAAGGTTGCCGCCCGCCCATGGCTCCGATGAACTGCAGGCGCGGGTCAAGAACGCGCCCCTCGATAGTCATTGGCTTGCCGCCGGACAAGGCAACCAGCCATTGGCCCGGCAGGCTCAGGATCGCGCGCACAAGCAGTTTCCGCATGCCGCCAGATTGCGTCCACCGGCCCTTCTGTCAAGGCAAAACCGTGTTAACCTGATCCCGTCGCCTCATCGAGCAAAGGAAACGCCGACCCATGAACCCGCGCCATGACCTCGTCATTCGCAACGGGCTTGTCTTCGACGGCAGCGGCAACGAGGCCAGCACGCAGGACATCGCCATCGATGAAGGCCGCATCACCGCCATGGGGCGCGTCGACGGCAGTGGCCGCGAGGAAATCAACGCAAGGGACAGGATTGTCACGCCCGGCTTCGTCGACATCCACACCCACTATGATGGCCAGGCCACATGGGACAACCGACTCACACCATCCGCCTGGCACGGTGTCACCACAGCCGTGATGGGAAACTGCGGCGTGGGCTTTGCGCCCTGCCGCAAGCAGGACCGCGACCGCCTGATCCGCCTTATGGAAGGCGTCGAGGACATCCCGAACGCCGTCCTCACCGAAGGACTGAAGTGGAACTGGCAGACCTTCCCCGAATATCTCGACGCCCTCGAGGCGCTGCCGCACGACATCGACTTCGCAACCCAGCTCCCCCACGGCGCCCTGCGCGTCTACGTGATGGGCGAGCGCGGCGCCCGGCGCGAGCAGGCCACCCCCCACGACATCGACGCCATGGCACGCATCGCCACCGAGGCCATGCGCGCCGGCGCCCTCGGCTTCTCCACCTCGCGCACGCTCAACCACCGCACAAGCGACGGCGACCTCACGCCCACCTTCTCGGCTGAGTCGGACGAACTCGCCGGCATCGCCTCGGGCCTGAAAGTCGCAGGCGCAGGCGTCCTCCAGGTCATCTCCGACTTCATCGACGCCGCCGCCGAAATGACGATGCTCAGGCGCATGGTCACGACATCAGGCCGCCCGCTCAGCTTCTCGCTTGCCCAGTCCGACCGCAGCCCCGACAGCTGGCGCAGCATGCTCGCCTTCCTCGAGCAGTGTGCTACCGAAGGCCTGCCGGTAAAGGCGCAGGTCTGTGGCCGCCCCGTAGGATTGCTCCTTGGTTTGACCCTCACCCTGAACCCCTTCTCGGCCCATCCGGCCTGGAAAGAGATCGAGCACCTTCCCTTTGCCGAGAAGCTCGCCCGCCTCAAGACACCGCAGATGCGCGCCCGGATTCTCGGCGGCGAACCCGCCTCGGACAATCCCTTCGTGAAGGCGGTGCTGCGCAACTTCGAGAAGATGTTCCCGCTCTCAGATCCGCCCGACTACGAGCCCGCCCCGGGCACGCGCCTCGGCGCCGAGGCCCGCCGCCAGAACCGCAGGCCTGAGGAAATCGCCTATGACTGGCTGCTGAAGGATGATGGCAGGGCCCTTATCCTCTTTCCCTTCCTGAACTACGCCGACGGCAGCCTCGAGCCCGCGCGCCACATGATGAGCCATCCCCTGACCGTGCTGGGCCTCGGCGATGGCGGCGCGCATGTCGGCATGATCTGCGACGGCAGCTTCCCGACCTCGATGCTGACGCACTGGACGCGCGACCGCACCCGCGGGCCGCGCCTGAAGCTCGAACAGGTGATCAAGGCACAGTGCCGTGATACCGCGCACGCCGTCGGCCTGAACGACCGTGGCCTGCTGAAGCCCGGATACAGGGCAGACATCAACGTCATCGACTATGAACGTCTGGTGCTCCACCGCCCCACCGTCGCGCACGACTTGCCCGCAGGCGGCCGCAGGCTCGTACAGAAGGCGGACGGTTATGACGCGACGATTGTTGCCGGCGTACCGACCTACCGCCACGGCGCACCCACCGGCGCACTCCCCGGCAGGCTCGTCCGCGGCCACAAGCCCGCACCCTGAAGAATGCCTAGCTCCGTCGGCGCGGCAGGGCCTGCACGCCACCGAGGAACAGCGCAGTCGCAAATGCCGCCGCGTCATCCACCGACAGGTCCTTGCGCTGCACAAGCTGCCCTGCGATCTCGAACGCGACACCAACCATCGCGGCCATCAGCAGGTCAGGATCGGTATCAGGCATGACACCGTTGCGGATCGCAACCTCGAGGTCCACGCGCAGCTCATCGAACCCGGCAAGCACCTCGGGCGTGTCGATGCGAACGTGAAGCATGTCCTGCTTCTGCCGCATCGTTGCGAACGTGTCCTCGTCATGCCGCACGAAGTCGAAGAAGGTGCGAAACGAGCCCGAGATGAATGCATCGAAAGTCCGCGCACGGATGCGCTCGGCCCTGAGCCGCGGACGAACCCGAAGCGCCGTCTCGTCCTGCAGCGCCTGATAGACCTCTTCCTTCGACTTGAAGTAATTGTAGAAAGTCCCAGAGGCCAGATCCGTCGCCCGGATGATGTCGCGCACCGTCGTCGCGCCATAGCCAAGCTCGGCAAATACACGCCGGGCAGCATCGATGATGGCCTGCCGGTTGGAAGCCTTGGTCTCCTCGCGCTTGCCGCGCGCCTTCATGTCGGCGTCTGTCATCAGGCCTCCAAGGATTGCCGGGGCGCTGGCCGTACCACGCGCGCCGGGACAGAAAGGGGAAAGCCTGCGCGTTCCGCACGCGCCTGCCCGCGGGCCAGCTCACGTCGCAGGTCCCGCGCATACGCCTCGCAATCCACCTGGATCGTGTGCCGCGGCGAGGGGGCGTGCTCGTTGCGCACGCGCTCGTGCGCCTCCACGCGCTCGGCATTCATCACGTCGACAGGCGGCAGCTGGTAGCGCCCGGTCAGGTACTGGCCCACGAACTTGGCCTGTTCCTCGGCCACCGGCCTCAGCGCGCAGCGCGGCTGGACAAGCCCGATGAAGAACAGGTTCGAAAAGCGCGGATCGATGATCCGCTTCCACAGCGCAATCTCGTTGCCGGGCGCCGAGAGGAACCCCTCGTCGAAGAACGGAAAGCGGATCCTGTAGCCCGTGCACCAGACGATCACGTCGACATCCTCGCTCGTGCCATCGCTGAAGTGCACCTGTCGCCCCTTGAGCTCGCGGATGGCAGGCTTTGGCTTCACGTCCCCCGATCCCAGCCGCAGGTAGAGTTCCTGGCTGATTGCAGGATGGGTTGCCAGCAGCGCATGATCGGGCGCCGGCAGGCCGAACTGCTCCGGCCGCCCGGCGACCTGCGCAATCCGGCGCTCCGCGATCCGTCGCAACAGCCAGCGCGGAACAAGTCGGCGCCACACCGGCCCGTCCTGCCCCGGATGGACACTGTCGGCATCAAGCGGACGACCGCCAAGATATTTCGGGATCACCCAGTAGCCACGCCGCTGCGACAGGTAGACATTCTTCGCGACACCCTTGCGCCCCAGCTCGCACGCGATGTCCAGCGCCGAATTGCCGAACCCGACCACCAGCACATTGCGTCCAACGCAGCTCACAGGGTCATAGGGATCGATATAATTGTGCGAATGAAACTGCTTGCCGTCGAAGCGGCCGGGATACGCAGGCTCCGGCAGCCGCGCGTCCCAGTGGTGCCCGTTCGCAACCACAAGAGCATCATAGAGCCGGATCTCGCCCGTATCGAAATCGACCTTCCACAGCCCATCGGCCATCTGTTCGGCGCGTACCACCGACGTGTTGAACAGGATCCTGTCGCGAAACCCGAAATGGTCGACATAGGCGTCGAAGTACTGCGCGATCTGCGCATGGTGCGGAAAGTCCGGGTAGTGCGGTGGCATCGGAAAGTCCGAATAGGCCAGCTTGTTCCGCGACGTGTTGATGTGCAGCGACCGGTACGCCGACGACATCCCGTTCTTGTTCTTGAAAACCCAGTTGCCGCCGACCCGGTCCGAGGCCTCGACACAGTCGAACGGCACACCAAGCTCCGAGAGCACCTTGGCCATTGCGATCCCGCTCGCCCCGGCGCCGATGATGCAAACCTTGGGAAATCTGGGATCGGCAGCCCTGGGCATGGTCGGTGACAGTTCGGAAAATGGACGCAAGTCCATCTTGTCTAGGCGATCAATGACGCCCCGTCAACTTTGGCCGGCAACCCGCACTTGTCCCGCGAGGATCAGGGTTTATGAGAAGCCGGAAGCCGGACGACGAACACCTTGCGCGTCGTCTCGACGGTCTCCCATGTCCCCGCAAATCCGGGCTCGAGGATGAACACGTCTCCGGCAACAAGCATCTCGCCGGACCCGCCGTCCCGCGTCACGATGCTCCGTCCGCTGAGGATGCTGCAGAACTCCCACTCGTCATAGCTGATCCGCCACTTGCCCGGCGTGGACTCCCACACGCCGGAGAACAGCGTGTCCCCGTCGCGGGCGTCAAAGGTCCAGGTGCGGAAGCGCGGCGAACCGGAAATCACGCGATCGGGGACGGGCGCACCACTTTCGCTTGGAAGTCGGTCCAGGTCACCCAGCGGAAAGCGCAGCATGTTCATCAGGACCTCCCTCGATGGCCCAAGGCTATCCCGATCGCGCCCATGCGATCAAGTTGACAACGCTCGGCAACTCTCCTCTCTTGCCGCCATGAGCAACGTATTGGACAACGAACCGCCCGCAGGCAGCCTGCTTGCAGGCATCCCCCACGCCGCCGCCCTTGGCCTTCACATCGTCCGGATTGAGACGGGCAAGGTCACCTGCCGCGTCCCCTTCGCCGCGCACCTGATCGGCAACCCCGATACCCGCGTGATCCACGGCGGCGTCATCACCGCCCTGCTCGACAACACCTGCGGCATCGCTGTCGGCTCTCGCACCATGCTCAGGGGCCAGATAGCAACGCTCGACCTGCGCATCGACTACATGAAGCAGGCAACCCCTGACGAGGACATCCTCGCCTTCGCCGAATGCTTCAAGGTCACGCGCAACATCGCCTTCGCACGGGGCGTAGCCTACCAGACCGACCAGGCCGACCCGGTCGCCACCTGTGCAGCCGCCTTCATGCTGGGCACCAGGTCCTCGCCGGGCAGGCAAGCCCCCGGCACCGGAGGTGCCTGATGGACATTCTCCGGCGCGCCATCGCGGAAGGACGCAAGCCCGACCTCAGGGAACTTGTCGAAGCCATTCCTTACTGCCGCTTCCTCGGCGTCGAGACCGACCTTAAGGGAAACGAGCTAACGACCATCCTGCGTTTCAGTGACAGGTTGATCGGCAACCCCATCCTGCCAGCGCTTCACGGTGGCGTCGTGGGCGCCTTCCTCGAGATAACGGCCGTCATCCAGTTGATGCTGGAGACCGAAAGCGAGGAACTTCCCAAGCCCGTCGACATCGGAATCGACTATCTTCGCTCTGGCAGGCCCGTCGACACCTACGCGCGCGCAACGGTGACCAAGCATGGGCGCCGCGTCTGCAATGTCAGGGCTGAAGCCTGGCAGGAAGACCACGCACGACCCATTGCCGCCCTGCACGGCCACTTTCTCGTCAAGCCCATCGAACCGAAAACGGGCCGGGGTGAATAGGAAAAGATCCTTTCCCCCACAGGTTGTACGCGCCCCAGCCCGCAATAGGAGAGACCGTGTGATTACCCTCACGGAAGCTTCACTTTAACGATATGCACCCTGCGCATGCCTGCCATGCAATCCTTAATGGCTATTGAACTGTGCGGAGGACATTCCTAGGTTCCTGCCACGACAGCCTGCTGGCTGAATAGGCAAGCAAGACGCAAGGGGAGCGTTAATCATGTGGAATTTTGAAGAGATGGCGATGGGCGGGTCTCTCGTTGTAACGGTCGCGGCCGTGCTCGCGCTGAACAACGTCAAGGCACCTGACATGGCAATCGTGGCACCCGCAACCGCCGCCGACGAGCGCGTCGAGCTGGCGCCCGCCGCGCCGCCGATGGCCAAGACGATCACCTTCACGGTGACTGGCAAGCGCATGCCTCAGGAATGCAAGGGTGAACCCGCTTCCGAGGAAATCGCCGCGCGCTGCGAGGCGCTGCGTGACCGCACCACGGTGTCGGTCCGCTGAACCCGGACCGGGGAAAATCATTCCCCTCAAGTCCGGCATGACGAAGGGCGCGCAACCGGATCCGGTAGGCGCCCTTTCTGCTGGTAGGCGTCAACGCGCGCCGACTTCGTCGGATTCTTCAAGCACGACATCGTAGCCCCAGAGCAGCCGTATGTGCTTGAGCACGGCCTCCCGCGTGCCACCCGCCAGCGGAACACCGCGGTGGCGCGCATGGCGCAGCACCAGCGTTCTGTCGCCTGCCAGGTTGGCCCCGACCACCTGCACATCAGGCTGGTGCGTCGACAGGTCGTAGAGCCGCGCCAGAGACGTTCGCAGCCGCCGGTACCCGGCATCATTGTGGATCGCTGACACCGTGTAGGCCGCCTCTTCCGTCTTGTCCCTGATCGCAAACAGCTTCAGGTCCCGCATCACCTTCGGGCTCAGATATTGCTGGATGAAACTCTCATCCCGGAAATTGGCCCACGCATGGCGCAGCACCTCGCGCCAGTCACCCTTGCCGGCGAACTCCGGGAACCACTCGAGGTCCTCGGCCTTGGGATCCTCCGAGATGCGGCGGATGTCTGACATCATGGCAAAGCCCAGCGCATACGGATTGATGCCGCTGTAGCGGCTGTCATCATAGCCCGGCTGCATGACAACGCTTGAGTGCGAATGCAGGAACTCCAGGATCGCACCCTCGGCTATCTGCCCGCGGTCATAGAGCGCATTCATGATATGGTGGTGCACGAACGTGGCACACCCTTCGTTCATGACCTTCGTCTGCATCTGCGGATAGAAATACTGCGCCACATTGCGCACGATCCGCAGGATTTCCCGCTGCCAGCTCTTGAGCACCGGTGAATGCTTCTCGAGGAAGTAGATGATGTTTTCCTCTGGCAGGTTCATCGGCGCCTGCAGCCCGACGACATCATCCTCGTCGACGAGCGCGAGGTCCGCACTCATGTCGCGGGCTTGCCCGGGAAGGGTCCGCCACAGGTCGTTGAAGCTCTGCTCCTCGTACTGCATGCGCTTGCGCAACCGCTCCTCGCGCTGAACGCGGGAGGGGCGCGGCGGGCGCCGATAGCGGAAGACACCCTGCTCCATGATCGCATGCGCCGCATCGAGCACGATCTCGACCTGGTCCGCGCCGTACTTCTCCTCGCAGGCCGAGACATACTTCTTGGCAAAGGACAGATAGTCGAGGATGGCCTCGGCATTCGTCCACTGCCGGAACAGGTAGTTGTTCTTGAAGAAGTGATTGTGCCCGAAGCACGCATGAGCCATCACGAGCGCCTGCATCGTCGCCGTGTTCTCTTCCATGAGATAGGCGATGCACGGGTTTGAATTGATGACGCTCTCGTAGGCCAGCGCCTGCCAGCCCTTGCTGTACATCGCCTCCTCGCGCGCGAAGATCCTGCCGAACGACCAGTGATGGTACATGAGCGGCATGCCATGCGCCGAATAGGCATCAAGCATCTGCTCGGAAGAGATGATCTCGATCTGGTTGGGATAGACATCGAGCTTCAGGTCGTTGAGCGCGACATCCTCGATGGCCGCAAACATGCGGCGCAACTGCTCAAAGTCCCACTCGCTTCCCGTGTAAAGAAGCTGGCTCATGCCCGCGCCTCCGCGCCATCCCGGGCAAACAGTTCGCGGAATACCGGGAAGATGTCCTGCGGCTTGGCAATGCGCTTTGTGGCAAAGTTCTTCCAGTCACGCGCCACCATGCGGTAGGCCCGCCAAAGCTCCGCGCCGCTCTCTTCGCTCGAGAAGACCTCCATCTCGCGCTCATCGAGGATCTCGATATAGGCGAAGTACTGGCAGATGGGCATCAGGTCCTGGTTCAGCATCTCCACGCAGCGCGTCGCATCACCGGTTTGCGTATAGCCGTCCGATGCCTGCGCCGCATAGATGTTCCACTCGCCCGTCGCATAGCGCTCATGAACGATGCGCTTCATCTCCTCCAGAGCTGACGACACGATCGTGCCGCCCGACTGCCGGGAATAGAAGAAGGCTTCCTCGTCCACCTCCTGCGCCTCATGCGTATGGCGGATGAACACGATGTCCAGCCGCTGGTAGCGCCGCTTCAGGAACAGGTGCAGCAGCATGAAGAACCGTTTGGCAAGGTCCTTCTCGCGCTCGCCCATCGACCCCGAGACATCCATGAGGCAGAACATCACGGCACGCGAGGTCGGTGTCGGCTGTTCCTCGAAGGCGTTGTAGCGCACATCAACCGGATCGAGGAACGGCACCCACTTGCGCCGGTGCTCCAGCCGGGCGATCTCTTCCTCCAGCACGCGGATGCGCTCGCCATCTACCGGCTCGGCAAGGCGGCAGACGGCAACCTCGGCCTTCAGCGCCTCGATCTCCTCCGGCTTCGGCCGCTTCATTGCAAGCCGCCGCCCGAAGGCATTGCGCATCGTCCTGACCAGGTTCACCTGGTTCGGCGAGCCCGATGTCGTAAGTCCCGCGCGCCGCCAGCTGGTCGTGCGGATGTCCTTGAGCGATGTCTTGACAAGGTCCGGCAGCTCGAGGTCCTCGAAGAAAAGGTCAAGGATCTCGTCCTGGCTGAGCGAAAAGCTGAAATCGTCCTCGCCCTCCCCGCTGGTGGAGGCATCCTTGCCGCGCCCGCCGGCCTCGCCCTGTCGGGGCTTCTTGATCTGGTCGCCCTCGACGAAGTCCTTGTTGCCGGGCAGCACACGCTCGTGCTCGCCGCCGGCCGAGGGATCATGCCGGAAGCGAGGCTCCTTCGTGCCCCGCGTGGGGATCGAGATCTTCTGGTTCTTCGCCAGGTCGGCAACCGACCGGTCCTTCAGCGTCTTTTGTACAGCTTCGCGGATCTCCGCCCGGGCACGCCGGATGAACCTTTGCCGGTTGGCAAGGCTCTTGCCCTTGGGATTGAGACGCCGATCGATGAAATTGACCATGTGTTCCGCCCGGGCATCGCCTCGCCAGCCACGAGACGGATGCCTTATCCTGCCTTGTTCACCCGCATGTACCACTCGACAAGTCGGCGCACCTGTCGCGCCGTGTAGTGCCGCGCGAGCATCCGCTTGACGAACTCGTTGTGCTTGGACTGCGTGTCCGAATCCTTCTTGGACTCGAACGAGATGACCGGCAGCAGGTCCTCGACCTGCGAGAACATCCGCTTCTCGATCACATTGCGGATCTTCTCGTAAGACGTCCACGCCGGGTTCTTCCCGTCATGGGTCGCCCGGTGCCTGAGCGCGAACTTCACGACCTCATTGCGGAAATCCTTCGGGTTTGCAATGCCGGCAGGCTTCTCGATCTTCGAGAGCTCGTTGTCCAGCTGCTGGCGGTCCAGCATCTGTCCTGTATCGGTATCCTTGAAGTCCTGATCCTCGATCCACGCATCCGCATACGAAATGTAGCGATCAAACAGGTTCTGTCCGTACTCGCTGTAGGATTCCAGATAGGCCTTCTGGATTTCCTTGCCGATGAACTCGGCATAGCGCGGTGCCAGGTCGGCCTTGATGAATTCCAGATACCGCTTTTCCGTCTCGTCCGCATACTGCTCGCGCTTGATCGCCTGCTCCAGCGCATACATCAGGTGCACCGGATCGGCCGCGACCTCGGTCGTGTCGTGGTTGAACGTCTCCGACAGCACCTTGTAGGCAAAGCGCGTCGAGATACCGGTCATGCCCTCGTCGACGCCCGCATAATCCTTGTACTCCTGCAGCGTCTTGGCCTTCGGATCAGTGTCCTTGAGCTTCTCGCCATCATAGACCCTGAGCTTCGAGTACAGGTTCGAGTTCTCGTGCTCCTTCAGGCGCGTGAGCACGCAGAACTTCGCCAGCATCTCCAGCGTCTCAGGTGCGCAGGGCGCCGACCCCAGCTCGCTCGTCTTCAGGAGCTTGCGATAGATCTGCACCTCTTCGCTCGCGCGCAGGCAGTAAGGCACCGTCACCACGCAGATGCGGTCAAGGAACGCCTCATTGCTCTTGTTCGATTTGAACTGCATCCACTCCGACTCGTTCGAATGCGCAAGGATGATCCCCTGGAAGGGAATGGGGCCCAGCGTCTCGGTGCCCACATAGTTCCCTTCCTGCGTCGCCGTCAGCAGCGGGTGCAACACCTTGATCGGTGCCTTGAACATTTCGACAAACTCGAGAAGACCCTGGTTCGCGCGGCACAGGCCACCGGAGAAACTGTAGGCATCCGCATCATTCTGGCTGAAACGCTCAAGCTTGCGGATATCGACCTTGCCGGTCAGGGCCGAGATGTCCTGGTTGTTCTCATCACCCGGTTCGGTCTTGGCGATCGCGAACTGCCTCAGCTTCGAGGGCATGATCTTCACCACCTCGAAGCGCGAGATGTCGCCATTCATTTCATCAAGCCGCTTCACGGCCCAAGGGCTCATGATGCCGGTCAGGCGATGGCGCTCGATATTGTACTTGTCATGCAGCAGTTCGGCCAGTTCGCTCGTCCGGAACAGGCCAAGCGGCGACTCGAACACCGGGCTGATGTCATTGCCGGCCTTGAGCACGTAGATCGGATGCGTCTCCATCAGGTCCTTCAGGCGCTCCGCCAGCGAGGACTTGCCACCACCCACCGGACCGAGAAGGTAGAGAATCTGCCGCTTCTCCTCGAGGCCCTGTGCCGCATGCTTGAAGAAGCCGACAATGCGCTCGACCGTGTCCTCCATGCCGAAGAAACCGTCAAACGCGCGATACATCTTGATCGTGCGGTTGAAGAACATGCGCGACAGCCGCGGATCGCGCGACGTGTCGACAAGCTCGGGCTCACCGATCGCCGCGATCATGCGCTCGGCCGGCGTCGCGTACATCATCGGATTGTCGCGCGCCGCCAGCAGATAGTCGCGCAGCGACATCGTCTCGAACTTCTCGCGGGCATACGCCCGGGAGAATGCATCAAAGACATCCAGTGAATTGCTCATGACAACGCCTCTCCGAGGTTGGGCACGCCAGGATCGGTATCCCGAAGCCATTCTCCCCGGCGCTGATGGCATCAACAAGGCGATCCAACAAAAATAAAATGCCGGGCTCTTTCGTAAAGAATACGTCACGCGACTGAAACAAACGTAAACCCTGACCTGAACGGGGCCAGGCGCAGTCGGCGTCGGTTTGCGCGCATGAAGAATTCTACACCTCCCGCGTCGCTCATCATCTTTTTGGCAGCAAGCCGCCCGGAATGCTGCATCGTGCGCCGCAAGCGCACGGATGGCGACAGAATCTCGCCAGAATCCGGACCGCATTGCGCCATGCCGCCACGCCTAGTCTGACCTGCCCCGGTAATCGGCGCGGAATCGCAATGCTGACGTTTCCGCGAACGGCACGCCGGGCGTCCCCTCCCTCTTCAAGCCCCAGGAACAATCCCATGCCCGTCAACGCAACCAGCGGCTTTCCGGCAAGTAAGCCCCTCGGCAGGATCGCCGCCATCCTCGCGGCTGCCTTTCTCGCTTCTTCTGCGCTGGCCTCGCCGCCCGGCACCGCGAATCCACTGCGTGGCGAGGTGGAACTGAACCGCACCGCCGTGCTCAAGGGCACAAGCCGCATCGTCTATGTGCGCCTCTCCTTCGAAGGTCTCGACCTGACACCCGGGACGCAAAAAGACCGCCCCGCCCTCAACCTGTCCCTTGTCCTCGCCCGCTCCGGCTCGATGGCCGACGAAGGAAAGATGGACTACCTGAAGCGCGCAGCTACGCTGGCCGTCGACCGCCTCGCGCCGGCCGACACGCTCTCCGTCGTCGAATACGATGACCAGATCTCGCTCCTCTGGCCCGCGCGCCGCGTGACGCGTGTCGGCGAACTCAAGGCCCTCATCGAACGCCTCGAGCCGCGCGGCTCCACCAACCTCGCCGGCGGCATGATGCGCGGCGTCGAGGAAGCCGCCAGCGCGCTCAACGGACCCGCATCGGCCAGGGGCACCATCACGCGTGTCATGCTCATGTCCGACGGCCTCGCCAACACGGGCATCACCGAGCCCCGCGAGATCGCCGAACTCGTCCGTGCGGCGCGAAGAAAGGGCATCCGAATCTCGGCGCTTGGCCTCGGACGCGACTACGACGAGGACCTCATGCAGGCGATCGCCGAAAACGGCGGTGGCCGCTACCACTACATCGAGCACCCCACCCAGATGGCGCGCATCTTCCAGGACGAACTCGGCACCATGTTCGAGACCTGCGCGCAGGACGTCGACCTCGAATTCACGGGTAGCGCCCGCATCCGCAAGGCTGAACTCATCGGCTTCGACGAGGTGAAGCCAGGCCGTTCGATCAGCCACGACCTCGAGGACGTCTACGAGGGCGAGAAGCGCTCCCTCCTCCTGCGCCTCGAACTTGATGCGCCCGCCGAAGGCCCGCTCGATCTCGGCAAGCTGACCCTGCGCTATCGCAAGGTCGGTTCGGGCGAGACCCATGAGATCGCGCAGGACCTGCGCATCACCTCGTCCGCCGATGCCACCACCGTCAACCGCTCGCTCAATGCCGCCGTCGAGGCCGAGGCCGCACTCGCCGAAAGCGACCGCATCCAGAAGGAGCAGGTCCGGCTCTACCAGCAGGGTCGCGGCGAAGAAGCCCGTCGCAACCTCTCGGCCCTCGCAACCGACCTTGAAACCAGGAACCGCGACCTCAAGGACGAGCGCGTACGCCGCAAGATTGAGGCGCTGAACGTCGAGACACGCCAGATGGCCGAAGCGGCCAACTCCGTGTCGGCGCAGAAGGACTACCTGAAGGCCAGCAAGCAGCGCCTCTACCAGGCCAAGATCGGAAAGCGTACCGGCTTTGCCCTGCAGCCCGGCGACCGCGGCCGCGAGGTCGAATTGCTCCAGGAGGCCCTGCGCAAGTCAGGCCACTACACAGGCCCCGTCGATGGCATCTACGATGATGATGTGACGAAGGCCGTCAGGGCCTACCAGAAGGCCAGCAACATCGGCGTCGACGGCGTGGCCGGCGCCGGCACAATGGACAAGCTGGGTCTCTACTGAAACCGCTGACCGCGCGTGGCGCCGGAAGAGGCAAAGCCGCCTCTCCCGGCCCAAGGGCACCACCTCAGCGGTTGAAGCCGCTCTGCGCCTTCATGATCGAGAACGCAGCCGAGTCCGGCAAGTACTTGGCGATCGCCGCAATCGTGCGGTTGACCGCACCATTCACGAGCACGGGCTTGTTGCTCATGACGGCCGCATAGCCCTGCTCAGCCACCGCATCCGCCGTCATCCACATGAAGCCCGGCATGCGCGACACGCGATCGCGCACGCCCATCACGTCATGGAACTCGCTGCGCGTATAGCCCGGGCAGACCGCCGTCACATGGACATTATGCGCCCGCAGCTCCATGTTGAGCGAGCGCGAGAACTGGATCATGAAGGCTTTCGACGCGCCATAGAGCGCGCTTCCCGCCGTCCCCGGCAGGAACCCGGCCAGCGACGCGACATTGACGATATAGCCCTGCTTGCGCTCGACCATTCCCGGCAGCACAAGATGCGTCAGCGCGCAGGGCGCCGTCGTCAGCACCTGGATGAAGTCGCGCTGGTCGCGCCACGCCGTCGTCGCATAGGCCCCCGGCACCCCGTAGCCGGCATTGTTGACCAGCGCATCGACCTTCAGCCCGCGCCGGTGGATCTCGTCGACAAGCTGCATCGGCGCCTGCGGATCGGCCAGGTCCGCCGTGATCACGCTGACCTCGACCTTGTGGCGGTCCATGATCTCGCGTGCCACGTCGTTGAGCCGCTCCTCGCGCCGCGCCGTGACGACGATGTTGAACCCGTACCGCGCGAACACGTCGGCAAAGGCCTTGCCGATGCCCGCCGACGCTCCGGTCACGAGCGCAGTCAGCCGTTGCTGCGACATCTCACTCTCCTGTCTGGCCGAGATCCCGCGGCCGCATGAAATCCTCAAGCACCCCGCTCCCCGGGCGCAGGCTGCGCCAGGCGGCAAGGTCGAACCCGATCACCGCCAGCGACGACGTCGCAAACTTGTCGCGCATGCGCCGGTGGCGTTCTTCCTGCTCGACGCTGAGCGGCGGCATGCACAGCCCCAGGGCCAGCTCGGCCAGCCCCGGATTGTGCCCGACCAGCATCACCGGCCCCTCCTTGTCATCAAGTGAACGCAGCGCCGCAAGGATGTCAGGCGCTTCCGCAAGGTAGAGCTCGTCGCGAAACTCGACGGGCGTCCCCGCACAGGCAATGGGCTGGAAAATGGCCAGCGTCTCGCGCGTGCGCGCCGAGGTCGAGCACAGCACAAGCCTGCAGGCGTGCCCGCGCGAGACAAAATAGCGCGCCATCGTCGCCGCATCCCGCCGCCCGCGCTCGATCAGCACGCGGTCGATGTCGCGCTTGGGCCCGCCGGCGGTCTCCGTCTTCGAATGCCGCAGGATGATGAGGCGCTTCATGAGGGTTTCACCGGACGAAACGGAAAGACGAGCATGGCGCCGAGCCGCGCAGCGACAGGTCCCTGGAAGGCCCGCAGCCCGATCGGCATGTCGCGCGCATCAGCCTGCGTCCGCGGCAGATAGGTCCCGCAGAGCCGGTCCCAGAACGAGAAATTGAAGCCGAAATTCGAGTTGAGCTCGCGCGGCTCCACCGAATGATGCACCCGGTGCATGTCCGGCGTGACGATCACGGCCCTGAGCACACCGTCCACCCGCTGCGGCAGGCTCACATTGGCATGGCTGAACATCGCCCCGGCATTGAGTACGATCTCGAACGCCAGCACCGCAACGGCGGGAATGCCGAAGGCGACGATCACCACAAGCTTCCAGCAAAGGCTGAGCAGGATCTCCAGCGGATGGAACCGGATCGCCGTCGTCACGTCGAACCCCGTGTCGGCATGGTGCACCCGGTGCAGCCGCCAGAGCCAGGGGACATGATGGAACACCACGTGCTGCGCATAGATCGCAAGATCGAGAATCACGAACCCCGCGATCACGCCCGCCCACGCCGGCACGCCCGCAGCGCCGAAAAGCCCCCCGCCCTCGTACATGAGCGCCACCCCGACCGGCAGCAGCGGCAGGCCCAGCGCGACAAGCCTGAGCAGCCCCGTGTTGATCACGCTGAGCCCGATATTGCACACCCAGCGATGCGCGCGCGCTACCGAAGGCCGGAACGGCCACAGCACCTCGGCCATCGCCATCGCCGCAAAGACGCCCGCAAAGGCGGCAAGCCTCAACAGGGCATCGCTGCCATCGGGCATGTCAGTTGGTGATCCTGGCGTGCCGCACCATAGCGGACTTCTCGAGCGCCGCCGCCGTCAGCCGGTCCACCTCGAGCGTCGACTTCAGCCGCTGCAGCACGCGGTTCTCTTCCGCATAGACCGGGGCCTCGGTCAGCACGATCTCCAGCGCCAGCGCATAGGCCGTATCGCGCAAGGACCGCGGCAGGGCCTCGCGCACGAGGCCGAGCACCGCTGCAAAGCCGTCATCCTCCTGCAGGATCGCCGCGCACTCGCGTGACACCGGAATGATGTTGTCCTCGTCGAAACCCTCGAACACCGGCAGCGTGCGCACGATGTCCCCGATGACATGCAGCTCCGCATCGCTCATCGAGGCAGCGGCCGCCGACGCAACCACCATCACATAGATCAGCGCGGCATGCGGATTGAGCGTCGAACGCGGCTTCATGGAAAACTCTCCGTCTGTCTGATGGTGCGCAATCTATTGGGGCGGCCGATTGTCAGCAAGCCCGGGCTGCTGCAGGAAATCCCTCACCTCCGCCACGGCCTCTGCAAGCCGTAGCCGCTGCACCTCCACGCCAGCCGGCAAGCCCGAAAGCAGCCGCGACGGCGCGCGCGCATCAAGCAGCACGAACACCCCGCGGTCCGAGGCCCGCCGGATCAGCCGCCCGAATCCCTGCGCCAGCCGGAGCCGCGTGAGCTGGTCATCATAGCTGCGCCCGAACTGCGCCCGCCGCGCCTTGTGCAGGATGTCCGGGCGCGGCCAGGGCACGCGCTCGAACACGACAAGCCGAAGCGACCGGCCCGGCACGTCGACCCCGTCGCGCAGCGCATCCGTGCCAAGCAGGCACGAGTTCTCATCCTCGCGGAACAGGTCGACGAGCGATCCCGTATCCAGCCCGTCGACATGCTGCGCCAGCAGCGGCAGCCCGCGCTGCGACAGCGCCGGCGCAATAGCCCGATGCGTCGCCCTGAGCGAACGCACCGACGTGAACAGCCCCAGCGCCCCGCCACCCGCGGCAAGAAACAGGTCCCGATACGCCGCCGACAGCATGTCAGCGTCGCGGCTCACATCCGTGACCACGATGATCCGCGATTGCCGCGCATAGTCGAACGGCGACTCGAACGACGCCCGCTGGGCCGGCACGACCAGGTGCCCCGCCCCCGTCCGGATCTCCGCCGCGCGCCATCCGTCGGGCGCCGCGCCCTCCTTCGGGGCCCGGTCGCGCAGCGTTGCCGAGGTGATGAACGCCCCATGCGCCGGCTCCAGCACCTCCAGCGCAAAGCTCACCGTCGGATCGATCGCATGGCGATAGAGCCCGATGTCGTATTCATGGCCCTCGAACCGCTCCACGCTGAGCCAGTCCACATGGCCGCCCGGCGCCGGCTCGCCGATCGCATCGAGCGCCATGATCCAGTGCGGAATCTGCATGAGCGCCCGCCGCTCGATCCCCCGCAGCGCCGCCTCGACGCGCAGCCGGTGCTGCGAGAACACCTCGTCATTCCGCTCGCGGAGCATCTCCCTCAGCCGCAGCGACAGCGACAGGAGCGGATCGCGGAGCGCCTTGAGCGCGTCCGTGAACGCGATCGCGTTCGCAAGCAGCTCCGGCATCGCGGGAATCACCTCGCACTCGAGCCCGTAGGGCGATTGCACGTCCTCGGCGCGCGCCCGCGCCTGCGCACGCACCGCCATCAGGAACTTCTCCATCGCCCCGCGCGGCGCCTCCGACGCGAGCCGCCCGAGCCACCCCTCGCCGGGAAGGGCAAGCGCGGCCTGCGCGATTTCATTCAGCCGGTCGAGCTCCTTCGGCTCGTCATCAAGAACCGCCGACAGGCGTTCCACGAGCCCGCGTCCGCGTCGGCCGCTGCGCCCCTCGGGCCCGCGGATCCAGCGCCGCAGCTCCGCCCCTTCGCGCCCGGAGATATGGATCGCATAGAAACTGTCAGCCGCATCGAAGATGTGATGGCCCTCGTCGAACACATACCGCAACGGCGGCGACGAACCGCTCCCCTCGCCCTCCGCGCCGCGCAGCGCCGCATGCCGCGCCGCTTCGACCATCGTCAGCGCGTGGTTCGAAACCACGATGCGGCTCGTGCGCGAGCGTCGACCGACCCTCTCGAGGAAACAGCGCCGGTAATGCGGGCATGCGCCATAGATGCACTCACCCTGCTTGTCGGTCAGCCCCGGCGCAAACCCGGAGGACGGAAAGGCCCATGTCGGGAAGTCGCCCCCGATCAGGTCGCCGTCCTTCGTCGCCATCAGCCAGCGCGCCACCAGCCCCAGCGCCACCGTCTCCCGTTCGATCAGTACCGGCAGCCGCCCGGTCTGTTCCTCGAAGTTCAGCAGGCACAGATAATTCTCGCGCCCCTTGCGGATCGTCACCTTCTCGGCCAGCACCGCAGGGTCCGGATAGACGCGGCGAAGTTCCTGCGCGATCTGCCGCTGCAGGTTCTTCGTGTAGGTCGAGATCCACACTGTCCCCTCGTTGCGCTCAGCCCAGAGCGCCGCCGGTGCAAGGTACCCGGCCGTCTTGCCAAGGCCCGTGCCCGCCTCCGCCAGCACGACGGCCGGCTCGTTCTCGTGCAACCGGGGCCGGAAGGCCTCGGCGGCAAGCGCCGCATAGTCCGATTGCGCCCGGCGCACCTCGGCCCCCTCGCCCACGATCACCGACAGGTGCGCCCGCGCCTCCTCCGGATGTACCGGCAGGCTCCCCGGCTGGCCCTGTGGCGGTGCATCGTCCCACTCGGGCAGGTCACGCCATGAATCCATGCGCGGCGTCGCCCGCGCGCGTCCCTCGGGATCCATCCGCTGAAGCAGCAATTCGGCCCACGGCCAGCGGCTCTGCCCCATCGCCGCCGCGATGCGGGCTGCCATCGGCCGGTTCTTCACCGTCTCGGCCTCGGCCAGCAGCATCTGCGCCACGACCCTGAGCACCGACGCCTGCTCGGCCAGGCTCTGCGGCGCACCGACGCCCATGGCGCGCGCAAGCGAGCCCACGCTCGGCGCCACCGCCTGCGCCGGCCGCACGAAGGCAAACAGCTCCAGCACGTCGTAATGCACCCCGCGCGGATCATTGCGCTGCCACCCGAGGCGCTGCAGCGTCATGCCCGTATGCGCCGTAAGGTGCGGCGTAGCGACGGCCATGGTCAGCGCGACATCGGCAGAGGGTTCGACGAACCGCCCGTCCGCCATGCCGATCACCGCGCGACGGAACGTCGCGACAAGGGCGGGGATGGCATCCAGGGGCTCGCGGATCGGACTGTCCATGGACGGCACTATGCAGCAGCGTTGACGCCGCCGGAAGCGCCACCTATGGCTTGGCATCGGAATTCACGAGGGTACCCACATGTCGTCGAGGCGCGACCTTGCCATGGCCGCGAAGGCCTGGCCGTTCGAGGAAGCACGCAAGCTGCTGGCGCGCGTGCAGAAGGACGAGGCCGCCGGCAAGGCCAAGCCCTATGTCCTCTTCGAGACAGGCTACGGCCCCTCGGGCCTGCCCCACATCGGCACCTTCGGCGAGGTTGCACGCACGAGCTGGGTGCGCCGTGCCTTCCAGGAACTCTCGGACAAGCCCACGCGGCTCATCGCCTTCTCCGACGACATGGACGGGATGCGCAAGATCCCCGACAACGTCCCCAACCAGGAAATGCTGCGCGAGCACCTCCAGCGCCCGCTGACCTCGGTACCCGACCCGTTCGGTACGCACGAGAGCTTCGCCCATCACAATAATGCGCGCCTGCGCTCCTTCCTCGACGGCTTCGGCTTCGAATACGAATTCATGTCCGCGACCGAGGCCTACAGGTCCGGCATGTTCGACGCGATGCTGCTCAAGGCGCTCTCGGTCTACGACCGTATCATGGACATCATGCTCCCCACCCTCGGCGAGGATCGCCGCCGCAGCTACAGCCCCTTCCTTCCCATCTCCCCCAAGACCGGCCGCGTCCTCTACGTGCCGATGAAGCGCATCGATCCCGCCGCCGGCACGATCACCTATGACGACGAGGATGGCGAGGAAATCACCCAGTCCGTCACCGGCGGCCAGGTGAAGATGCAATGGAAGCCCGACTTCGGCATGCGCTGGGCCGCCATGGGCGTCGACTTCGAGATGTTCGGCAAGGACCACCTGCCCAATCAGCCGCTCTATGCAAAGATCTGCAAGGCGCTCGACATGGAGCCGCCGGTGAACTTCGTCTACGAGCTCTTCCTCGACGACCAGGGCGAGAAGATCTCCAAGTCCAAGGGCAATGGCATCTCCGTCGAGCAGTGGCTCACCTACGCCGCGCCCGAGAGCCTCGCCCTCTTCATGTTCCAGAAGCCAAAGACCGCCAAGCGCCTCTACTTCGACATCATCCCCAAGGAAGTCGACGAATACGTGACCTGGCTCGACAAGTACCAGGGCCAGTCCGAGGCCGATCGCTTCGAGAACCCCGCCTGGCACATCCACGCAGGCCAGCCCCCGCAGGAAAAATGGCCCGTCTCCTTCGCCCTGCTCCTGAACCTCGTATCGGCATCCAACGCCTCGACCGCCGACATCCTCTGGGGCTTCATCCGCCAGTATGCGCCGCAGGCCAACCCGAAGGACAATCCCTCGCTCGACCGTCTCGTGGGCTATGCGATCCGCTACTACGAGGATTTCGTCAAACCCCGCAAGAAGTACAGGGCCCCGACCGAGCGCGAGCGCGCCGCCATGGAAGACCTCGCCGCCGCCTTCGATGCGTTGGGCCACGTCACCGATCCGGAGGCCGCCCAGTTCCACGTCTACGAAGTGGGCAAGAAGCACGGCTTCGATCCGCTGCGCGACTGGTTCAAGGCCCTCTATGAAGTGCTATTCGGGCAGGAACAGGGGCCACGCTTCGGCTCCTTCGCCGTTCTCTACGGTGTCGAAAACACCGCACGCCTCATCCGCGAGGGGCTTGCTGGCAAGTTTTTGGCCTGACGAACGCCGCGCCATCGCCTAGACTTGGAGCCATGTTGAGGCCCCTGCTTCTCGTGCTCGTCCTCGTGGCCAGCCTGCGCCCGGCGCAGGCCGCTGGACCCGTGATGCCGGACGGCGCCGTCCTCGCCTACAAGGCAGGCAGGTACGCCGAGGCCGCTCGCGTTGCAGAGGAAGCGGGCACCGCACACGCCCTCGCCTTCGCCGCCCGCGCCCTCATCGCCGACGCGATTACCCGGCCCGACGGCCTCTGCACCGACTGCCTGCGCCAGGCCGAGGCCCTCGCCCGGCGCGCCTCCAGCCTCGATCCCATGAACGTCGAGGCCCATCTCCAGGAAGCCGTCGCCCTCGGCTTTCTTGGCCGCAGCATGGGTGTCTTCGCCGCCCGCCGCGAGGGCCTCGCTGAAAGGGTGCGTGAGCAGCTCGACAAGGCCCTCGCGATCGAACCAGGCAATCCCTGGGCAAGGGCCTCGCTCGGCGCCTGGCACCTCGAGATCGTCACCCATGCCGGCGCACTCCTCGCCACGATCCTTTATGGCGCCGAGGAAAGCGATGGGCTCAGCCTCTATCGCACGGCCTTGCGCGACCTGCCCGACGAGGCCCTGCTGCGCCTTCAGTTCGCGCTCGCACTCCTCGCGCTCGACCAGGACGGACGACTGACCGAGGCCCGCGAGGTGCTTCAGGGCGTGGCGGCGGCAACCCGCGAGGACGCGATGACCGGGTTCGCGAGCGACAGGGCGCGCCAGCTCCTCGCGGCAATCGCATCGAAGCGCAGCGCCGACATCCGGCGCCTGGTGCTGAAGTTCCAGGGATACCCGTCAGCCCAACCCTGAAGGCCTGTTCAGTGCCGGACCCAGACGATCCTCGCCATCCATTCGATGGCCTCCCGCGGCAGCGTCAGGTCATCGAGCGACGGATTGAAGGATTTCAGGTCAAGCTTCTTGGCCGTCTGGCGCGCAAGCCGCATCACCATGCAGCCGGGAGCCGCCTTCAGCTCGACGGGAGCACCCTTGCGCAGCTCGGCCGACGGCGACACGACCACCACATGGCCATTGCTGAACACC
>DAISVV010000022.1:0-16992 GCA_036840015.1 Micropepsaceae bacterium
GCGGCAGTGACTTGCTCGTGGGCTACGCCGGCGACGACATCTTCGTCTTCTCCGACACCGACGGCATCGCGACCGACACGATCGTTGACTTCGACGCCTCCGGCAACGACGTCATCCGCCTGACCATGGCCGGCATCCTCACCTTTGCCGACATCCAGGCGCGCATGACGCAGGTCGGGGCCGACGTGCTGCTGAACTTCGACACGACTGACATCCTGTTGTCGAACACCACCCTCGCCAGCGTGACGGCTGACGACTTCATCTTCGGTGGCGGAGGAGGGAGCTAAACCGCCTCGCTCCTCCGGCTCTTTCAGACCCGACGAAAGTGTATCTCGTGTAACAGGACAATCTGCCTAACCCCGCAGATCCGCCCTCCGCATGGTTAATCGCAGCCTAACCTGCAGCGCGCACCCGGACGCTGCCGAGGCTCAACACGCTGATAGTTCGGTTCAACCCTTTTTGTTTACGGGCACTGTGGCATACTGCTCAACGTGGGTTAGGTCCGTCTGAAGCAAGGCGCTTTCCCGCGAGGGGTGAGTGCGGCGCAAGGGGCGAGAATACGAATGCAGACAATCCGCAACGCTGTTGCAACGACAGCGCTTTTGGCGCTGATGGTCGTCGCGTTCATCACGGCACGCCCCGGCATGGCCGATGACGAAAAGGTCGGTGCAAAACCTGTCCCCGTGAAAGTGGCCGTCGCCCAGCCCTCCCTGGATGCCGGCCGCATCATCGTCTCGGGCACCATCACCTACAAGCGCGAGCAGGTGCTCAGTTTCAAGACCGGAGGTGTCGTCCACCGCTATGCCGTTGACGCCGGGGACACGGTGAAGCAGGGCGACCCACTGGTCAGCGCCGACCCCTCCGACACGGCCGGTCGCCGAGCCGAGGCCGAGGCGGCCTTTGAAGCTGCCAAGGCCAACCTTGATCGTGTCACCAAATTGCATTCAAGCGGGGCAGAATCCACTGCCCGCCTCGACGATGCCCGCACCATATTCCAGCGTGCAAATTCGGCACTTTCGTCCGCCCGCTTCGACGAAAGCCGCGCGGCGCTTGTCGCCGCCAGCGACGGCGTGGTTCTTGTACGACACGCCGAGGTCGGGCAGCAGATGGCGCCCGGCGCGCCTGTCATAACGCTTGGCGACACCACATCCGGCATGATCATGCGTGCGCCCCTGTCCGATACCCAGGTCGTGCGCGTGCGCACGGGCGACAGGGCAAGCCTCAGCATCGCCGGCGCCACGCTCGCACTCGAGGGAGCCGTGACCCGCATCGGCGCCAAGGCCAACCCCCTAACGGGCGCCTTCGACGTCGAGATAACGCTCGCAAGCATTCCCGATGGCCTGCGCAGCGGCCTTGTCGCCGAGGCCACCCTGACCCCCTCCATCGGCGACGAGAGCCAGGCCCTCGTTGCCGTCCCGGCCATTGCGCTCATCGAGGGGCAGGGCGACGCCGCTTATGTCTTCGTCATCTCCGCCGACCTCAAGGCCAGCCGCGCCGCCGTGACAATCGCCGGCTTCGCCGGTGACAGCGTTCTCATCAGGAGCGGCCTCAAGGCTGGTGACCGCGTCGCCACCTCCGGCGCCGCCTATCTGCGCAACGGCCAACCCGTCACCATCGCGCCTGCGGTGCGCGCGCCCGCAGCCAGCGGGAAGGCCAGCAACGGAAAGGAGAGCCCGGCTCCGCCGGCAAAGCCCAAGTGAGCGGTTTCACCTCCTTCTTCGTCCGCAACTGGCAGTTCACGCTGGTCATCTTCCTGATGCTGGCGATCATCGGCGCCAGCTCGGTGAACCAGATCCCGCGCGCCGAAGATCCGAGCTTCCCGATCCCCATCGTCATCGTCCGCGCGATCCTGCCGGGTGCCGCCGCTGCCGACATGGAGAAGCTGGTTGCCGATCCGCTCGAGCGCGCGATCGACGGCCTCGAGGACGTCAAGGAAATTGAAACCGTCCTGCAGGACGGCGTTGCCGTCATCGTGACCGAGTTCGAGTGGACAACCGACCCCGACAAGAAATTCGACGAGGTCTCGCGCGAACTGAACGCGCTGAGGCCCCAGCTGCCTGCCAACCTGCTCGCGCCCAGGCTCGAGAAGGTCCGCACATCTCTCACCAACATCGTGCAGGTCGCGTTCCTGAGCGAGACGGCCAGCATCCGCACGCTCGAGGACACCGCCCGCGCCCTCAGCGACATCATCGAGCGCATCCCCGGCATCCGCGAGGCCGAGGTCTGGGGCGCGCCGCCCACCGAGGTCCGCATCTCGGTCGACATGGGCAAGCTCGCCGAGCGCCGCATCCCGATCACCACGCTCGCCAACGTCCTGCGCGCCGAGGCCGTCGACACGCCCCCCGGCGCCATCCATTCCGGCGCCCGCCGCTTCAACGTGAAGGCCACAGGCGCCTTCGACACGCTCGAGGAAATCAGGGATACGGTCATCGCCACGGTCGACGGGCGTGCCTTGCGCGTGCGCGACGTGGCCGAGGTTGACTGGGCCTACGCCGAAATGCGCCACGAAACCCGCTTCAACGGCAAGCGTGCGATCTTCCTGACCGCCAACATGATGGATGGCCAGGACGTCTTCACGGTGCGTAACAGGATCTTCGCCGCCCTCGACACGTTCGAAGCCGACCTGCCGCAGGGTGTTCGCATGGAGCGCGCCTTCGACCAGTCGAAGAACGTGGCCCACCGCCTCAACACGCTTGCCCGCGACTTCGCGATAGCACTCGGCCTCGTCCTCATCACGCTGCTGCCCCTGGGCTGGCGCGCCTCGATCGTGGTGATGATCTCGATCCCGCTGTCGCTCGCCATCGGTGTCACGCGGCTGCTCTACACAGGCTGCACGATCAACCAGCTCTCGAGCTCGGGCTTCGTGCTCGCGCTCGGGCTTCTCGTCGACGATTCGATCGTGGTGACAGAGAACATCGCCCGCCACCTGCGCGAAGGAAAGACGAGGCTGCAGGCGGCCTTTGCCGGCACAAGCCAGATTGGCGTCGCCGTCATCGGCTGCACGGCAACCCTCATGCTCGCATTCCTGCCGCTGCTCTTCCTTGCGGAAGGTGCTGGCAAGTTCACGCGCTCGCTGCCCGTGACGGTGCTCTACACCGTCGGCGCTTCGCTGATCGTATCGCTGACCATCATCCCCTTCCTCGCAAGCCGCCTCCTGTCGCGCCACGAGCACCCTGAGGGCAACGTGGTCCTGCGCGGCGTGATGTCGGTCATTCACGGCGTCTACCGCCCCATCCTGCACGTGGCGCTGCTGCGCCCACGCCTTGTCGTTGCCATCTCGATGGCGCTCTTTGCCCTTTCGCTGCTGCTGATCCCGCGCCTCGGGTTCAGCCTCTTCCCGCCCGCCGAGACCCCGCAATTCGTGGTCGATGTGGAAACACCGGACGGCACGGCACTTGTCGAGACCGACCGTGTCGTGCGGCGCGTCGAAGAGATCCTCCTCGCGCAGGAGGAAGTGGAGTGGGCCATGGGCAACGTTGGTCGCTCCAATCCGCGCATTTTCTACAATGTCATCCCCGAGGATGTGCGCAGCAACTACGGCCAGGTCTTCGTGCAGCTCAAGGAGTTTGACCCGCGCACCACCCCGGCCACTCTCGACCGCATGCGTGCCGCCTTCAGCACCATCGCCGGCGCACAGATCAACCTGCGCGTCTTCGAGAACGGTCCGCCCATTGCAGCACCCATCGCGGTGCGCATCTCCGGCAAGGACCTTGCGACACTCAAGGACCTGGCGGCGCAGGCGACCGACATCATCGAGTCGACGCCCGGCGTGCGCAACGTGACCAACCCCATCCGGCTCGATCGCACCGACCTTGACCTTGGCGTCGATGCCCGCAAGGCTGCCATTCTCGGCGTGCCGGCTGGCGCCATCGACCAGACGGTGCGCATCGCACTGTCCGGTGACACGGTGGGCGCCTATCGCCAGGATGACGGTGACGAATTCCCCATCGTCCTGCGTCTGCCCATGGAACTGCGCCAGGAGATCGATGCCCTCCAGCGCATCTATGTGCCGACCGCCTCGGGCGCCGGCGTGCCACTGTCGCTGATTACGAACCCGCGCTTCGAGGGTGGGCCGTCGCGCATCGATCGCTACCAGCGCGAGCGCACGGTCACCATTACGGCGTACTCGGGTTCGGGCTACCTCACCTCGAAGGTCACGGACGACGTCTTCAAGCGCCTCAACAGCGAAATGACGGTTCCAGCAGGCTACAACCTCTCGGCCGGTGGCCAGCTCGAGGCCCAGAACGACGCCTTCGCAGATCTGTTGACCGCCATCATCATCGCCATCTTCGGGATCATCGCGGTGCTGATCCTCGAGTTCAACTCGTTCCGTGCGACCGGCGTGGTCATGGGCATCATCCCGCTCGGGATCATGGGCGGCCTCGTGGCGCTCTGGCTTGCCGGCTATTCGCTCTCGTTCACCGCCGTGATCGGGTTTGTGGCGCTGATAGGCATCGAGATCAAGAACTCGCTCCTGCTGGTCGACTTCACCAACCAGCTGCGCGCGCAGGGCAAGCCGCTTCTCGAGGCAATCGAGGAGGCAGGCGAAGTCCGCTTCCTGCCCATCCTGCTCACCAGCGTCACCGCCATTGGCGGCCTCACACCCCTCGCGCTCGAGGCCTCGGGTCTCTACTCGCCGCTCGCCTGGGTCATCATCGGAGGCCTGGTGTCGTCGACGCTGCTCTCGCGCTTCGTGACGCCGGCGATGTACCTGCTGCTCGCGCCGAGCGACGAAGCCTATGCCCGCTCGCAGGAAGCCGAGGAAGGTCCCTGATCCTCAGGCGCTGGCAGCTGTCAGGCCGTCAGCGCGCCCACCACCATCGCAAGTGCGGCTGAGCATGACAGCGGCCAGCGAAGCTGCATGAACCACGCCGGCGCAAGCCCCCGCTCGGCCGCAGCGCGGTCCGCGACCAGAAACAGGGCGAGGCCTCCTGCACACAGCGCGTGTCCCAGCGGCGCGGGCACCAGCAGCGCCGTAAAGCCGAGCAGCTGCGGCAACACCCCGACGGCGAGCATCAAGGCAACCTCCCGGGCGGCAAGCGCCGGACGGGCGAGGGCAAGGCCCCAATGGATGCCGCCCAGGAACGACAGGATCGTGGCGCCATAGGCCAGCAGGGCAGGGTTCGCCACCGCCCCAAGGTCATCCCCGCCGGCCAGCGAAACGACCGCAAGCCCGGCGAACGGCACAAGCCCCAGGAAGCCAAGGCGAAGGGCAGTGGTGCGCGTCGGATCGGGAAGGGTCATGGCGGGCTCGGGTTTGTGGAAGATGCCGTAACGTCGCCCGGAACCGCGTGGATCACGCTGCCTGACCCATAGCGATCGCCGCCCCGCAGCTGACCCGGACGGCCTTACGCTGCGTATAGGCTTCATGCAACAGCCAAAGGTGCCCGCGCAGGCCTGGACCCCCACCCGAGCTGCCGGACTGGCGCGGCTCGATGCCTTCCTGCCACGCGCCGGACGCAGCTATGAGCGCGACCGCAATGTCGATCGCGGACCTGCCGACCGCTCCAACGTCTCGGGCCTGTCCCCATGGCTGCGCCGTCGCATGATCACGGAGACCGAGGTCATCACCGCCGTCCTCGCGCGCCATCCCTTCGAAGCCGCACAGAAGTTCATCCAGGAAGTTTTCTGGCGCACCTACTGGAAAGGTTGGCTCGAGCAGCGCCCTGATGTCCTGCTCCGCTTCGAGGTCGAACGGACGCGCGCCGCGGCACAGGCCGAGGCAAGTCCCGACCTGCGCAAGCGCCTCCAGGCCGCCACCGCGGGCCAGACCGGCATCAAGGCTTTCGATGCGTGGGTGGCCGAGCTGGTGACAACGGGTTGGCTGCATAACCACGCACGCATGTGGTTCGCCTCGATCTGGATCTTCACCCTGAAGCTGCCATGGCAACTGGGCGCAGCCTTCATGTTCAGCCACCTGCTCGACGCAGACCCGGCATCGAACACGCTGTCCTGGCGCTGGGTCGCGGGCCTCCACACGCGCGGCAAGCACTACCTCGCACGCGCCGACAACATTCGCGACAACACGCAAGGACGCTTCAATCCGCAAGGCCAGCTTGACGAGCAGGCCCTGCCATTGTCGGAGGACGGACCGCCACCCGCAATCCGCCCGCTCCCGCCCGCAGGGCGCCTCTCCACGCGCCGCGTGGGCCTCATCCTGCACGAGGATGACCTTCACCCCGAAAGCCTGCCGCTCGGCGCCGATATCGCCGCCGTCGCCGGGCTGATGCTCCCGCCCATGGCCCATCCTGAAAGCCCTGCCGCACGCTTTGCGCGTGGCGCCGTCGATGACGCCCTTGAACGCGCGGCCAGCGGCTTCGGTGCGCCGGTCGCGCCTATTGAGGCAAACCGGATCAGGGACTGGGCCCGCTCCCTCGGCGTGACCGAGATTGCAGCGCCCTGCGCACCGGTCGGCCGCGCGGCGTCTGCGCTGGGGCAGGCAACTGCAGAGCTTGAACGCGAGGGGATCCGCCTCGTGCAACTGCGCCGAGATTTCGACCAGCGTGCCTGGCCGCACGCGACGGCAGGCTTCTTCCGCTTTCGCGAGCAGATCCCCCGGCTTGTGGCGGAGCTCTGAGGGACATGATCGACGTCGTCTGGTTCAAGCGCGACCTCAGGGTCCACGACCACGCAGCCCTCGCCGCCGCCGCCGCCACGGGCCGCCCCGTCCTGCCGCTCTACATCATCGAACCTGGCCTGTGGCGCCTGCCGGAGATGTCCGCACGCCACTACGCTTTCCTGCAGGAGAGCCTGGAAGACCTCGATGCCGCGCTTGAGGCCCGTGGCGCGCGCCTTGTGGTGAAGCATGGCGATGCGATCGAGGTGCTGGCAAACCTTCATGCACGCATCGGCATTGCCGGCCTGCATGCACATGAAGAGACTGGCCTGCTCTGGACCTACGAGCGTGACCGCGCCGTGCGCCGCTGGGCAAGGCACGCCGGCATCCCCCTTATCGAGCATCGCCAGCACGGTGTCTGGCGCGCACACCGCACGCGCGATGGCTGGGCCGCAAGGTGGGACGCCATGATGAGCGCGCCGGTCATCCCGGCGCCTGAAAGCCTGCGTGATGCCGGGATTGAAAGCGACGCCCGGCCCGACGCGCCAGGCCTCGGGCTTGAGGAAGATCCCTGCCCGGAACGCCAGCGCGGAGGGCGCATCGAGGCTGTCGGTCTCCTGAAGACGTTTCTCTCGGAGCGCGGCCGGACCTATCGCCGTGCCATGTCCTCGCCGCTCGAGGGCGCATCCGCCTGCTCGCGCATCAGCGCGCATCTGGCGCTGGGCTGCCTGTCGATGCGCGAGACCTGGCAGGCCGCCGCGCGTGCCCGACGGCGCTGGCGGGAAGAGGGCGACCCGGCCTATGCCCAGTCCATCGCATCCTTCGGCTCCCGCCTGCACTGGCACTGCCACTTCATCCAGAAGCTCGAGGACGAACCGCAGATCGAGCGTCGGGCCCTGCACGTCGCGTGCGAAGGCCTGCGCCCCGTCACCGGCGACCATGCAGCCATCGTGAAGGCCTGGGAAGAGGGCCAGACGGGCTTTCCCTTCGTCGATGCCTGCATGCGCTCGCTCGCGGGGACAGGATGGCTGAACTTCCGCATGCGCAGCATGGTGATGGCCTTTTCCAGCTATCACCTCTGGCAGGACTGGCGCCTGCCGGCACAGGTCCTCGCCCGGCGCTTCACCGATTTCGAGCCCGGAATTCACTACCCGCAGGTCCAGATGCAGTCAGGTGTCACGGGCGTCAACACCGCGCGGATCTACAATCCCGTCAAGCAGTCGCGCGACCAGGATCCCGACGGCATCTTCATCCGAAGATGGGTCCCCGAGATCGCTGCCCTGCCGACACCTCTCTTGCACGAACCGTGGACGGCGCCGGCTGATCTTCTCGTGGGCCATGGGATAACGCTCGGGCGAAGCTATCCGGCTCCGATTGTCGACCACTTGCAGGCCGCCGCCCGTGCGCGCGAGGCGATCTACGCGGTGCGCAAGGGCCCGACTTATCGCGCTACTGCCGATGCCATCCAGTCGAAGCACGGCAGCCGCAAATCTGGCCTCCCCCCAACCGGGCGCCGCCCCGCAAGGCGCAAGGCTACCGCACAGACAGAGTTCGATTTCTGACGGCAGCACCTGTCTGCCTTCATGCAATCACCCGGGCAGGAACCCCACTGATCGTGCCGGACGCCGCTAAGGCTTGAGTTGATCACACGCTTCGTGCGATGGGTGGTCATGCTCAGGAGGCGTCGCTCATGACCGCTGGCTTGGTTGATGCGGGGGCCCGCTCGCAAATCGACGATTTTGTTTTCTTCCGGAACCTCGCGACCGTGATGGCGATCGTTCAGGTCACAGGCTTCGCGGTGCACTTCGCCCTGGGTCGCTCAAGCTTCAGCGCACCGCTCGTCATACATGCGCACGCCGTCGTGTTCATGGGTTGGGTTGCGATCTTCGTGATCCAGCCATGGCTTGCGAAAGCCGGTGCCATGGGGTTCCACCGCACGCTGGGACGGGTTGCTGCATTCTGGGCCGTGGGCTTGCTGGTTCTAGGCCTTCTGGTCACCTGGGAGACGGTACGCATCGGGCGGACACCATTCTTTTTCCAGCCCCAGCACTTCCTGATCGCCAACCCGCTGACCCTGCTGGGCGCGCTCGGGCTTCTCGCGGCAGCCATCATCCTGCGCAAGCACCACGACTGGCATCCGCGCCTGCAGATCGGAAGCTTCGTGCTCCTGATGGGCCCGGGCTTCGGGCGCTTGCTGCCCATGCCGTTCCTGACGCCTTATGCGTTCGAGACCGCCTCGCTCGCCGCGCTCGTCTTCGTGGCAGTCGCGATCGGGCGGGAAGCCTGGCAGCGCAAGCCGATCCATCCCGCATGGGCATGCACCGCGCTTGTGCTCGTGGGTGCCCTGCTGTTCAGCAGGATCCTCGCCGAAACACCTTTCGGCGAAGCCCTCCACGCCGCCGCCGTTGCAGGGACTGCTGCTGCGGGAAGCGACGGCATGGCGTTCCCCCCGCCGCCGCCCGGCCTCTAGCCCTTCGCGGCGGCCGCTTTCACCACTGCAGCCTGTGCAAGCGCGGCCTCGTGCGCGGCCTCCGCTTGCAGCACTACGGCATGACTGCGAGCGGTCAGATAGTCCATCACGGCAAACAGCACGCCCGAGATGACGAACGCCATGTGGATGATGACCAGCCACATGAGGTTCTCCTTGTCGATCTCCTTCAGGTCCATGAAGGCCTTGAGAAGGTGGATGCCCGATATCGCCACAATCGACCCGATGAGCTTGAGCTTCAGCCCGCTGAAATCGACCTTGCCCATCCAGTCGGGACGGTCCTCGCTGTTGCCCGTATCGATCTTCGAGACGAAGTTCTCATAGCCTGCAAAAATCACCATCAAGAGCAGGTTGCCCGCCAGCACGAGGTCGATGAGCGTCAGGACACCCAGGATCACCTTGGCCTCGCTGACCTCAAGCACCGTCGGCGCAAACAGGATCAGTTCCTGCGCGAACTTCACCAGCAGGACGGCCAGCGTCAGCACCAGGCCCACATAGAACGGAGCCATGATCCAGCGGCTCCGGAACATGCCTTCTTCGAGATATTTGTCGAGCGCCATCGTGTCCCCATTATACGGTGCGGTGCAGTAAAAGGTCGGGGCTGTTTAGCGGATGCAGGCCCGTGGCGCAATCAGGGGGCCATCGGTCGCGGGAGCAAAAATACGGCGCAAGACCGTTTAATCCCGCCGGGCAAGGGGTTTCCCTTGCCCGGCTTCAGTCAGCAGCTCGCGGCCTCAGCGGCGACGGCACACACGATTAGCCACCTGGTGTCCACCGCTCCTCAGGCACTCGCCCTTGGTTGACCACCAGACATGGCTGTCACGTGCGCAGCACCAGCGCTCATTCCAGTTGCCGTCGCTCCAGCCACCACCCGGATAGCCACCCGGATAGCCACCCGGGTAGCCGCCGCCGGGATTACCGCCCCAGTATCCGCCGGGATAGGGGTGGAACCCGCCACTCTTGCGGCATTCCTTGTTGGTGGTTCTCTCACCGCGTGTCTGGTAGCACTCGCCGACCGTCGTCCAGAAGATCCTGTAGCCACGCCTCTCATGGCGTCGGCAGCAAGTGCGCGCGTTCCAGTCCTCGCGCGGGCCGTCATAATGATACTGCACCGGAAGAAATGAACCCGGCACGCGCGAGACTTGCGAATCGGCACGCGCAGGCGAGGCCAGCAGCAAGACCCCCGACAGCAAAGCAAGGCAGAACGAGATGATGGGACGCAACATGGGATAACCCTCCACTCTGAGGTTTCCCGTGTAAGGGATCGAACCTGAACGCACGCTGAATGGATTTCAGGCCTCTCTGGTCTGCGCCTCCGCCACCCGGCTCACCAGCACCTTGTCGATGCGCCGGCCGTCGAGGTCCACGACCTCGAACCGGAAGGTTCCGTCGTCGAAGGTCTCGCCGACCTCGGGCAGCCGGTTGAGCAGGCCAAGCACGAGGCCCGCGACCGTCTTGTAGTCGCCGCGCCGGCTCGCGGGGAACCCGGTGGCGTCGGTGAATTCATCGATCGGCATCCAGCCCGACACAAGCCAGCTGCCGTCGCTGCGCCTGACGAGGGCGGGCTCGTCGCTGCCGGTCTCTTCAAACGTGCCGGTGATCGCCTCGAGGAAGTCGCCCGACGTGATGATCCCTTCGAAGTGCCCATACTCGTCGAACACAAGCGCCATGTGCACCGTCGAGGCGCGGATGGCCTTCAGCACATCCAGCGCCCGGCTGTTGTCGGTCACGATCGGCGCCTTGTTGACAAGGAGCCGCAGGTCGGTCGCCGGATCCGCCGAAAGCGCAGCGGCGATGTCCTTGACCAGCACCACGCCGACGACAGCGTCGGCTTCGCCATCCTGCACGGGCAGGCGGCTGCGCCGCGTGGATCGCAACAGCGCGCGGATCTCGTCGATCCCGTCATCAAGCCGCAGCAGCTCCACGTCTCGCCGCGGCGTCATCAGCGCGCGCGCCGTGCGGTCGGCGAGCCGCATGACGCCCGCGATCATCGCGCGCTCCTCAGTCTCCAGTACGCCCGCACTCTCGGCCTCGGCGATGATCGTCTTCACCTCTTCTTCGGTGACGGCTTCATCCTGTCCCTCGCGGCTGCCGGCAAGCCTGAGCAGCGCCGTTCCCGATGCATTGAGCACCCACACGAACGGTGCCGAGATCCGCGACAGCGCCAGCATCGCTGGCGCCACGCGCGCGGCGATCCGCTCGGGATCCCGCAGCGCGAACTGCTTGGGGACAAGCTCGCCCACCACCAGCGACAGATAGGTGATGACAAGCACCACGCTCCCCACGCCCAGCGCATCGGCCGCCGCGGGCGAAAGCCCCTGCGCCTCCAGCCATGTCGTCAGGCGCAAGCCCAGCGTCGCCCCCGAGAAAGCGCCCGAGAGCACGCCCACAAGCGTGATGCCAATCTGCACGGTAGAGAGAAAACGCCCGGGATCCTCGGCAAGGCGCTGCGCCATGCGCGCGCCCTTCGAGCCTTGGTCAGCCAGCACCTTCAGGCGGGCAGGGCGGGAGGATACGACCGCCATTTCGGACATCGCCAGCAGGCCATTGACGATCGTCAGGACCAGGACAACGGCAATCTCGATATACAAGCCACGCACGCTAGCATGCCGTCCCGCGCCCAAGGTCGGGAGGCTTCGACGCTTCCTTCGGGTGCACGCGGGTGTATAGGGCAAACCGCCGCCTTTTGCCAACCGCCCGGTGGAGAATCAGGGCGGCGCCGGGCCCGCCTGTGAAAAGCCGGTGCGAAGGGCAAAGACCCACGCCCAAAAGTGTCTTTTCATGCCCGTCAACTTGGGGCATCAACGCCTGCATGACAGCTTCATCCGCGCCCCGTCCGGCCCCCACGACCCTTCAGTTGCGCCAACCCGATGACTGGCACGTCCACCTGCGCGACGGCGAGGCCTTGGCCGACATCGTGCGCCACACCGCCCGCCAGTTCGCCCGCGCAATCGTAATGCCGAACCTCGCCCCGCCCGTGACGACAGCGGCCCTCGCCGACGCCTATCGCGAGCGCATCCGCGCCGTCGTGCCGAAGGGCGTCGTGTTCGAGCCGCTGATGACCATCTACCTCACCGACAGCTCAAGTCCCGATGACATCGCCGACGGCTTTGCCCGCGGCATCGTGACGGCCTGCAAGCTCTATCCCGCGCATGCCACGACCAACTCGGCCCACGGCGTGACCGACGTGAAGGCGCTCTGGCCCGTGCTCGAGCGCATGCAGCGCATCGGCATGCCGCTGCTGATCCACGGCGAGGTCACGGACCACACGGTCGACGTATTCGACCGCGAGGCCGTGTTCATCGAGCGCGTGCTGCAAAAGGTCGTCAGCGCATTCCCGGACCTGAAGATCGTCTTCGAGCACATCACCACCGCCGAGGCCGTCGCCTTCGTCGAGGCTGCGCCCGCAAACATCGCCGCCACGATCACGCCGCACCACCTGCAGATCAACCGCAACGCCATGTTCGAGGGTGGCATCCGTCCGCACTTCTACTGCCTGCCGGTCGCCAAGCGCGAGCGGCACCGCCTCGCCCTTCGCAAGGCCGCAACCTCAGGCGCGCCGAAGTTCTTCCTCGGCACGGACTCTGCGCCCCACGCCGTAACCGTCAAGGAAAACGCCTGCGGCTGCGCCGGCATCTTCAATGCACCCGTCGCGCTTGAAAGCTACGCGACCGTCTTCGAGGAAGAGGGCGCCCTCGACCGCCTCGAAGGCTTCGCCTCCCTCCACGGCCCCGCCTTCTACGGCCTGCCCGTGAACACAAGGCGCATCACCCTCAAGCGCGATGAAACCGACGTCCCCGCCCTCTGCCAGCTCGGCCCCAGCAAGGTCGTCCCCTTCCACGCCGGCACGAAGCTGCGCTGGAAGTTCGTGGACGAGCGGTGACACCGCGCGCATAGCTCTGGCGGCACGCCGACCTGTGGTCGCGCGCTTCGGCGTCGGTTACAGCAGCGAGACGCTGCCACCCGCCTTCGCAACGCGCTGCGCCATGAGGGTCTTCACCTCCTCATATCGCGCATCGAGATCATCCTGCCTCACAACCATATCAGCGCTGCCTTCGACCTGATGCTGCACGACCTTCATGGCCCACCCGTGCATGAGGCGAAGGAGGGGGTTATACTGAAGGCTGTACTTGTCGGGATTTTTCAGGGACACGACGAGGGTTCGGCGCAGCATGCTTGCCGCATAGCTGGTATTGCCGCTGAGAAGGTCTGCCTCCTTGAGGCTCGAGATATCCTCCCAGCACACCAGTCCCGGGGACAAGTCGCCGGGCTCATAAAGGAAACCGCGCTCCGTCAGTACGAAGAAAGGTTTGTTGCGCACAGCCCGCAGGACCAGGACCACAAGCATGAAGTGGCCGATGCCGTAAAACAGCCAGAATGCGAGATATGCATCGAGCCCGAACCCCTCAAGCTCAACTGACAGCAAGTCAGGTCTGAAGACCATGACGTTCATCAGGGCAACCAGGGCAAGCGCAGCAAGCGGTTGGACAATGGTCATGACCAATAGCGGTCGTTTAATCGCCAGCAGCACCCGACCCATCCGTGTGCGCCTCGCCATTCCCGAAATCTCGCGGCGTATGAATTCCAGCAGCAACGCCGCGAATACGACCCAGAACACCAGCACCACGAATAGGCCGAACGGATCGCCGACGCTGTCCATCCCCTCAGCCAGCCGCCCGAGCAGATTGCTGTCCCGACCAGCGAACATGTCCCACGCAAACGCGCCCATGACGAGCACAGCCATCGCCGCGAAGAACCACTGCATCGCGCGAATGATTTTCAGCTGATTGTCGCTCATCCCAACTCTCTCCCAGGCGAAGCCGTTCGCATTCCCGATTGCGCCGTCATGATGGCCAGCGCCGCCCTGCCGATCAAGCACGGCCCCGCCAGGTGCCATCCGCTTTCAGGCAGCATGCCTAATTCACGCGAGCACCGACCGTGGTTAAGGCCAAGGTTCTTGCAGCACGGCAAGCGACCCGTTCATGCTTTATGGCAAGGCGCATCGACCTTGCACAGGCCATGATCGCTCAGGACCTCGATGATACGGCACCGCTCTGCGTGACCAGTGGCGCAGGCGGCGACCATGCGCTTCAGCTCTCGCTCCAGAGCGCGCAGCTGCTTGAGCCGAGCCTGGACCGCCCGAAGGTTTGCCGAGGCAATGGTATCAGCCTGCCCGCAAGGGCGTTCCGGGTGTTCCGACAGCTCGAGGAGGTCGCGGATCTGGGGCAGTTCGAACCCCAGTTGACGGGCATGGCGAATGAACGCCAGCCGCCGCACGTGACGATCACCATAAAGGCGCCGACCGCTCCCGCTGCGAGGTGGGGCTGGCAGCAAACCCTCAGCTTCGTAGAACCGGATGGTCGGGATCTTCAGGCCTGTTTGTCTGGCAACGGCACCAATCGTCAACATGGGGCTTGATCCTCTAGTAACTAGAGGATGTAACACGCTCGGCGTTGCTTGAACAGAAGGACACCGATCACATGACGTTTCTCCCGCTATGGTTTCCCGTAGCCTGTCTCCTGCTGGTACTTGCTGCCTCCATCCTCAGGGCAGCGTTGCTGCGGGCGAACGGCATTCGCACCTATGGCTTCGGGCACAACCGCCCCATTCAATCGGTGGCCGAACATTTCTGGTCGATCGCTGTAGCCCTGCTTGCAACGGCGGCGCTTGCTGCGTGGTTGATGCCGCAGATCGAGGTTCACCTCGGCCGCCCGGCCTGGAGCGAGGCGCCGGCACTGCGCGGGGTTGCGGCCGGCTTGATGACGGTGTCCACCGCGTTCATCATCGCCGCCCAGGCCGCGATGGGCACCTCATGGCGCGTCGGCGTACCTGCCGAGGGTCCCGGCGCACTGGTCACGGGCGGCCTGTTCGCAATCTCGCGCAATCCGGTTTTCGTCGGCATGTTTGGCCTCGCCGTGGGCATGTTCCTCTGGAGCCCCACGATGCTCACCGCAGCCCTCTTGCCGCTTGCCGCGTCCATGATGGCCGTGCAGGTCCGCATCGAGGAAGACGCACTGGCCGCCAGGCACGGTGATGACTACGCCGCCTACATGGCCCGCACGCCACGCTGGCTCTGGCCGATCGGATGAGCGCGGCTCGCACTACTGCCCCGCAGGCGCGCTGCCGCCCGTCTTGAAGCGGAACGCGTAATAGGGCGCCGCCGCCTTGATGTCGGCGCGCGACTTGAGCGCGATCCACGGGATGGCGCTGTCGGCAAGATACATCCATCCGTCCGGACCGAACGACACACCGTCGGCCCAGCGGATGCGCGGGTCGTTGACCAGCGTCTGCAGCTTCCCCTCCGGCGACAGGCGCGCCACGCCCGCATGTTCGACGTCGGTGAGATAGAGGTTGCCCGCATCATCGATGCTCGCGCCATCCGAGAGCACCTTGTCGGCGAAGGGCACCACGCGCGCGCTCATCCGCCGACACCGCAATATTGCCCGGCGGCTCATCCAGCGTCGCCTCGATCTCGACGCGGGATGCATCGACCAGCGGCGGCGTCGAGCGGTCCGGAAAATCCCGGCCCCCGCCATAGCGCGTGTAAAGCGTCAGGGCGATCACACCGGGGAGAAACACGAGGATGATGGCAATCATCCGGATCCAGGACAGGATCAGCGCCTCCCTTGACAAAAGACCCGCGGTCGGATAATAACAGAACAAAGGTCAGATATTAACCCGGAGGTTCACGCCATGTCACGCACGTCGACGGTTGTGCTCATCACCGGTTGCTCCTCCGGCATCGGAGAGGCGACCGCGCTCTATCTGGTCAAGCGGGGCTGGCGCGTCTACGCCACCGCCCGCAAGGCCGAAAGCCTGGGCAAGCTCGCCGCCGCCGGCTGCAAGACACTCTCCCTCGACGTCACGGACGAGGGCTCGATGCAGCAGGCGGTCGCCGCCGTGACAGCAGCGGAGGGAAGCATCGGCGTCCTCATCAACAATGCAGGCTACAGCCAGTCCGGCGCACTGGAAACGCTGACCCCGGCGCAGCTGCGCGACCAGTTCGACACCAACGTCTTCGGGCTCATGCGCCTCACCCAGCTCGTGCTGCCGGGCATGCGCGCCCAAGGGCGGGGCAGGATCGTCAATGTCTCCTCCATGGGTGGCAAGCTGACCTTCCCCGGTGGCGGCGCCTATCACGCGACTAAACACGCCCTCGAAGCGCTTTCGGACGCGCTACGCTTCGAGGTGCAGGGCTTCGGCGTGGACGTGATCGTCATCGAGCCCGGCCTCATCCGCTCGGGGTTCGCCGAGGCCGCGCAGAAGACAATGGCCGGCACGACGGGCGAGGGCCCCTACGACGCCTTCAATGCCGCCGTTGCGCGCGCAACCAGGGAGGTCTACGAGAAAGGCCCGCTCGCGTGGCTGGGCGGCAAGCCGAGCCACGTGGCCCGCGGCATCGCAGGCGCGCTGAAGGCATCGCGCCCGCGCCCACGCTACACCGTGACGGCCTCGGCATCGCTGCTGCTCTTCATGCGCCGCTGGATGAGCGACCGCGCTTGGGATAACTTCCTCAAGGGTAACTTCCCTCAACCTGGAAAATCATGACACTTCCCAAGGGCCGAAGGCGGGCGCGCAGTGCCGAGGAAAAGGCCGGCCGCGAGACGGATTTCGTGGCAGCCGCCCGCCGCGCGCTTGAGACGATGCATTATGACGAGGTCACCGTCGCCCACGTGGCCACGCGCGCCGGCCTCACCAAGGCAAGCGCCTATCTCTATTTCCCGACGAAGGAATCGCTCTTCCTGCGCGTGACCGAGATCGAGCTTGACGTCTGGTTTCGCACGCTCGAAGGCGCACTGAAAAAGACAAGGCCTGCAGCCATCCCCGCGCTGATCGCCCGCACCCTGTCCGGGGCACCGGTCCTGCTGCAGCTCCTGACGCTGCTGCACGGACGCATCGAGCGCAACCTCACCCTCGCCGAGATTGCCCGCTTCAAGGCCTTCCTCGC
>DAISVV010000022.1:17092-22039 GCA_036840015.1 Micropepsaceae bacterium
TGGCGCGCCTGACAGGCGGTGACAGGGCAACGGCCAGCGCTGGTTGCGCGTTCGACACACGGTTGATAGCATCGGCCCGCTTGTCGAGCGCGAGGTCCTGTAGATGCTTAGGTTCGCAACCCTCTTCTTGTTCGCCCTGGTCCTGACCCCGCTTGGGGTCGTGCTCCACGAGGCCGGGCACTGGGTCGCAGGCCAGGCAGCCGGCTTCCCGACTGCGCTTCACGCCTATGCCGTCTCCGGCATGCCGGAGGAAGCACCCTTTGGCGGCAACCCGCTTGGCGTTGGCATTGCCGCGCTGGCCGGTCCGGCCGTATCGGTGCTGCTCACCGTTTTTGGATACGTCATGTGGCGTCAGGACCCGACACGGTTATGGGCACTGGCATTGGCCTTCTCGGCGCCAACGCGATTTCTGGTCAACGTCTTCTATCTGCTGGGGTCTGGCCTCGTGGCGATGGGTATCGCCGAGCGGGGCACTCCAAACTTCGACGAGATGACGGCGTCCCGGGCTCTCGACATGCCCGTATTGCCGCTGGTTCTCGTTGGCGCGATCGTGCTGCTTGCAGCATGGGCACTGATCATCCGCGGACTCGACACGTCTCGTTGGACAAGCATTGCCGCCCTCGCCGCGGGAACAGGGGCTGGCCTCGCCTTGTGGCTGGGCCCAGTGGGGACGTTCCTGCTCCCGTGACAACTGACAGGCGCGCGCGGTCGCGCGGCCCTCAGCCCATGATGAACGCGTTGAGCTTGTTGCCGTCCGGATCGCGGAAATAGGCCGCATAGTAGCCGTCGTCGCCGCGAGGGCCGGGTTTGCCCTCATCCGTCCCTCCATGGGACAGCGCGATCTCGTAGATACGGTCCACCTGCGCCTTGTCCCTGGCTTCAAACGCCACCATCACGCCATTGCCGACGGTCGCGGCCTTGCCATCGTAAGGTTTGATGAGGCCGATACCGGCCCCGCCGCCGGGCTTTCCCCAGGCGATGAACCCGTCAGACTCCATCATACGGCCAACGCCCATTTCCTTTGCGATGGCGTCATAGAACCGCGCAGCGCGCTGCAGGTCGTTTGTGCCGAGCGTGACATATCCGATCATGAAATTCTCTCTTTCGGTCAGGACTTGTGCTCAAAGCTCATACCACTTGCGTCGAGGCGCAATACAATCCTGTTGGTCGATTTGCACAAGGTGGAAACATGCGACGATTTGAAGTGCGTGGCGAGCATCCGGCGACCGCGACGACCGCCACGTCCGGCCGGGTCGAGCGGAAGGATGTCGCGACAGAGGCGCGCAGGCTCTCCGCAGCGGGCCATGTGGGGCTCGTTGTGATCGACCACGTTACCGGCGAAGAACGCGCCGTCGAAGACTTTCTGCGCCACGGCAAGGGTCTGCCCTGACAAGAGGCCGGTCGCGCATGACCACGCGGACCACGCGGCCGTCAGCACGACGGTGAGGGCAGTCAGCGGGCTCAGCTGGTGCGGCCTTGTTCCCTCGGAGTAGGGGGCCGCGCACAAAGCTGCTGCCCCTCGCGCCGGAGAGCCCGGTGGTACTCAGGCCGCAGCTAAGGACCCAATCCGGAAACCGTGAGTGACCCAGAGAAGAAAAAGGCAATGGCGGACAGAGAGAGATTCGAACTCTCGATACCCTTTCAGGTATACACGCGTTCCAGGCGTGCGCCTTAAACCACTCGGCCATCTGTCCTTTGACGTCGTGCACGACAGTCAGGAGGCCGGACTATAGTGCGCGGGAATCTTGGAGCAAGGTGAAAGTGAGGGCTGGAAGTCGCAGATTTCCGCCCCGATCGGGGCTTTCGCACCGCGGCGTAAACCTTGAGCGCGACCCGGCCCCTGCAGTAGGATCGTGCCCGTGCGTGGGGGCGCGTGAACGATGGCTTTCTTCCGGTTTGTTGCCTTGATCCTGATCGTGCTCGGTCTGATGCTGCTCGGCGCCGACGTTGTTTCCATGCTTGAGAGCGGGCAGGAACCCGCCCTGCGCTCGCTCGAGAATGTCTGGGGCATGTTCACCGCCACGGGCGTGGAGAGCTTCAAGCTCTGGCTGGCGGAGATGGTCCCCGGCGGCGCCGTTGAGATCTTCAACATCATCCTGGGCCTGCCGGCCTTCGCCGTCTGCGGCGCGGTCGGCATCCTGCTCGCCGTTTTGTTCCGCGAGCGCGACGAGTTCGCCTAGACGTTCAGTTCCTTCCGCGTCCGGTCATCCAGTCGCCCGGTCTGCGGCAGGTCCTCATCCGTCTGGAACGCCCATAGCGCCGTGCGCAGGAGCTGGTTGTAGATCCCGTCCACGACCCCGTCATAATAGCCCAGCGTGGCAAGCTTCTTCTGCGCCGCAAGCACCGCAGGGTTCGCGAGGCTCTCGCTCTCGGGAACGGGCGTGGAGGGCCTCGCCGGCGCGGGCCTCGGCTCGGGCTTGGGCGTGGGAAGGGGTTTCGGTGACACGGCAGGTGTCGCCGGCGCCGGCGTGGGCCCTGCACCGGCAGGCTTGAGCAGGCGCTGCACCTTGTCCAGCCACTCCAGCCGGTCAGGCATGCCGTTGGTGCCACCATTGATCTTGCGCGTCACTTCCGTGTAGTCGCCCACGTCGCAGCTCGGGTTGATCCGCTTCCAGCTCCAGAAGGCGCAGGCAATCCGCACGGCGTGCTCGGGATTGCTTGCAAGCTCAGGGTTGTTCTCGAGGTCAAGCCCCGCAATGCGGCCGATCTCGCGATAGGTCTCGCGCCCCGTCAGCTGGATATAGCCCCGACCGCGATAGCGATAGCCATCGCCGGGGTTCACGTTGCCCATGCGCCCGCCATAGACGAAGTTCGCAAGCTTCTCGGGATTGCGCTCGTATTTCTTCGCAACCTCGAGCGTCGGAAAGCGGTTGGGCCACGTCTTCATCAGCGCCGCGGCCGAGTAGTTCAGGTTCTCTTCCTTGCTGGTCAGCCCCGCGGACTCGTGTCCAAGCTGCGCGAGGAAGTAATGCAGCCGGTTGAGCCCCTGAAGGATCCCCGCTTCCTTCAGCGCCTGCTCGCCATAGGTAAGGAACGCGTCGAGTTCGTCGTCCATCGCCCGGGGAAAGATCGACTTGAGCAAGGCCTTGGTCAGCATGGGAACTCCCTCTGGGGTGAGACGAATCAGTGGGCGGGCTGATTGTACTCCACCTCACTGCCGAGGTTCCCGGCCCGGCGGGGCCTGCCAGAGGGTCGACGTGCGCGCAAGCGTTGTACCCCCGCCGTCGCGGGGACAGGGCCTGTGGGTGCCGGCTTGAGCCTGCGCGCGAAGGCGCCTCAGTTGTCGTCCATCTTGAGGGCCGCGATGAAGGCCTCCTGCGGAATTTCGACGCTGCCGAATTCCCGCATCTTCTTTTTGCCTTCCTTCTGCTTGTCCAGCAGCTTGCGCTTGCGTGAGATGTCGCCGCCATAGCACTTGGCAGTGACGTCCTTGCGCATGGCCTTGATGGTTTCGCGCGCGATCACCTTGCCGCCGATCGCCGCCTGGATCGGGATCTGGAACAGGTGCTGGGGAATGAGGTCTTTCAGTTTCTCGCACATCGCCCGGCCTCGCATCTCGGCGCGCTGGCGGTTGACGATCATCGAGAGCGCGTCGACAGGTTCGGCATTCACCAGGATCGACATCTTGACGAGGTCGCCCTTCTCATAGCCCTCGATGTGATAGTCGAAACTCGCATAGCCGCGGCTGACCGACTTCAGCCGGTCATAGAAGTCGAAGACCACCTCGTTCAGTGGCAGGGCGTACTTCACCAACGCGCGGTTGCCGGCATAGGTCAGGTCGACCTGCCGGCCGCGGCGGTCCTCGCACAGCTTGAGCACGGCGCCGAGGTACTCGTCTGGCACCAGGATCGTCGCGCTGATCCAGGGTTCCTCGATATGGTCGATCCGCACGACGTCCGGCATGTCCGCTGGATTGTGCAACTCGATCATCTCGCCATTGGTCATGTGGATCCTGTAGACCACAGACGGCGCCGTCGTGATGAGATTGAGGTTGAACTCGCGCTCGAGCCGCTCGCGGATGATGTCGAGGTGCAGGAGCCCCAGGAACCCGCAGCGGAAGCCGAAGCCGAGCGCAGCCGACGTTTCCGTCTCGTAGGAGAAACTCGCATCGTTGAGGGCCAGTTTCTGGATGGCCTCCCGTAGTTCCTCGAACTCGGCCGCATCCACCGGGAACAGGCCGCAGAACACGACCTGCTGCGCGGGCTTGAAGCCGGGCAGGGGCGCATCGGTGGGCTTGCGCTCGTCGGTCAGTGTATCGCCGATTTTCGTATCAGCGACCTGCTTGATCGCCGCCGTCAGGAAGCCGACCTCGCCCGGCCCGAGCTTGTCGACGGCCACCCGCTTGGGCGTGAACACACCGACTCGATCGATCTCGTAGACGGCGTTCGTCGACATCATGCGGATGCGCTGGCCCTTGCGGATCTCGCCATCGATCACCCGGAACAGCACCACGACGCCCAGATAGGCATCGTACCAGCTGTCGATCAGCAGCGCCTTCAGCGGCTTTGCGACTTCGCCCTTCGGCGACGGCAGACGCGTGACGATCGCCTCGAGCACGTCGGGAATGCCAAGACCGGTCTTCGCAGAGATCAGTACCGCATCCGAGGCATCGATGCCGATGACATCCTCGATCTGCTGGCGGATCCGGTCAGGCTCGGCTGCGGGCAGGTCGATCTTGTTCAGGATGGGAACGATCTCAAGTCCGGCATCGAAGGCCTGGTAGACATTGGCCAGCGTCTGCGCCTCGACGCCCTGGCTGGCGTCCACGACCAGCAGCGCGCCCTCGCACGCGGCAAGGCAGCGCGACACCTCGTAGCCAAAGTCGACATGGCCGGGCGTGTCCATCAGGTTCAGCACGTAGGCCTTGCCATCCTTGGCCCGGTAGTTGAGGCGCACGGTCTGCGCCTTGATGGTGATGCCGCGCTCGCGCTCGATGTCCATCGAGTC
>DAISVV010000023.1:0-16288 GCA_036840015.1 Micropepsaceae bacterium
AGCAGCACCGCGCGTCGCAGACCTAGCAGATCCCTGAGAAGGAAGAGCCGATCTCGTGGCTGCCGGGAAACATACCGGTCGAGGACAGCGTGTCGATCGCGCACGGTGACTATCGGCTCGAGAACACGATCTTCCACCCGACGGAGCCGCGCATGATTGCGGTGCTGGACTGGGAGCTTTCGACGATCGGCCACCCGCTGGCAGACCTTGCCTATAACTGCCTCGGCTACCACTATACCCACCCGCGCCAGGGCGGGCTGGTCGACATCGACCATGCGGCGATGGGCATTCCGACCGAGGCCGAGCATGTGCGGCGCTATTGCGAGCGCACCGGACGCGGGGCCATCGAGAAGTGGCCCTTCTACGTCAGCTTTTCGCTGTTCCGGCTCGCCTCCATCTCGCAGGGGGTCTACAAGCGCGGGCTGGATGGCAATGCCAGCTCGGAGACGGCCGCGCTCTACGGGAATACATGCCAGTTCCTCGCGGCACATGCCTGGAGGCTTGCGCAGCAGGTCCGCTGATTTTCGGCGACTGGTTGCCAAGAGGTTACCGGAGGTGGGCGCAACCGCGGCTGGGCGCTGTAAACCTGCGGCCCTCACCCGCCTGCATGACGCCGCTTGAAGCGCTGGCGTCAACGGCTTGTTACGCAGACGCATTGTAGTGTGAGGCGGTCGCGAACTTCGTTGCCCGCATCCGATGGTCCAGACTTCGCCCGCATTGAGCAGACTTGTCCAGGCGTCCGGCGCCGGGCGCATGCATCACGCTTTTCCCCGGGATTTCCACTTCTCGCTGGCCGAGCGGGCCGCACAAATCGGCTATTGGCGGCAGGAACTCGGGCCGCGGCCTCCGTTCTGGTCGCCGGGCCTGTTTGCCCTGATCGGGTTTGACCCTGATACGACAACACCGTCGTCGGAATACCTGATGGACCGGATCCACCCGGATGACCGCAAGACCGTCAGGCGCGCGCTGGTTGATGCCGAGGCCACAGGCAACCCTTTCCACTTCCGCGTCCGGTCGTGGAACATGCCGTCCGCCGAACGGATCTTCGACACGCATGGTGAAGCCGAGCGCGACGCGGACGGGCGCATCATCGCGCTGCTGGGTGTCATACGCGAGGTGACGACCGAGGTCGAGGCGCAGCGCCGGCTTCAGGCATCTGAGGCCACCTATCGGCTGATCCTCGAAGAGGCGACCGACATGATCACCCGCCTGGAGCCGGACGGAACAACGGCGCTGGTGTCGCCGGCGGTTCGTCAGATCCTGGGCTATGAACCCGAGGAAATCATTGGGCAGCGGAGTATAGACTTCGCCCATCCGGATGACCTGCCTTCGGTGATTGCAGCGACGCGCGAAGCGCAGGCCAGCGGCTCGATGGCAACCTTCGAACACCGCCGTCGTCACCGCGACGGCCATTATGTCTGGCTGGAGTCGCGCGTCCGGTTCCTGGTCCATCCGCAGACGGGCGCGCCGGACGGCGCCATTGCCATCAGCCGCGAGATCGGCGAGCGCAAGGAGTTCGAGCAGGAACTCCTTGCGGCGCGCGAGCGTGCCGAGCTTGCGAGCAAGACAAAGTCACGGTTCCTGGCCAACATGAGCCATGAGCTGCGCACGCCGCTCAATGCCATCATCGGCTTCTCGGACATCATGATGCGCGAGATGTTCGGCCCGATCGGAAACGAGCGCTATGCGGAATATGTGCGCATCGTGAACGAGTCGGGCGCCTTGCTGCTCGAACTGATCAATGACGTGCTGGACATGTCGCGCATCGAGGCGGGCAAGTACCGGCTGAATGTGGAAGACTTCGAGATCCGTGAACCCATCGATGGGGTCGTCCAGATGCTGTCGAGCCGGGCCATGGAGAAACACCTCATCATCGAGACACGCCTGACGCCGCCCGACCTGCGGGCGGTTGCCGACAAGCGCGTGCTGACGCAGATCCTGCTCAACCTGATGTCGAACGCCGTGAAATTCACCGATGCGGGTGGGCGGATCGAAATCGGTGCCACCGCCGGCAAGACGGATGTCCGGCTGTGGGTGTCGGATACGGGCATCGGCATTCCTGCCGAATTCCTGTCGCGCATCGCCGAGCCCTTCGAGCAGGCGGCCAACGACATGACGCGCACCCATGGCGGCTCGGGGCTGGGGCTTGCGCTTGTAAAGTCGCTCGTTGCCCTGCATGGCGGGTCGTTTGCCATCACGAGCGTCCTTGGCGAGGGCACGTGCGTCACGGTCACGCTGCCGCTCGAGCCTCAAGCAAAAGACCGGCCCGCCTGACGGTGGACCGGTCCCTGCAGTGATCACGCCGGATCTTCGTCGAGGCGGTGCTACTGCGCCGCGTCGAGGCGCATCTTGTTCGAGTACTTGCCGAACTCGAGGCGCGCGATCGTGCGGTTGTGGACCTCGTCCGGACCGTCGGCAAGGCGCAGCGTGCGCTGGCTGGCGTAGAGACGGGCAAGGCCTGAGTCCGTCGTCACGCCGGCGCCACCCCAGGCCTGGATCGCGTCGTCGATGACCTGGAGGGCCATGCGGGGGCCTGCGACCTTGATCATGGCGATCTCGGTGCGGGCCACCTTGTTGCCCACCTTGTCCATCATGTCGGCGGCCTTGAGCGTGAGCAGGCGGCACATGTCGATGTTGATGCGTGCTTCGGCGACGCGCTGTTCCCACACCGAATGTTCGGAGATGCGCTTGCCGAAGGCCTCGCGTGTCATGAGGCGCGTGCACATGAGCTCGAGCGCGCGCTCGGCGGCACCGATTGAACGCATGCAGTGATGGATGCGGCCCGGCCCCAGGCGGCCCTGCGCGATCTCGAAGCCGCGCCCTTCCCCGAGGATCATGTTCTCGACGGGAACCTTCACGTTGTCGAAGACGATCTCGGCGTGGCCGTGCGGGGCGTCATCGTAGCCGAAGACCGGCAGCATGCGCTTGATGTGAACGCCGGGCGTGTTTGTTTCAACCAGGACCTGCGACTGCTGGCGGTAGCGGTCGCCCTCAGGGTCGGTCTTGCCCATCACGATCATGATCTTGCAGCGCGGATCGCCCACACCTGACGACCACCACTTGCGGCCGTTGATGACGTAGTGGTCACCCTTGCGCTCGATGCGGGTGCGGATGTTGGTGGCGTCGGAGGAGGCCACTTCGGGCTCGGTCATGATGAAGGCCGAACGGATTTCGCCGGCGAGCAGCGGCTTCAGCCACTTCGCCTTCTGCTGGTCGTTGCCATAGCGCTCGAGCACTTCCATGTTGCCGGTGTCGGGTGCCGAGCAGTTGAACACCTCGGAGGCAAATCCAACCCGGCCCATCATCTCGGCGAGCGGCGCGTATTCGAGGTTCGTGAGGCCTGCGCCGTGGCTGCTTTCATTCAGGAACAGGTTCCAGAGGCCCTGTGCCTTCGCCTTGGCCTTGAGGTCCTCGACCACCGGCACGACGATCCAGGGGTTGCCCTTGGCCCGCGCGTCGGCCATCTGCTGGTTGTAGACTTCCTCGGCCGGATGGACGTGCTTTTCCATGAAGTCGGAGACCCTGCGGATCCACTCCTTCATGCGGGGGGTGTAATCGAAATCCATGGTGTTCCTCCTCGAATGAATGGCGATGGGGCGCAGACTAGCCCGGCCGGGGGCGCGCGGCTAGGACGCAAGTCAGCGCCGGGCGCGGAAAAACGCCTTGAGAAGCGCGCCGGCCGTATCGGCATGCCCGGCTTCGATCTGCATGATGTCGGGCCTGTGGTGGCAGGTCGGCTGATTGAAGAAGCGCGGGCCGTGAAGCACGGCGCCGCCCTTGGGATCGCTGGCTGCGAAGACCAGGCGGGCCACGCGCGCCATGGCGATCGCGCCGGCGCACATGGCGCAGGGCTCGAGCGTCACGTAGAGCGTCGTGCCCACGAGACGTTCATTGCCAAGGCGGCCTGCCGCCTGGCGGATGACCTCGATCTCGGCGTGGGCGGTGGGATCCCGGCGCTCGACGATGCGGTTGCCGTCGGCGGCGAGCACGGTCGCGCCGTCGGCGGCGACCAGCACGGCGCCCACGGGCACGTCCTGGCGTTCGGCGGCCCGGCGCGCCTCGGTTAATGCGAGCTCCATGAAGTGGTCATCTTGCGTCATCATTTCCGTATGCCCCGCCCCCGTCTCTGGTACAACCCCGAAGATGACCGAGACAAACGAAACAGGCGGGGAACGGATCGCAAAGGCGCTCGCGCGCGCCGGTGGCTGCTCGCGCCGCGATGCGGAGCGGCTGATCGCCGAGGGCCGGGTGTCGCTGAACGGAAAGGTGCTTGATACGCCTGCCGTCAAGGTGGGCCCTTCCGACCGCATCGTGGTTGACGGCAAGCCGGTGAAGGGGCCCGAGCGCACGCGGCTCTGGCGCTACTACAAGCCGCGGGGGCTTGTCACCAGCCACAAGGACGAGAAGGACCGGCCGACCGTGTTCGAGCACCTGCCGCCGGGCATGCCGCGGGTGATCTCGGTGGGGCGGCTTGATTTCAATTCCGAAGGGCTGCTGCTGCTCACGAATGATGGTGCGCTTGCGCGCAAGCTTGAGCTGCCGTCGAACGGATGGATCCGGCGCTACCGGGTGCGCGTGTTCGGCAAGCTTGAACAGGCGGACCGCGACCGGCTGAAGAAGGGCGTGACGATCGAAGGCGTTTCGTATGGTCCTGTCGAGGCGGCGCTCGACCGGCAGCAAGGCGGAAACGCGTGGGCGACCATATCGCTGAAGGAAGGCAAGAACCGCGAGGTGCGCCGGCTGATGGAGTTCATCGGCGTGAAGGTGAACCGGCTGATCCGCGTTTCCTTCGGGCCCTTTCATCTGGGGCTCCTCAAGGAGGGAGCAGTCGACGAGATCCCCTACAAGACGCTGAAGGAGCAGCTTGGTCTCTCGGGCACCGAAGGCAAGGGCTGAGGGGCGTGCGCATCATCTCGGGCACATTCCGCGGGCTCGCGCTGGCCACACCGAAGGATGAGCGCATCCGGCCCACGTCTGACCGGGTGCGCGAGGCACTGTTCAACGTGCTGGCGCACAACGACTTCGGGATTGGTTTCGCGCTGCCGGGGGCGCGGGTGCTTGACCTGTTTGCGGGGACCGGGGCGCTGGGGCTCGAGGCGCTCTCGCGCGGGGCGGCGTTCGTGATGTTCGTCGATGACCATTTTGAAAGCCGCGGCCTGATCCGGCGCAATGTCGAGGCGGCGCATGCCACGGGTGCCACGAAGATCTGGCGGCGGGATGCGGCGGCGCTTGGCGAGATGCCCGCAAATGCAAACGGGCCCTTCGACCTTGTCTTCCTCGATCCGCCCTATCGGCACGGGCTTGCCGCGCGGGCGCTCGAGAGCCTGGTTGCCGGCGGATGGCTTGCACCGCGCTGCCTGCTTGCGGTCGAGACGGCCGCGGGCGAGACGCTTGAGGTCCCCTCGGTGCTGGACGTTGCGGACGAGCGCGCCTACGGGGACACGCTTGTCCGGTTTCTGGTGACCCGCAGCGCGTGATGCGGCCGGCCGCTGCCTATTCGCCGGGCAGGAGCTGGTAGGAATCCTCGTAGAACGTGCCTTCCCAGGTCTGGCGTGGTGACGGGATGAGGACCGTCGCGCCGGGCTTGGTTGCGTCCCAGCGCTTGAGCATCGCGTGGTCCTCGTGGACCGTGTTGTGGCAATGCTCGACGAAGGTGCCGGCAAATTCCCGGATGCGGATCGCAATTTCCATCTCGTTCGAGTCGCCCGTCGAAGTCGGCCCGATGCGATAGAGATCCTTGCGGGCGTACTTCTCCCAGATGGGTACAGGCCCGCCGTCCCGCGTCAGGATGCGCCCTTCCTCGAAGTGCACGTGGATGGGATGGGCCCAGCCGTTGCCACCGTTCACGAAGCGCCAGATCTCGATGTCGCCGATCTTCGGGGCGGCGGTGATGCGCTTGCGATCGAAGCCCAGACCCTGGCCGCCGTCGGGCTTGATCGTCCAGGGCTGGTCATCGGTGCCACTGGAGCGGCCGAAGATGAACTCGCGGACGCGGGCTGAGGCCAGCTCCTCAGGCGTGATCGGCGGCAGCGGGATCATCTTCTTCTTGCCTACTTCATAGTCGGCCGGGTTCATCGACATGTCCGTGCCTGTGTAGGCCACCACGCGGAATTCCATCACGCGTCCGACCGTCGGGTCCTTGTCGTACTTGGTGCTCAGTGCCTCGGAGAGGGGCACGATGCGCTTGGGTCCCTTGCCGTCGCCATGCTCCATCAGGTTGACGAGGTAGAGACGCGAGCCGACGGGGTGGCGCTTGAAGTCGATGATGATGTCAAAGCGTTCGCCGATGGCCTGCGGGGGCAAATCCTGGCTTTCAGCATTCGGGAAGGGAATGCTGTGCTCCATGATGTTCCCGTCGTTCGTGACGATGTGGTACGGCACGCGCTGGCCGGCCGCATTCACGATCGCAAACTTCATGTAGCGAGAGATCGCGCCGTTGAGCAGGCGCAGGCGATAGCGGCGGGCCCGCACCTCGAGGAAGGGCTTCCACGACCAGTTCACCAGCAACTGGTCTCCGATGAAACCATCGCGGTTGAAGATGTTGAACCAGAGCTGGCCCTTCGCGTCCCAGGCCTTGTCGGCGACGACGAGGTTCACGTCATAGTCGCGGTTGCCCCAGTCGAGCGCGGTGCCGCTGGGCAGGCAGAGGTTCGGATAGTCGGCGTGCGCGTAGTTGCACTGGAAGCCTTCACGGCCGCGGTCGACAGAGCTGTAGACGTTCATCATCGCCGCCATGCCCTTGTAGACGTTCTCGGCGGTGTGGTCCTTCATGTGGTCGTGGAACCACTGGGAGCTCATCGTCTCGCGCCAGTCACCGCGGATCCGGACGATGCCACCCTTGCCATCAGGATAGCCGGCCCGAATGTCCGTAGCGCCCGTATTGATAGTGTCATAGCCGGCGAGGATCATGGGCCAGCGATAGTCGTAGAACTGGCCGGGGAAGAAGAACGCCGCCGTATAGCCATCGCTCTCGGCCGGATTGTGGCCGTTGTGATGATGCGTGGTCAGCGTGTGACGGCCAAAGCCGTTGTTGGCTGCGGCGTCGAGCGGAAGCAGGTTGTAGTGCCGGAACAGCATCGGCAGGCCGGCGCGCGCCTGCAGGAGCTTGGGCGGCATTGTGCCGTCGAAGGTCCAGACTGCGTTCGGCTGCTGTATGGGCATCGCCGGGTGGAAGCGAATGGCAACGTTCCGGTTCGTGCCGCCGCGGTGATACAGGCCACCGGGGCGGAATTCACCGACGGCGTAGCCGTGGCGCTGCCACGTGTCACGCATGCCGCTGTTCACGCGGCCGCTGGTCGTCGAGGCGACAAAGTATTCCTTCGGCGGGAACTCATCCCAGCGCTGGTGGGCGTACCATTCGCCCTTCGGGCGGCCTTCCGCGGGGCTGTAGGTGATCGGACGCACGCACTGGCTGATCTTGGCCAGCCAGGGATTGAGGCTGACAGTGTTGGCCTCGCGTGTCGGCAGCGTGACCAGGGCCTGCTGGCGGAGGAACGTGTCGATGGATGTCGAGGATGGGCCGAGGTCGCAGGTGTCGGGAACCGGCAGCGGCGTGCATCCGGTGCAAGCTGTCGTAGGCACCGGGCGCGTGCCGAACTCCTCGAAGATGTTCACGGGCTGCGTGAAGGGCTTTGCGCCGAACAGGGGGCTGCGCGGCCCGCCCGTCGGGATGTCATTGGCAAGTGCCGGGCTGGCAGTTGCGGCGATCAAGAGGGCGCCGCCCAAACATGCCAACAACGACAGGACCCCTTGGGTTTTCATGAAAAATTCCTCGCTACAGCGACTTGCGGCGTCAGAAAAAGCGCCGAAGTGACTGCAATTTAATGGAATTTTTTTTATTGCGAACGCGAGGGAATAAACAGATGGGACACATCACAAATCGGTTGGTTGCCCGACAAAACTGGCCAGTTGTGACTATAATCACACGCTTAGGAGGGTTTTCACGTCTCTGGAATGTATTCCTCCGCGCGAATTTAACCGCGTTTTTCGCGCAGGCCGCGAAAGCAGCCCGCCAGGTTTCCCCATTTGCGCGAACCGGGAGACCGCTCTTCAGCGCCGACCGAACAGGCGTTCGATATCGGCGAGCTTGAGCTCAACATAAGTGGGCCGACCGTGGTTGCACTGGCCGGAAAGCGGCGTCGATTCCATCTCGCGGAGCAGTGCGTTCATCTCCTCGAGAGAGAGGCTGCGCCCTGCCCTGACAGATCCGTGGCAGGCCATGGTGGCGAAGACCTCGTCGAGGCGTTCTTTCAGCGACAGTGCGTTGCCGAATTCCTCGATCTCGTCGGCGAGGTCGCTGATGAGCTGCCGGGTGTCGCCACCCTTCAGCACGGCTGGAACCTCACGCACGAGGACGGCATCCGCGCCGAAGCCTTCCACAACGAGACCGAAGGCGCGCAACTCGTCCGCGCGCGCCGCCAGCGTGGCTGCCCGCGCCTGGTCGAGCGTGACGACCTCGGGGATCAGCAGGGCCTGGCGCGCGATGCTGCCGCCGGTTGCCGCCTGCTGCATCTTCATCAGGACAAGGCGTTCGTGAGCGGCATGCTGGTCGACAATCACGATGCCGTCGGTGGTCTGGGCCACGATATAGGTGTTGTGCAGCTGCCCGCGTGCGGCCCCCAGGGGGAAGCGGTCGTGCGCCTGTGCCGCGGCCGACGCGGGCGTGAGGGGACGTGCCATGGGCGGGGCCTCGACCAGCAGGGGCGCCTGCCCCTCAAGAGACGGCAGTGGCGCATATTCGGGGACATGTTCAGCCAGCTGCCGGCCGAACCCTGGCGATGGCTGCGGGGCCCAGGCGTCGCGCATCAGGCGCAACTGGTCGACCGCGGATGCCGATACGGTCGAGGAAGCCCGGCTGCCTTCCTGCATGATGGCGGCCTTCAGGGCACTGACGATCAGGCCGCGGACCAGGTTTGCATCCCGGAAGCGAACCTCGGTCTTGGCCGGATGCACGTTCACGTCGACATCGCCCGCCGGAAGGTCAAGGAAGATCGCCACCGCCGCATGGCGGTCGCGGGCCAGCACGTCGGCATAGGCGCCGCGCACGGCACCCACCATCAGCTTGTCCCTGACCGGCCGCCCGTTGACGAACAGGTACTGGTGGGCCGCGGTCCCCCGCGAATAGGTCGGCAGGCCCGCATAGCCGGTGACATGGATCTCGCCGCGCCGCGCGTCGACCTTCATGGCGTTGTCGGCAAAGTCGCTGCCGAGCACGCCGGACAGGCGGCGCAGGCGACTGTCGAACATGTCGCCGGCCTCGGCGTCGACGCGCAGCACCAAGCGCTCATCGGCGTGGAGCCGGAAGCCGATGTCGGAACGCGCCAGCGCAAGGCGGCGGACCATCTCGACGATGGCGTTGAGTTCGGCGCGTTCGGACTTCATGAACTTCAGGCGCGCCGGTGTTGCAAAGAAGATGTCGCGGACCTCGATCACCGTGCCGTGGGCGGCAAAGCCGTTGAAGGCCTCGGGGCGGACGGGAGAGACCTGTCCTGCCTCGACGCTGATGGCGCTGGTGTCACCACCCTCGCGCGGCTTCGAGACGATCGACAGGCGCGCAATGGCGCCAATGGAGGGAAGCGCCTCGCCGCGAAAGCCCAGCGTGCCGATGGCCATGAGGTCATCGTCGCCCGTTTCGTCCACGGGCAGCTTCGAGGTGGCGTGGCGTTCGATGGCCAGCCTCAGCTCGTCGGCGGTCATGCCGCAGCCGTCATCAGCGATGCGGATGAGCGACATGCCGGCATTGACCACGTTGATGTGGATGTTGCGTGCGCCCGCGTCGATGGCGTTCTCGACGAGCTCCTTGAGGGCGGAGGCCGGCCGCTCGACCACCTCGCCCGCCGCAATGCGGTTGATGGTTCCTTCGGTGAGCCTGCGGATCCTCACCGGCCGTCTTCCAGGTATTGCATGGTCAGTTTCTTGCCATCCTCGACGGCGGGCTGGCCGAAGGGATCGACGTTCCACAGGCGCGCGGCCACCAGCGTCTCGAGGATGAAGTGAACCATCAGCGCTGCGAGCGCCTTCTCATCGAGTCCGTGGCGCAGGTGCAGCGTGCGTACGGGCCTGCCGCCGCGGCGCAGGCTCTCTGCCGTTGCCCTGGCCTGGGCGAACGCAACATCGGACAGGTCGCGCGCGGCGAAGGCTGAAAGGCCCGCCTTGTTTGCCCAGTCACTGCTGGCCGCCAGGGTCTGCGTGCGTGGCAGGCTTATCAGCGTGAAGAGTTTGTCTGCCGGGCCGTCGAGATAAAGCTGAAGCTGGCTGTGCTGGTCGACGGGTCCCAGGGCATCGATCGGCGTCGTGCCGTGACCGGACTTGCCAAGGCTCTCGGCCCAGAGCTGGCGCCACCATTTGGCAAAGCGCTCGAGACGGTCAGCATAGTTCCACATCACCTGCTGCGACAGGCCCGCGTCATGGGCCGCAACCGCGAGGGCTGCGCCGTCAGCGGCTGTGACATCACCGGCCGCCGCGGCGGCACAGGCCCGCAGGCCAGCCTCGCGGAACGCGCGCGCGTCCACGCCAGCCAGCATGGCGGGAACAAGGCCTACGGTCGAGAAGGCGGTGTAGCGGCCGCCAAGGTCAGGGTCATGTGCAAGCACGGGAGAACCCATGTCCTCTAGCAGGATGCGCACGGGGGTGCGGCCGGGTTCGGCCTCACCCGAAAAGTGAAGCTTCAGCCGCTTGCCCCCACCCGCGGCTTCAATCGCGCCGATCGCTGCCAGCATGTGGAGCAGCGGCTCGGCCGTGCCGCCGGACTTCGAGACGACATGAAAGCGCGTGGTGCGCAGGTCCACGCTGCGCAGGAAATGCCGGAAGGTGTGGCCGTCGAGATTGTCGAACATGTGCAGGCGCGGCGTTGCGCGCGCGGCCGATGCGCCGGGCGTTCCCCAGAAGGAGAGCTGTGCGATGGCCTGGGCGCCAAGGCTTGACCCGCCGGTACCCAGCACGACGATATCACTTGCATCGTTCCGGAGGTGCTGGACGATGGCGTAGGCGGGTGCGAGGTCGTCGTCCCGCTCGAGCGAGCGGCGGAAGGCGCGCACGCGCGGGTCCTGCGAGGCCAGCCAGTCACGCAGCGCGGCATGCGCGTGCGGGCGGCGGGCGTCGAAGGCGGCGCGCAGCGCAGGCAGCGCGAGCGCTGGATCCAGATCCTGCTGAAATGCCTCAGTCTGCATGACTGCCTCTTGGCGAATTCCGGATCCGAAGGGAAGCGGAAAAGCGAAGGGGGCAGATCTCTGCCCCCATCAGCGTGCGTTTTGCGTCACCGGTTCTCAGAACCAGTCGAACCAGCCGCCGGAGCTTTCCTTCTCGGCTGCCTGCTTTTCCTTCTCGGTGGGCTGGCTTGCTGCCTTGGTGCCCTTCTCGATCACGGGCGCCGACTGGCGTGGCGGATTGGTGGCGAGGCGCTTGGCTTCCTCGGCCGCGTCGAGCGGGGTACCGGTCTGCACGCTGTCGGAGCGCCAGAACAGGATACGGTCAGCGTAGGAGCGGCCCTTGGCGCGCTGGGCGACTTCGGCGCGCAGTTCCTGGCGGATGTTCGGGTTCGCCTTGGCCGCACCGGAGGCGGACAGAAGCTCCATCTCGCCCTGCGATGCCGGGGCGTCCTTGGGCGCACCGCCAAGGACGCGCGGGGCCTGGAGCGACGGGTCTGCATCCTGCGGACGCGGCGTGCCGGGCTGGGGGGGCCGCAGGGTGAAAGTTGCCGGAACCACAAGGGGCGCGCGTGCGGTCACCGCGGTTTCATCCGGGCTCTGCTTGGTCGCGCCGATGGATTCCTTGATGCTGGAACACCCGGCCAATGACAGGCTGACTAGGGCTGCGAGGGCAATGTTACGCTGCAACTCAATCACTTGTGTTCCTCCTTGGCATCGCGGGTCCTCGCCTTGTACTCGGTCAGGACCAGGTCGAGGGCCATCAGCAGTACCCCGCCCACGACGGCGACGTCGGCGATGTTGAAAACGTACCAGTTATATCCGAAGGCGTGCAGCAGGAAAAAGTCTGCCACCGCCCCATATGCCGTGCGGTCGATCACATTTCCGACCGCGCCGCCGATAATCAACCCTATTGCCGAGGCCAGCCGCAAGTCGGTGATTGATCGCAACCACCAGACGAGGAATGCGGTTACTGCAAGGGCGACCCCGACCAGCGCCCAGCGTCCGAGGTCGCTGGTGGCCTCAAGCAGACCGTAGGAGATCCCGTAGTTCCACACCATGACAATGTCGAAAAACGGCAGAATTTCGTATCGGTGGCCGTTGGGTTCGCGGCCCACGGTCTCGATCCAGCCGAGGCCGAACAGAAACCAGAGCTTCCAGGCCTGGTCCAGGACCAGGACAAGGGCCGAGAGCGCCAGTCCGTAACGGAGCTGGCCCCAGGCCTGGAACCTGTCCTGCAAAAAAGCCCTCACGCCCGGTCATGCTCCGTCACGGCCGCCTCGCACCGCTGGCAGAGATGGGGATGCGCCTGGCTTTTGCCAACATCGGGCAGGATCTTCCAGCAACGGGCGCACTTGGACCCCGATGCCCTGGCGAAAGCCACGGCCACGCCGGGCACGTCATCGAGCCGGAACGCGCCGTCGGGCGCGGGCGCGGTCGAGACGTGCGCCGCCGAGGTAATGGCGATCTCGGCGAGGTCGAGCCCCTTGAGCAGGGTGGCGTCATCGGCGCTGGTGACATGCAGGGTCGGTGCGGCCTCGAGGCTGGCTCCGATCACCTTGTCCCGGCGTGCGATCTCGAGCGCCCCGGTGACGACGCGGCGAAGGTCGCGCAGACGCTGCCACTTGTCGGCAAGGGCCTTGTCCGCCCACTCGGCCGGGAGTTCAGGGAACGTGCGCAGATGCACGCTGTCATGATCGCCGCCGTGGCGCGTGCGCCAGACCTCTTCCATCGTGAAGACCATCACGGGGGCAAGCCAGGCCGTCAGGCAGTTAAACAGGTGGTCGAGCACGGTACGCGCGGCGCGGCGGCGCAACGAGGACGGCGCATCGCAGTAGAGCGTGTCCTTGCGGATGTCGAAATAGACCGACGACAGGTCGGTGGTGCAGAAATTGAAGACGGTCGAGAAGACGCGGTTGAAGTCGTAGCCGGCATAGCCCGCGCGCACGACGCCATCGATCTCGGACAGGCGATGGAGGACCCAGCGCTCGAGTTCGGGCATGTCCTTCACCGCGACGCGCTCGCCCTCGTTCCAGCCCTTCAGGTTGGCGAGGATGTAGCGCATCGTGTTGCGCAGCTTGCGGTATGTCTCGACATTGGCCTTGAGGATCTCGGGGCCAAGGCGAAGGTCCTCGGTGAAGTCAGAGGACGCGGCCCAGATGCGCATGATCTCGATGCCGTTCTGGTCGGCGACCTTCTGCGGCTCGACCACATTGCCCAGCGACTTGGACTGCTTGTAGCCCTTCTCGTCGAGCACGAAGCCGTGGGTGAGCACGGTCTTGTAGGGCGCGCGCCCGCGCGTGCCGCAGGCCTCGAGCAGGGAGGACTGGAACCAGCCGCGATGCTGGTCCGAGCCCTCAAGATAGAGATCGGCGGGCCAGCCGAAGGGCTTCTCGATGACGAAGGCGTGGGTCGCACCGGATTCGAACCAGACGTCGATGATGTCATCGACGCGCTCGTAGTCGGACGCCTTGTACTTGCTTCCCAGGAAGACCTGAGGGTCGGTGGTGAACCAGACATCGGTGCCGCCCTTGGCCACCGCCGCAGCGACGCGCTCGTTCACCTCGGCGTCGCGCAGGATCTCGCCACCGTCCTTCTGCACGAAGACGGTGATGGGCACGCCCCAGGCGCGCTGGCGCGAGATCACCCAGTCCGGGCGGCCCTCGACCATCGAGCGCAGGCGGTTGCGTCCCTTGGCGGGAAGGAACTGGGTCTCGTCGATGGCCTTCAGCGCCAGCTCGCGCAGGGTCTTGCCGCCATGGTCGGCGATGGGACGGTCCATCGCGATGAACCATTGAGGCGTATTGCGGAAGATCACCGGCGCCTTGGAGCGCCATGAGTGCGGATAGTCATGGCGAAGCTTTCCCTTGGCCAGAAGCCCACCTGCTGCGACGAGGGCGCCGATCACGGCGCCATTGGCGTCGCCATCCTTCTTGCCGTCAGCGTCGAGCACGCGCTTGCCGGCAAACAGGGGGACGTGGCTGTAGAACGATCCATCCTCGGATACCGTGAAGGGAATGGGCGGGCCGTCCTTCGGGTGGGCCTGCGGGTTCTGCATCCAGATTTCGAAGTCTTCCTCGCCGTGGCCGGGTGCCGTGTGCACGAAACCGGTGCCGGTGTCGTCGGTGACGTGGTCGCCTGCAAACAGCGGGACCGGGAAGTCGTAGCCCTGGCCTGCCAGCGGGTGGCTGCAGACGAGGCCCGCAGGGTCGACATCGGCCACGCGCTCCCAGGCTTCGATCTTGCCTGCGTTGCGCGCGGTTTCGGCCAGGGTGTCGGCGAGGATGAGGTGCTCGCCCACGGCAGCACCCGCTCCTTCTCCCGATACGGTGACACGGTAGAGGCCATAGGAGACTTTCGGCGAGAAGCAGATCGCGCGGTTGCCGGGCATCGTCCACGGCGTGGTGGTCCAGATGACGACGCGCGCAGAGGCCGTGCCCGCGGGCTTGCCTGCCGCCGTGTCGGGCCGCACGGGGAATTTCACGAAGATCGTGGTGGAGAGTTTCTCGTGGTACTCGACCTCGGCCTCGGCGAGCGCCGTCTTCTCGATGACTGACCACATCACGGGCTTGGAGCCGCGATAGAGCGCGCCGTTCATCACGAATTTCTGGATCTCGCGGACGATGATTTCCTCGGCCGCGGGGTTCATAGTGGTGTAGGGATTGTCCCAGTCGCCGATGGCGCCGAGGCGGCGGAACTCGCCGCGCTGCACGCCCAGCCAGTGGCTGGCGAAGTCGGCGCATTCCTTGCGGAACTCGATCAGCGGGACCTGGTCCTTGTCCTTGCCGACGTTGCGGTACTTTTCCTCGACCTTCCACTCGATGGGCAGGCCGTGGCAGTCCCAGCCGGGGACATAGGGCACGTCACGGCCCAGCATGCCCTGGCTGCGCACGACGAAGTCCTTCAGGATCTTGTTGAGGCCGGTGCCGAGGTGGATGTGGCCGTTCGCATAGGGCGGGCCGTCGTGGAAGATGAAGAGCGGACGGCCCTTCGCCTTCTCGCGAAGGCGCGCATAGAGGCCGATCCTGTCCCACCACTCGATCCATGCGGGCTCGGCCTTGGGCAGGCCCGCCTTCATCGGGAATTCGGTGTCGGGAAGGAACAGGGTGTCCTTGTACTCGCGCGGGGTGGGCGCGGCGGAATCGCTTGTGGTCATGGTCGTGGCTCGTCTGATTCGGGATTTCGTGTCTGGCGAATGCCGCGCGGGGCTGCGCGGGCTTGGATGCGACCTGGCTGTCAGCCGATCGCGCCGGTAATTCGAATGCCTGCCGCCAGAGAGCGAGCGAACGGTGTGCGTGTGTCTGCCGTCATGTGCGTATCCATAGCCATCCCCCTCGGGACCCAAGGCTTCGCCGCGCTTTTAGCAGGGCCCCTACCTCTCGTCAAAGCGATGGCGCGTTGATATAGCAGCGGCGCATCAACACGGAGGCAGGCGCCATGCACAAAGGCACTTTCGAGTACAAGGACGGCACGACCACCTGCGAGGGCTATGTGGCGAGCGACGGCAAGCCGGGGCGCAAGCCCTGCGTCCTGATCGCCCACCAGTGGGCGGGGCTCTTCGAGCAGGAGCAGGCGAAGGCCGAATACTTCGCGGCCAAGGGCTATGTGGGCTTTGCAATCGACGTCTATGGCAAGGGCGTGCGCGGGGCGCATGGCCAGGACAACAGCGCCTATATGGGCCCGTACCTGAATGACCGTGCGAAGCTGCGCCAGCGGTTGCTGGCTGCCGTCGCCGCCGCCAAGGCACGGCCGGATGTCGATGCGAGCCGCATCGCGATCATCGGCTATTGCTTCGGCGGGCTGTGCGCGCTCGATGTCGCGCGGTCGGGCACGAACGACGTCAAGGGTGCGGTCAGCGTGCACGGGCTGTTCACGCCGCCGGGCCTCGGGGCGCAGGGGAAGATCAGCACCAAGGTCCTCGTGCTGCATGGCTGGGATGACCCGATGGCGAAGCCCGACAGCGTGCTGGGACTTGCGCAGGAGATGACCGCGGCGGGTGCCGACTGGCAGATCCATGCCTATGGGCACACGCTGCATGCGTTCACGTCGCCGGGCGCCAACGCGCCGGAGAGCGGCGTCAAGTACGACGCCAATGCCGACCGGCGCTCGACCAAGGCGATGGATGACTTCCTCGCCGAGGTGTT
>DAISVV010000023.1:16388-21393 GCA_036840015.1 Micropepsaceae bacterium
AGAACTTGACGGCGATGCCTGCCTGCACCAGCCGAGGCGCGCCCGGGATCATGCCGCGGGTCCGGTCTGCAAGGTAGACCTCGTCCGTCAGGTTCTTCACCGTGCCATAGACCGTCAGGTTCGTGCCGGGAATGGCGACATTGACGGTTGCATTCCAGATCAGGATGTCGCCGATCAGGCCCCGCTGCCCGTCGGCGGACGAGGCTACGGTCTGAAGATCGTCGGAAAACATCTCGCCGGTGTACTGGGCTTCAACCTCGGCATAGACGATGTCCTGCCAGTCAAAACCGACGGCGGCAGCGGTGAGCACTTCCGGGGCGTAAGGCAGGCGGTTGCCTGTCACCAGCACGCAGGCTGGCCCAGGCACGGGCGGCGTGATCCCGCTGCAATTCAATCCTGGCACCGTCGAGAAGCGGGTGCCGGCGAACTCGGCAGACCATAACCACGTCGCGCTCAGGCGGAACTGAAGGTCGTTCTTCCCGCCAGCCATGCCCAGCCAGCCGGCGTCGCGGGCCGAGGCCCGGACCAGGAGTTCGGCCCCCTCGTGCACCGTCTCGCCGGCGCTCGTCAGCGTGGCCCCGAGGCCGCCTGCGACGCTGGCGGGGATGATCTGGTTCGTGAAGTCCATCCTGAAGAGGCCGAGGTCGCCATAGACGCCGGGCGTGAACGTGCCGCGCAAGCCCACCTCCCAGTTGGTGCTTTCCTCTTCGGCGAGGTCGACGGTGGCACCGGTTGTGTTGCTGATGATGTCCTCGACGCGCGGCGGCGCGAAGCCCTTGTGTACGCCCGCATAGGCCACGGCTGCGGGTGACAGCTCGTAGACCACGCCGAGACCCGGGATCAGCGCGTCGAGCGTCGTGCTGCCCCCTGCCCCGTTCAGCCGGTTCAGGCGCTCGTAGCCGATATGCTCGATCCGCAGGCCGGGCTCGACGAGCAGGCTGCCGAAGCGGAACTGCCCCGAGACGAAGCCTGCCAGCGCATCGATGTTGCGGTCATTGTCTTCACGGACACCGGCATTCACGCTGGTACCGGGCGTGCGCGCAAAGGGCGTGTCGCCGTTCCATTGCCGGCGGCGCTGGTCTTCGGCGTGAAGGCGGATGCCCGCGTCGAGGCGGGCCGGAACGGTTCCGAGCGCGACGTCGGCCGAAAGGCGGGTCTCGACGCCCAGCACATCATAGTCCCGCAGGCGCCCCTCGTTGCCGCAGGTGGTGGCGAGGTTGGCCATGCCCGCGCAGGCCGGATCCGATGAATCGTTCGGGCGTTGGGCCGAGTTGGATGACTGGCGCCACCAGTCGCGCGTGAAATACGAGCCATAAAGCGTCGATTTCAGGGACACCTCATCCGACAGGAACCAGGCATGGCTGAGCGAGGCGCCCCAGCGCTCGGCCTCGAAGCGGTCATTGCCGAAGGGGTTTGCGAAGGGATCGGCCTCGTACTCGGCGAGCGTCAGGCCCGCATAGGTCATCTGGCTGTCCTCGGCATAGCGGCTCGCACGCAAGGTCAGCACCTGGTCATCGGCGATGTCCCACTCGGCCTTGATCGACACGTCATTCATGCGGATGAACGTGTTCTCGCGCGATCCTGACGACTCCTTCAGCTGCCCGTGGGCCAGTGCGCGCCCGCCGGCGATGGGGCCGCCGAGGGATGCCTCGAACTCGGCATAGTCGCGGTTGCCGCCCGCCGTCAGGGCCTTGGCCTCGAAGGTGTCGGGGATGCGGGGCGTGATGTAGTTGATGACGCCGCCTATGGTCTGAGGGCCGAACCTGACCTGGCTTGCACCCTTGAGAACCTCGATGCGGTCATAGCGGCGAACCGGCGGGTGGAAATAGGTGGCGTTGTCGCCATAGGGTGCAAAGGCGAGCGGGATGCCATCCTCGAGAAGCAGAACCTTGGTCGAGCGGGTCGGGTTGAGACCGCGGATACCGATGTTGGGGCGCATGCCGAGGCCTTCCTCGTCGCGCGGCAGCACGCCGGGCACGGACCTCAGCGCCTCGTTGACGGAGAAGACGCGCGTGCGCTCGAGCTGCTCGCCCTCGATCGTGGCGCCAGATCCAGGGACGCGCAGCAGGTTCTGCCGACGGCCAATGACCACGATGCTGTTTTCGCGCAGCGTCTCGCCGGCCTGATCGGCCGGGGCGGGTTGCGACGACCCGGCCGGTGCCGGGGTCGGTGACGGCTCGGCGGCGTTGGCCGCCGGCGATACCGCAGCCATCGGCAGGCAAGCGATCAGTGCCACGAGGCTTACAGCCCCGGCAGTGTCAGGTTTCATCATTCGGGCCCTAATTGCGACTAATTCTCATTCTTATTATTTTGTACCGCCCTCCAGGTCAACACATGAACGAGGACGCAGCGGACCGTAAATGGTCGCAGTGCCATTGGGGGTGCGCAAAGCTGTGAATTCGCCTCTCGCGAAGGCAGGCGATGCTAGGGGCGCCTGCTATCCGGGGAAATGTCCCTGCCGAAATTCTCCCGCTCGTTGACGCGCGGGAACGGACTGCCTGGCACGGGAACCTCGAGGAACCGGCAGAGCGGCTCCCAGCCCTGCTTCACGTCGAAGACCAGCAGGCGGCTTGCCGGGATGGTGCGCGTGACCTCCTCGATGTGGGCGCGATGCACCGCCACGCAATGGCCGCGATCGTCAAGCCGGTCACCAAATGTCTTCTCGCGGACCAGCATCCTTGCCATGCGGCCGATGCCGGCCATGGGCGGCGGCAGGACTTCAAGGGGCGCCTTCATGATGTTGAAGATCGTCGCCTGGCAGGAATCGAACCAGGTGTCGAGGTCGCGCACGGTGAGGATGACCTTTGCATCGCGGTAGTGACCGGCAAGCTCACGCCAGAAGCTGCAGGCCGGCCAGTCCACCGTCGCGCCATAGCCTGCGAACACGACATCCCAGTCAATGTCACGGCCTTCGGCCGCCTCCATCCAGTGGGTCACGAAGGGCGGATGCGCGATCACCTCGGCCATGTGATAGCAGGGGCCAAGACCCAGTTGCTCGAGAGCCGCCTTCGTCGACAGCGTTCCGGTGCGGCCGAAACCTGCTCCCACGACCTTGAGTGACCTTTGCGCTTCTTCCCCGATCCTTGTGCGGCCATCTGCTGCGCGCTGGCCATGACGGCATGCCACCTTGCAGCAGACCCCATGCGTTGGCTAGTCAGTTGCGATGAGCGACATCCTCACCATCACCAACCTGACCAAGACCTATGCGTCGGGGCTGCAAGCCCTGAAGCCCATCAACCTGGCCATACGGCGGGGCGAGATCTTTGCGCTTCTTGGACCGAACGGTGCGGGCAAGACGACACTGATCAGCATCATCTGCGGCATCGTCACGCCGTCGGCCGGCAGCGTGGTGGCCGATGGCCATGACATCCAGGCGGATTACCGCAACGCTCGCATGAAGATCGGACTGGTCCCACAGGAACTGACCAGCGACCGCTGGGAAACCGTGTGGAACACGGTGCGCTTCAGCCGCGGGCTCTATGGGCGCGCGCCGAACCCCGCCTTCCTCGAGCGCGTGCTGAGGGACCTTTCGCTCTGGGACAAGCGCAGCGACCAGCTGCAGACGCTGTCGGGCGGCATGAAGCGGCGCGTGATGATTGCCAAGGCGCAGCGCCACGAGCCCATGATCCAGTTACTCGACGAGCCCTCGGCCGGCGTGGACGTGGAGCTGAGGCGGGACATGTGGGCGCTGGTGCGCCGGCTGCGCGACAGTGGGGTGACGATCATCCTGACCACGCACTACATCGAGGAGGCCGAGGAGATGGCCGACAGGATCGGCGTCATCAACAAGGGTGAGCTGATCCTGGTCGAGGAGAAGAAGGCGCTCCTGTCGAAGCTTGGCCGCAAGCAGCTGACGCTGCACCTGCAGGCGCCGCTTGCCGCCTTGCCGGAGGTTCTTGGCGCGTGGCGCCTAGCGCTCAGGGATGGCGGACAGACCATCGACTACGATTTCGATGCCAATGCGCGGGATACCGGCGTTGCGGCGCTGCTCAGGCGGCTCGACGAGCTTGGCATTTCCTTCACCGACATCAACACGCAACAGAGTTCGCTCGAGGACATTTTCGTCAGCCTCGTGCAGGGCGGCAAGGAGGCCAGGCCATGAGTGCTCCCCGTTTCAATGCGCACGGCGTGTGGGCCATCTACCGGTTCGAGGTTTCCCGCGCGCTGCGCACGATCTGGCAGAGCCTGGCCACGCCGGTAATCACGACGGCGCTCTATTTTGTCGTGTTCGGGTCGGCGATCGGTTCGCGCATGGGCGAGGTGGACGGGGTCAGCTATGGCGCCTTCATCGTGCCGGGGCTCATCATGCTGACGCTGTTTACCGAGAGCATCTTCAACGCGGCCTTCGGCATCTATTTCCCGAAATTCACGGGGACCATCTATGAGGTGCTGTCGGCGCCGGTCTCCTCGTTCGAGATCGTGCTGGCCTATGTGGGGGCGGCGGCGACCAAGTCGGTGGTGCTCGGGCTCGTGATCCTTGCGACGGCCTCGCTTTTCGTGCCCATCCACATTGCGCACCCGCTGGCGATGATCGCGTTCCTGGTGCTGATTTCGGCGACGTTCTGCCTGTTCGGCTTCATCATCGGCATCTGTTCGAACAATTTCGAGCAGATGCAGGTGGTCCCGATGCTGGTGGTCACGCCGCTGACGTTCCTGGGCGGGGCCTTCTATTCGATCAGCATGCTGCCTCCGGCGTGGCAGACCATCGCCTATTTCAACCCGGTCGTGTACCTGATCTCGGGCTTCCGCTGGACGTTCTTCGGGCAGGGCGACGTGCCGGGGGTGACGAGCCTCGTGGCGACGCTCGCCTTCTTCTTCATCTGCCTCGGGGTGGTCGCGTGGATCTTCCGGACGGGGTATCGGCTGAAGAGCTGAACCTGTTAATTACGGTGACAGTGCACTTAATTCCCCAACAGGCGAAGCCCTGCAGCTAGCCTGCTTTATGGAATTAAGTGCACTGTCACCGTAATTAACGGAGGGCCTGCCGGGCGGCCTTGCTGTCGTG
>DAISVV010000024.1:0-21119 GCA_036840015.1 Micropepsaceae bacterium
CCACGGCGCGGGCGGGCTCATGTTCCCGCCCGACAGCTACTGGCCCGAGATACAGCGCATCTGCCGGAAATATGACGTGCTGCTGCATGTCGACGAGGTGATCACGGGCTTCGGGCGCACAGGGCGCTGGTTCGGCTCGCATACCTACGGCATTGCGCCGGACATCATGTCGATGGCGAAGGGCATTTCATCGGGCTACCAGCCGATTTCGGCGGTGGCGCTTGGCAAAAGGATGGGCGATGCCTTCGCCACGGCCAACGAGGAGCTTGTGCACGGGTTCACGTGGTCGGGGCATCCGGTGGCATGCGCTGTTTCGCTCAAGAACCTCGAGATCATCGAGCGTGAGCGGCTGGTGGAGCGCGTCCACGACGATATCGGCCCCTATTTCCAGAAGGCCGTGGCCAGCCTTGCCGACCATCCGCTTGTTGGCGAGGTCCGGGGCAAGGGTCTTCTGGCGGCGATCGAGCTGGTGAAGGACAAGAGCCAGCGGACGTTCTTCGACCGGCAGATTGATGTGGGAACGATGTGCCGGAACCACTGTTTTTCGAACGGACTCGTGATGCGGGCGATCCGCGACACAATGGTCCTGTCGCCGCCGCTAATCCTCACACGCGAACAGGCAGACGAGATCGTTCGCCTGGCACGCTATTGTTTCGACCAGACCGCGAAACAGCTCGGGCTGCCTACGAAATAGGTTGTGCCCTTGCGTGGCATCTTCACCACGGCACGAATGGAAAGTGTGGCGCGAAGGTTATAGTTATTAAGTTTGTGTAAGAGGCCAAAAAAAAGTTGCCGACTGTGACTTCTGCGCATATAGTCACTGCAGATGGTCGTCATGACCTCGGTTCCGTGTCGCCCCCCCCGCTAGCGGAGCCGAAGTTGACCATCTTTAGTGTCAGATAATCCCCTCCTGACACGTGGCGCGTCAAAGCGCGTTTTGGCCCCCGGTCGGTCGCACAGCCGGGGGCCTTTCGTTTTAACCCTCCCCCTGTCGACCATTGCCATCCATGACATCCCTGCTGATCGCGACCTGGAACATCAATTCCGTGCGGCTCAGGCTGCCCCTTATCGAAAAGCTGTTGGCCGCCTACCCGCTTGACGTGCTTTGCCTTCAGGAAACCAAGGTTGCGGATGCCGAGTTTCCCAGCGCCGACCTGAGGCGGCTCGGCTTTGCCCATTGCGCGATCAATGGACAGAAGGGGTATCACGGGGTGGCGGTGCTCTCCCGGGTTCCCCTGGCAAAGGTCGATGCGCGCGATTTCTGCTCGAAGGGCGATGCGCGCCACCTGAAGGTCGTGCTGCCGGGCGACATCGAGCTTCACAATTTCTATGTACCGGCGGGTGGCGACATCCCCGACCCCAAGGCCAACGACAAGTTTGCGCACAAGCTACAGTTCCTCGAGGAGATGGAGGCCCTGTTCGCCAAGATGAAGTCAAAGCGGGCGGCGCGACGCATCGTCGTGGGCGACCTCAACGTCGCGCCATTCGAGCACGATGTGTGGAGCCACAAGCAACTGCTCGACGTTGTCAGCCATACGCCAGCCGAGACGGAGCGCATGATGTCGATCTATGCCGCGCATGACTGGGTCGACCTGACGCGGTCGGTCGTGCCGGCGGACCAGAAAGTCTTCAGCTGGTGGAGCTACCGGAACTCCGACTGGGAGAAGTCGGACCGTGGCCGACGGCTGGATCATTTCTGGATCAGCCCGGCCCTCAAGGCTGCTGCAAGCGAGCACCGTATCCTCAGGGAGGCGCGCAACTGGGAGCGGCCCTCGGACCATGTCCCTGTGATGGCGCGCATTGCCCTCTGAACGAGGCTGCGACGGCGCCCGCGTTCAGGCCTTGGCTGGCTTCATGGCCGTTATCGCAATCGTCGAGGAGGCGGTTGCCACCAGTGCGCCCTCGGGATCACGCAGTTCGGCCTCGAGGAAGGCAACGGAGCTGCCGCGGCGGATGGTGCTGGCCTCGGCCACGAGACGCGTGCCGGGCCTGCCCTGCCTTATGTAGCTGACCTTCATCTCGAGGGTCGGGGTGATCTGGCCCCATTCGATGCCGAGGCCCGCGGCAAGCGAGATCACGTCGTCCATCATTGCAGCCGTCATGCCGCCGTGCAGCGCACCGAAGCGGTTGGCGAGCTGGTCGGATACCGTGTAGGCCACGCGGACCCAGCCCCTTTCCACGTCGATGTCGAGGAGTTCCTGACCGAGCAGGACGGCGGCCGGTGCAGGCCTTTTCAGGATTGCCTGGATGTTCGGCGGATAGGCTGCGGGGTTGGAGCGGTCGATGGCCATGTCAGCTCGTCTCCTTGCCGGCCCGGCTTGCATGCGCGGCGGCGAGTTCGCGGTTGGCGTTGCTCAGGCGCAGGGCGAGTTCGCGCATGATCTCGAGCGTCATCTGCGGCAGGTCCCGCAAGAGCTGGAAGAACTGCTCCTTGCCGATGCGCAGGGCTTCGACAGGCTCACGTGCGGTGATTGTCGCCGAGCGCGGCATGTCGCCGAGCAGGGCCATCTCGCCCACGATGTTGTGCTGGCCAATCGTTGCGAGAATGACAGGACCCTGAGGCGTTTCCAGCGACACATCGACCTGCCCGCTCAGCAGCAGGTAGGCGCTGTCGCCCCTCTCGCCCTCGCGGAAGAGTATCGCGCCCTCGGGAAACCTGAGGCGCTCGCTCGTGAAGGCGAGCAGCTTCAGCTTGGCCGTGTCAATGCTGGCAAAGAGCGGGACCTTGCGCAGCGACTCCACTTCGGCGTGAATGCTCATGTGCACCTGCCCCTTCTTGTCATGTCAGGATCCCTGCGCCGTTTGCGAGGCTATCGGCCTTCAGGCGCCCGCTCTCGAAGACCAGCGTGCGTTCGAACCTGTCGGCGAGATCATCCTTGGTCAGAACCCAAAGTGTAGCGCGGGACCGGCGGTGGGCGAGCACCCGTTCGACGATGCGCGCCTTCTGCGCGTCGTCGAGATTGGCCAGGGCCCCGTTGACCACGAGGAAAGCCGGGTCCTTGATCAGCGCGCGGGCCAGGGAGAGCTTCTGGCGCTGCACGGTGGACAGGCGCTTTCCACCCGCGCCGCAATTGAAGCTGAGGCCTGCATCTATGATGAGGTCGCGTACATCAAGCCTGTCCAGCGTCTCGCGGACAAGGTTGCCGACCCTCTCGTGGGCCTGCGCGGCGCCGTGGGAGATGCGGCCGAGGAGGATGTTGTCGAGGATGCTGGCAGCGGGGTTGTAGGCCTCCTCGTTGTAGAAGCTGATCCGTCCCTGGAGTTCCCGTGGCAGGGTCTCGGCGAAGGTGCGCCGGGCTGCGATCAGGCGCTCGGTGATTTCAGGGTTGAGGATGCCGAGGCGGTGGCGGGCGTCCACATAGGGCATGGGCAGGCCCGCAAGTGCCGCGCGGTCGGCATATGTCAGGCCTCCCGTGCGGGCGCGCCTGATGATCTGCTGGAATTGCGGCAGGCTGGCTGCCGGAATGAAACCGTACTCCTCGAAGAACGGATGGTCGGGGGGCAGGGTCGAGAACATCTCGACCATGGTCTCGGCAATGGAAAGGCCCATGGCCACGAGGTGCTTCTCGAGCCCTTCCTCGGCCATGGCGCGCCTGAAGTGCGGCAGCATCGGAAGGCTTGCGGGCTGCAAGACCGGGTCGAGGCTGGTTCCGAAGAGGATGTTTTCGGCGATGGACGCGTTGCGATTGTAGGTGTCCGGATCAAATCGCTCGACGAGGCCTTCGAGGCCCGGTTGTACGAGGCGCTCGTGCAAGGCGAGGCGTGCCTCGACAATGCGACCGGTCACGTCGCTATTGGCCCCCGGGGCGAGGCGCGACTGCAGCCCGAACTGGTAGACATCGTTCTCGAGGCCGACGATCGACAACACCTCGATGATGCGATCGAGTATGCCTGCAGCGTCGGTCGTGCCGAGCGCAGCGTAGTCGGTCCAGTCCTGACGGGCGTCAAGCGGCGGGTTGCCTGCGCGCTGAAGTTCCCTGAGCAGGCGGCGGCTGTCGGGTGCCCCGGCGGGATCCACGGATCTTGGCCGCGTGCGCAAGCCATAGAGCAGGTTGGTCCTGATATCGACCGGGAAAAAGAAGGCCTCGGCGCCGGCATAGGCGACCTGCCGGCCGGCCCTGGTGTCATCCATCCCGATGAAGTCGGCGTCGCCGGCCCGGATCGCGCCCTCACGCAACGCGAACTGCCGCGAGAGGGCCATTCCGAAGGCTTCCTTGCCGCCGCCCGCGGGGCCCGTGATGGCCACGGACTGGTGGGGAACGAGGCGGGTATCGACGTCGTCGAGCAGGACGAAGCCAGCATCATCGGCAAGCTTCACATTCTTGAACTCGATGCGGTCCACGTCGTCTTGTGCGGCGGCTGGCGCCAGCCCTCCGGGCGGGCGCATGCCTTCGGGCTGGAACTGCTCCATCACCTGATTGTACTTGATCTCGACGTCCTGGCGCTGCAAGTCCCAGTCGATCAGTTCCTTGATCGGTCCAGGCAGGTCCTTGTAGGCGATGATCACGGCCACAAGCTGGCCCACGTCGAGCTGGCCCGTGATCACGAAGTAGCCGCCGGCGGCGTAGAAGATGAAAGGCGTGAGCTGTGCGATGAAGTTGTTCAGCGACTTCACGAAGTACTTGCGCTGATAGAGCTCGAAACGGATGTCGAAGATGCGGCCGAGCCTGGCGATGATCTCGGCGCGTTCCCAGTTGCCGGTGCCCTGGCTGCGGATGTCGGCGCCGCCATCCACAAGTTCACCTACCCGGCCCGCGAGTTCGCGCGCCTGCAGCTGTCGCAGCTTTCCCAGCCGCAATATGGGGCGGCGCAGATAGGGAATGACAACAGCCTGCACCGCCACGATGGCGCCCGAGACGAGGCCCAGCCAAACATTCTGCACAAGGATGAATGTCATCGCCGTGATGGCCTGGCCCGCGAGGAACACAGGCCAGACGATTGCGTCCCCCGTAAAGCCGCCAAGGGGCTCGACCTCGTCCTTCACCATGGACGCGACCTCGGCCTGCTTCACGCGGCGCAGGTGGGCGGGCGGGAAGCGCAGGATCCGGTCGACGAGTTCGAACCTCAGGCGCCGCAGCAGGCGCTCGCCCAGCCGGCCCTTCATGGTGTTCACGAGGAACTTCAGGAAGCCGTTGAAGCCCACAAGCGCGAGGAAGGTCAGGCTCAGCGCGAACAGGTAAGGCAGGCGCTCGAGCGGGATGCCATTGAACACATGCCATGTTCCCGCCAAGCCGGGCGGCAGGAAGCCCGGCAGCGCAAAGGACATCTGCAGGAAGGCCTGCGTCGCGCCTGCTTCCTCGAACCCGCCGCCCTGGATCGGGCCGTTGATGATGTGCTTGGGAAGCGTCAGGGTCAGGAAGTAGAATGGCTGCGCAAGCAGCGCGATCAGAAGGATGACGATCTGGTCGCGGCGGGAGTGCTGCCATATGTAGCGGTACAGGGACTGGTGGCTGGACATCAGGTTCCGATCGGCTCTCCGCGTCGCCGGGATGCGTTGCGGCAGGGTTCACCTTGCCGATACGCCCGTTGGTGAAATAATGATCCGGATTGGTTCAACAGACAACGTCCCGAGAGGTTCATCATTACATCGACTGCGGCACGCGTCCTGATCTACAGCCATGACAGTTTCGGGCTGGGCCATATCCGACGCTGCCGGACCATAGCGCATGCCCTTGCCGAGGCCATCCCGAAACTTCGGGTGCTGATCGTATCGGGTTCGCCGATCATCGGCAGCTTCGATTTCAAGACCCGCGTGGACTTCGTCCGGGTGCCGGGGATCATCAAGCTGCGCAGCGGCGACTATGTGCCCCTGGGGGCGCACGGCCCGGTCGAATCGACGACCGCACTTCGGGCATCCCTCATCCGGGAAACCGCGCTGAGCTTTGCACCCGACCTCTTCATCGTCGACAAGGAACCGCTAGGCCTGCGGGGCGAGCTGGAGGAGACGCTATCGGACCTCAAGGCACGGGGTACTCGCCTTGTGCTGGGATTGCGGGATGTACTCGACGAGCCGCGCGCGCTGGCTGCGGAATGGACGCGCAAGAATGCGGTTGCGGCCCTGGAGAGCTTCTATGACGACATCCTGGTCTACGGCTTGCGTGCAATCCACGATCCGCTTGAGGGGCTGGGCTTGCCAGGGGCTGTCACCGCGCGGGTCCGCTACACGGGCTATCTGAGGCGGAGCCTTCCGGGCTCCGGACCAACCCACCGCGTGCCGGACATCGGCGAGCGTGTGCTTGTCACGGCCGGCGGAGGTGGCGATGGCGAGACGCTGATCGACTGGGTCATCTCGGCTTACGAACAGAGCGGTTCAGACCTTCCCAAGGCGCTTGTCGTGCCCGGGCCCTTCATGGGCGCCGGCATCCGACAGGGCTTCGAGGCGCGCATGGCGCGGCAGCCTGCCCTCGCGGGCCTCACCTTCGAGCCGCGTATGGAACACCTCGTGGCAGATGCGCGCGCCGTCGTCTGCATGGGCGGCTACAACACGTTCTGCGAGATCCTGTCTTTCGACAAGCGGGCGGTGCTGGTGCCCCGCCGCGTGCCACGCTGCGAGCAGACCATCCGGGCGCAGGCTGCCGAGCGACTGAAGCTTGCACGCTGGGTTCCGGAACCGGAGGCTGGCGCCGCTGGGGGTGTCGGGCCGATCGTCGAGGCGATCAGCGCCCTGGATTCCCAACCGCGGCCGGCGCTGCATGCGCCGGCCGGGCTTCTCGATGGCCTCGACAATGTCGTTTCCCATTGCCGCTCGGTGCTCGGGCTTTCCCCGGTGGCTCCATGACGGTGGCCGACGCGACGCTTGCGATCGTTGTGAAGGGTTATCCGCGCCTGTCGGAGACCTTCATCGCCCGTGAGCTTGCGGGGCTTCAGCGCCGGGGGATTGCCTTTTCACTGCATGCGTTGCGGCATCCGTCGGCCGATGCGCAGCTGACCCGGTACGAACCACGCCTTGCCTGCGATTACCTGCCGGAATACCTGCACGAGGCGCCGCTCGTGGTTGCGCGCGCCGTCGCGGGTGCCGCTGGGCTGCCCGGCTTTGCCAAGGCTGCCCGCGCGTTCCGGCATGACCTTGCGCGCGATCCGGGCCGTGCCCGCATCCGGCGGTTCGGGCAGGCCTGCGTGCTCGCGCAGCGACTTGGTCGCCATGTGCACCACATCCATTGCCACTTCGCCCATAGCCCGGCATCGGTTGCTCGCTATGCCGCCTGCCTGCTGGGGATCGGCTACAGTGTGTCGGCGCATGCGAAGGATGTCTGGACGACGCCGGTCTGGGATCTTCGTGACAAGCTGGCAGAGGCGGCTTTCGTCGTGACATGCAACAGCCCGGCGCGGGAACGGCTGTTGCAGATCTCCCCGGATTGCCGGCTGTCCCTTGTGCACCATGGGGTCGATGGCGAGCTGGTGGTGCCCACGGTTTCGGTCTCAACGCGGGATGGATCGGATGCGGGCGCGCCGGTGCGGCTGGTCGCTGTTGCACGGGCGGTCGAGAAGAAGGGATTGCGCCATCTGCTTGAGGCCGTGGCGCGGCTTGCAGGACGGGTTCATGTCGAACTTGCGCATTTCGGGGATGGGCCGCTGCTGGGGAGGATGCGGGAACACGTCGTGTCCCTGGGCTTGCAGGATAGGGTGGCGCTTCATGGCGGGCGTCCGCATGGCGAGATCATCGCGGCGATGGATGGTGCTGATCTTCTTGTCTTCCCGGCGGACGTGGCCGCCGACGGTGACCGGGATGGGCTGCCGAATGTCGTGCTCGAGGCCCAGGCGCGGGGACTTTGCGTGGTGGCCTGCGATGCGGGTGGCGTCGGGGACGCAGTGCGTGACGGGGTGACGGGCGCCCTGGTTGCGCGCGGTGATCCGGAAGCCCTTGCGTGCCGGATCGAGGTCCTTTGCCGCCAGCCGCAGGAACGCGCGCGGCTGGCCCGGGCGGCGCTCGGGATGAATGCAGCGCTTTTCGATGCGGCGGCCGGACACGACCAGATCGCGGCCCTGCTGCGGGAAGCTGCAGGTGTCGCATGAAGGTGATGTTCTATTCGCCCTTCGCGCCTGCAGACGCAGGCGCTGCCTCCGGCGCCTCGCAGATGGCCATGCTGCTGCAGCGCGCGCTCACACTTGGCGGCGCTTCAGTGTCCTGCCCGCCCCTGCCGCTGACGCGGGAGGGAAGCGGTGACCCGGAACAGCAGCAGCGCCTGAAGGTTCTTGCGGAGGAGGCCGGCCGTGATCTGCTCGTGCAGATTGCCTCGGGGCGTATGCAGCGGCCCGATGCGTGGCTCAGCTATCATGCCTACTACAAGTCGCCGGACTGGATCGGGCCCCTGGTTTGCGAGAGCCTTGGTGTGCCCTATGTGATCGCCGAAGGATCGCATGCGCCGAAACGTGCGCAGGGGCCCTGGCACCTTGGCCACGAGGGTACGACGCGGGCCCTTGGTGCGGCGCGGCTTCTGCTCGCGATGACCGCGTTCGACCGGTATTGCCTCGATCAGGTTGCGCGAGGACGCGTGCATGACCTGAAGCCCTTCATCGATGCAGAGGCGTGGCGCAGGCCTTCCAGCGCGCAGGTGTTTGGAGGTCGGCTGCTGTCAGTCGGCATGATGCGCGATGAGCGCAAGCTTGAGAGCTTTCGGCTTGCCCGCGATGTGATGAAGGCCCTGCCTGCCCGAGGCTTCACGCTCGACATTGCGGGGGACGGGAAGCATCGGCCTGCGGTTGAAGCGCTGTTCGCGCATGATGGCTTGGGCGAGCGCGTGCGCTTTCACGGTGGCCTGACGCCTGTCGCCCTGCGGGGTCTCATGGGAGGGAGCGACATCTTCCTCTGGCCCGGGATCGGCGAGGCTTACGGGCTGACCTATCTGGAGGCGCAGGCAAGTGGCCTTCCGGTCGTCGCCTGCCGCAACAGGGGTGTGGGCGACGTCGTGCTGGATGGCGAGACGGGGGTCCTGTGCGCGCCCGGCGACGTTGCGGGCCTCGCTTCAGCCGTCCTTGCCCTGGCGGGCGAGCCTGACCGACGGATCCGCATGGCGGACTGCGCGCAGGATTTCGTTCAGGCAGAGCGATCGCTAAAGACCGCCAGCAAGCGCCTGATGGAACTGATGAAGGCGGTGGTCACGTGAGCGCGCGGATCCTGATCTGGACGCAGCACCTTCTGGGCGTCGGGCATTTCATGCGCATTGCGCACATTGCTCAAGGGCTTGGCGAAAGCGGGTTCGACGTGGTGGTGGCGAGCGGCGGCGTGACGCCGGCAGGCTTTGCGGCGAAGGGCTGCCGGCTTGTGCCCCTGCCCGCCGTGCAGGCCAAGGATGCGTTTTTCGATGCGCTTGTCGATGGGTCGGGCGCAGATGTCACGCCTGTGCTCATGGATCAGCGCCGGCAAATTCTGCTCTCGCTTCACGATGCGCTGCAACCCGATTGCATCATCACCGAGACCTTTCCGTTCGGGCGGCGCCTCGTGGAGGACGAGGTGCTGGCGCTGCTGGCGCGGGTGCGCGAGCGCGGGCGTCGTGTGCGCGTCGATGCCTCGGTGCGTGACGTTCTGCAGCGACCGCGCAAGGACGCGCGCGCGCGGGACATGGTTGCGCGGGCGCGCGAAGCCTATGACCGCGTGCTTGTCCATGGCGATCCCTTGCTGATCCCGGTTGCCCATTCCTTTCCCGAGATGGCCTCGATCGCTGACCTTGTCGTCTATACGGGCTATGTAGGTCCGGCGTGGCCGGCGCCGCAAGCCGAGCGCCGCGGTGTGCTTGTATCGGCCGGGGGCGGCGCTGTCGGGGAGGCCCTGCTTCTGGCGGCGATAGCAGCAAAGCCGCTCACGCGGCTCAGGGACGAAGCGTGGCTGGTCGTGAGTGGTCCCCTCTCGCAGCCGGGATCGCTGGAGGCCAGCGGGATCCGGTTCGTTCGCTCGCTGCCCGACCTGCCGGCGCAGCTTGCCCGTTCGGTACTGTCCATCAGCCAGGCTGGCTACAATACCATGACCGAAACGCTGGCCGCGCGGACACCCTGCGTGGCTGTTCCCTTCGAGACTGACCGGGAAAGGGAGCAGATCACGCGTGCGCAGCGCCTCGCCGCGCTCGACCTCGTTTCCGTGGTAAGATCGTTCGACCTTGCGCCCGAGGCCCTGGCGCGGGCTGTCGATGAGCGCATGGACAGGGGGATGGCCGCGCATGGCGTGAACCTGAACGGCGTGGCCGGCACTGTTGCGGCAATCCGTTCCGTCGTTGGTGATGCTTGATGTGGCAGGACGTCGTCACGGAACTCGACACCTGGCATCGCGCGCGCCGTGTTGCGATGTTCTGGTGGCGCGATGACGATGCGATCGACGTGACGCCGCAGCTCGGGTCACTGTTCCGCCTTGCGGGGCGACACAAGGTGCCAGTTGCGCTCTCGGTCATTCCCACGCGCTTCACGCGTCGACTGGTGCAGCAGGTGCGGCGCCACCTCGGCACCAGCGTGCTGGTGCATGGCTACGCGCATGCCAACCACGCGCCGGCGGGGTACGCCAAAAGCGAGTTTGGTGGCAGCCGCAAGCTGTCGCAGATGGAGGAAGAGCTGACGGCCGGGCTTGTCCTGCTGCGGCAGGGGTTCGGTGCGCAGGCCCTGCCGGTGCTGGTGCCGCCGTGGAACCGGATGGCGCCGCGGCTGGCGGGGCGCCTGCCTGCGCTTGGTTATCGCGGGATTTCGGCGTGGAAACCACGATTGCCGGGCGACAAGACGGGGCCGCTTGTCCGCGTCAACACGCATCTCGACCCGATTGACTGGCGAGGCGGGCGCATACCAAAGGATGATCGTGCCGTTGCGGCAGCGCTGCTGCGAAAGCTACGATGGCGACGCGCGCATCCTGACCGGGCGGACGAGCCGCTTGGCCTGCTGACGCATCATCTGCTTTGGGGACCCGAGATCGAGCATGTCGTTGCGAATGTCCTCATCCACACGCGAAGCCACCCGGCGGTACGATGGTTGCCGGCGCGCGCGGTCTTTGGGGCCTGAAACGTGATGAAGACACGGTGGCATCGCCGCATCATCCTGCTGGAGGCTGCCCGCAGCGGTGCTGCGCTTCTGGCTGCCGGGTTCCTGTCGCTGCTGCAGCCGCTGCTATCGCCATGGCAGTTGCTTCTCCTGCCTCTTGTGGTCCTTTTCGCAGTCTCGTTCCTGAGTTGCATCGTGCGTGCGGTGAGCGAGATCTCGGTCGATGAGGAGGGAATCCTCCTGACGCGGGGTTTCCTGCCGGCCCGCCGCCTTGACTGGTCGGACGTGACCTCGATCGAGGTCCGGATCTTTCCGCTCGGCCGCTATCGCAAGGCGACACTGGCAGACTTCAAGGTTCGGGGACGGTCGGGGGACATGCTGATCGACGACGGGCTGGAGGGCTTCCGCGATGTCCTCGATCAGGCGTGGCGCGAGGCGCGTGCGCGCGGCATTGATGTGTCTGACCTCAGCCGTACCAACCTTGCCGCACTCGGGCTTGCCCCGTCGCAGGAGCGCTGAGATGGACACCTTGCTTCGGATCCGGAACCTGACCGTCGAGGCGGGCCCGCGGGATTCGCGCCGCAGCATCCTGCGCTCGGTGAACATCGAGGTGCCGCGGGGGCAATGCGTGGCCCTTGTCGGGGAAAGCGGATCCGGCAAGTCAACGATCTGCAACGCGGTGCTTGGCCTTCTGCCCGGCGGGCTCACTCGACGTGCGGGAGAGATCCTGTTCCAGACCGCGCCGCATGAGGTTGACCTGTGCAAGCGTGGCGACAGGCAGATGCGGGGGTTGCGCGGCAAGGCCATCGCCATGGCCTTCCAGGAACCATCGGCTGCGTTCTCGTCGGTGATGACCATCGGGGCGATGCTGTCGGAGATGCTGGAAGCGCACGAGCCCGGGCTCGACCGGAGCGGGCGTGACGCGCGTGTCAGGGAGATGCTGTCGCTTGTCGGTTTTCCCGAGCCCGCGGCTGCCGCCGGCCGGTATCCGTTCGAACTGAGCGGCGGATTAAGACAGCGGGCCATGATCGCGAGTGCGCTGATCTGCAAGCCCTCGCTTGTGATTGCCGATGAACCGACTTCGGCGCTTGACGTGACCGTGCAGGCCCTGACGCTGAAGCTGCTTGCCGAACTGCAGGACCGGCTTGGCCTCAGCCTGCTCCTGGTGACGCATGACCTTGGCGTGGTTGCCAACATTGCCGACCAGGTCGTGGTGCTGAAGGATGGGGCTGTCGAGGAGACGGGAAGCGTGGCGCAAGTGCTCGGGCAGCCCTCTTCCACCTATACGCGCTTCCTGCTGTCGCAGGTGCCGCGCCTCTCAGGACCGCTGATGCCGATCCAGCCGCAACGTACCAGCAGCGCGGCGACGCAGGCGCTTGGGGATGTCTGGAAGGATCGCATCGGCCCTGAACCGGGCACGCGGCTCATCACGCTGCAAAACGTCAGCAAGCGGTTCACGGCGCGCAAGCGATCGGACGCGGGCATGGTGGAAACGGTCGATGCGGTTCTCGGGGCCAGCCTGCAGATCGATGCCGGCGGCTGCGTCGGGCTGGTCGGCGAGAGCGGCTGCGGAAAGTCCACGCTGTCGAAGCTGATCCTGCGGGTGCTGCAGCCGGACAGTGGCCGCATCGAGGCATTCGATGGCAAGCGCATGCGTGATGTGGCCAGCCTGGAGGGGCGAGCCCTGAGGTCCTATCGCAGTCGCGTGCAGTATGTATTCCAGGATCCCTTCGCCTCGCTCAATCCCCGCATGACGGCTGAAGACATCGTCACGGAGCCGTTTGTCATCCATGGTCTTGGCTCGCGGACCGAGCGGCGCCAATGGGCACAGGCGCTCATGGAACTCGTCGGCCTCAGCGGCTCGATGCTGGCGCGCCATCCCAATGCGTTCTCCGGCGGCCAGCGCCAGCGGCTTGGCATTGCCCGGGCGCTTGCGCTGGGTCCGGACGTTTTGCTGTGCGACGAGCCCGTGTCGGCACTCGACGTGTCGGTGCAGGCGCAGATCCTCGGCCTGCTTGAGGGGCTGCGGATTGACCTGAATGTTGCGACCCTGTTCGTGAGCCACAACCTGGCCGTGGTGCGCTCGGTCGCGCAGAGGGTGTGTGTGATGTGCAGCGGGCGGATTGTCGAGGCTGCGCCTTCGGCCACCCTGTTTTCCAATCCGGTGCATCCCTACACGATCGCCTTGCTGGCGGCCCATCCGGAGCCAGATCTCGGGCGAAAACTGGACCTGACTGCGCTAATGGAGGGCCGGGCCTCGGACCCTGCCGCATGGCCGGAACCTTACCGATTGCAGCCGGGTCAGGTTCCCCAATACAAGACGGTTGGCGAAGACCATCTGGTCGCGATTGCCTGATCCCATGGTGAAAATGATGCGCTTTGGACGCCTGATTGCTGCCAGCCTTGTCCTTCTCGGAGCGATCGCCGGGGCCGCCATGGCCGCTCCGGCGGCGTTGCAGGAAACCCCCTCGCTCGCGCCGCTCGTGGCGCAAGGCAAGCTGCCGCCCGTGGCGCAGCGTGTACCAACGGAGCCGTCGGTGGCCGATGTCACCGCGCCGGGACGCAAGGCCGGACGGCCGGGCGGCACACTCAGGACCCTGATGAGCAAGGAGAAGGACATCCGCCTCATCAGCACGTGGAGCTATGCGCGACTGGTGGGATGGACGCCGTCGCTCGCGCTGCAGCCGGACCTGCTCAAATCCGTCGATGTGAAGGACGGGCGCATCTTCACCTTCCGGATCAGGCCTGGCCACAGGTGGTCGGATGGCGCGAAGTTCACCTCGGAGGACTTCCGCTATTTCTGGGAGGACATTGCGAACAATACCGAACTCTCGCCAAAGGGTCCCCCATCGGACATCCTGAATGATGGCGAGGTGCCCAAGGTCGAGATCATCGACGAACTGACGGTGCGCTACACGTGGTCGAAGCCGAATGCGCGCTTTCTTCCCGTGCTTGCGCAGGCGCGCGAGCCCTACATCTACAGGCCTGCCCATTACCTGAAGCAGTTCCATGCTGGCCATGCGCCGAAGGCCCAGCTCGATGCGCTCGTGTCGAAACGCAAGATGAGGTCGTGGGCGCAACTGCACAACCAGATGGACAGCATGGGGAACAACGACAACCCTGCCCTGCCCACGCTGCAGGCCTGGGTGCCGGTCACCGAGATTCCTGCGACCCGCGTCATCTTCAAGCGCAATCCGTATTATCACCGCATCGATTCCAATGGCGTGCAGCTTCCCTATATCGACACGATCGAAGTATCGATTGTCGACGGCGGGCTTGTTGCCGCGAAGACTGCGGCGGGGGACAGCGACCTGCAGGCGCGGGGGCTGTCGTTCGGCGACGTCTCGGTGCTGAAGGCCAACGAGGCAAAGGGACAATATGTCCTTCGCACCTGGCCCATCGGCAAGGGATCGCACTTCGCGCTCTACCCGAACCTGAATGCAAGTGACGACACGTGGCGCAAACTTATGCGGGATGTTCGTTTCCGGCAGGGGTTGTCACTGGCGATCAACCGCAAGGATCTCAACAAGTCGCTGTTCTTCGGACTGGCCTCGGAGAGTGCCAATGCGGTGCTGAAGGCCTCGCCGCTCTACACGGCGGAGAACGCTGCGGCGCACGCAGGATTTGATCCGAAGCGGGCCAATGGCCTGCTCGATGCTGCAGGCCTTGCGGGACGGGACAGCGAGGGGATGCGTCGCCTGCCTGACGGGCGCAAGCTCGAACTCATCGTCGACATCGCGGGAGAGACCAAGGAAGAGACCGATATCCTGCAGCTTGTCATGCAGCACTTCAGGGCCGTCGGCATCCGCCTGATCATCAAGCCGTCGGACAGGTCACTGATGCGCAACCGCGCGTATTCGGGAGAGGCCATCATGACGGGTCTTTCGGGATGGGACATGGGCATTCCCTCGCCTGACATGAGCCCGGACGAACTGGCGCCAACCCGGCAGGACACGCTGGCCTGGCCCAAGTGGGGCAATCACTTCGAGACCGGGGGCAAGGCCGGACAGGCGCCCGATGTCGCCGAGGCGCGGACGCTGCTTGACCTGAACGCGCAATGGAACACCGCGCGCTCGCGCAAGGAACGCGAAGCGATCTGGGCGCGCATGCTTGCGATCCATGCGCAGCAGGCCTTCATCATCGGCACCGTATCGGAGGTGCTGCAACCCGTCGCGGTCAATCGCAAGCTGAACAATGTGCCGGCCAAGGGGGTCTTTTCATGGGATCCGGGCGGGCAGTTCGGCATGTACAGGATGGACGAGTTCTGGTTCAGCCGCTGATCGGGCAGCGGGACAAGGGCGAGGTAGAGAGGCTGCATGCTGAGGTTCATCGTCGAGCGCTTGCTGCTGATGGTGCCGACGTTTGTTGCCATCGCGGGCCTGATCTTCATCACCATCCAGTTGCCACCGGGCGACATCCTTTCCAACGAGATTGCCGAATTGCAGGCCCAGGGTGACAGCGCCGCGGCGGCCCGGGTCGAGTTCCTGCGGCGCGAACATTCCCTCGACAGGCCCTTCGTCGAGCAATTCGGGATCTGGCTTGGCGTATGGCCCGGACCGCGCGGGTTCTCGGGCCTGCTGCAGGGAGATCTCGGTCCCTCGTTCGAGTTCAACAAGCCCGTTGCCGACGTGGTGGGCTATGCTCTGGGACCCACGATTGCGGTGAACGTGCTGGCGGTACTCACGGTCTATCTGCTTGCCATACCGCTCGGCGTGCTCGCGGCCGTGCGCAAGAATGGCGTGCTGGACCACCTGATTGCCCTGTTTGCCTACGTTGCCGTTGCGACCCCGGGTTTCCTGCTGGCACTGCTGGTCCTCAGCTACTCGAATTCCTGGTTCGGGATTTCAATCGGCGGGCTCATTGATCCTGACCTTGCGGATCGATGGTGGACGCCGGAGGGCCTGATGTCGATGGCCGCGCATGGCGCCGTCGCGGTCGTGGTGATCGCATTCTCGGGCGCAGGAGCGATGACACGACGGCTGCGGGCCAACGTGCTTGATGAACTGAACAAGCCCTATGTCATTGCCGCGCGCGCCCGCGGCATCAGCGAGACGCGGCTTCTGATGCGTTATCCGGTGCGCATGGCGCTCATTCCATTCGTTGCCGACATCGGCAACCTGCTCCCGTCACTGGTTTCGGGCTCGGTGATCGTGTCGGTCGTGCTGAGCCTGCCCACGGTCGGCCCGATCCTGGTTCGCGCGCTGCAGGCACAGGACCTGTTCCTTTCCGGGTTCATCCTGCTGTTTGCCGCCGGGCTTACGCTGGTTGGCACGCTTGTTTCGGACCTGCTGCTCGCGCTCATCGATCCGCGTGTCCGCCTTGGCAAGGCGCTTGACCGATGAGCGCGCAGGGTCTTCCCGACAGCACTGCCCTGCCACGGCCCGAGGGTCTCGTGCGACGGCTCCGCCGACGGCGGGCCGCGTTTGCTTCGCTGGTCTTCCTTGCCCTTGTGTATGCGCTGCTGCCATTCGTGGAGATCATTGCCCCCTATGCGCCCGAGACGCGGAGCAATGACCACATCTACATGCCGCCGATGGCCGTGCGCATCGTGCATGAGGGACGACTGACAGCGCCTCATGTGCTTGCGATGCAAAGCACGCTGGATACCGAGACCTTCCAGCGGCGCTTCGTCGCCGACCCCACGCAACCGCAGGCCTTACGCTTCCTCTGTGCGGGGGATGCGTACATGCTCTGGGGGCTCATCCCCGGTGATTTCCACCTGGTCTGCCCTCCGGAAGGCGGGCGGTTCCATCTCCTGGGCACGGACCGGCTGGGGCGAGACATCTTCAGCCGGATCCTTCACGGGGCGCGCATCTCGCTGACCATCGGACTGATTGGCGTTGCGATCAGTTTCTTCCTCGGGTGCCTGCTCGGGGGACTTGCCGGCTATGCGGGCGGCCGGGTGGATGCGCTCGTGCTGAGGCTCATCGAGATCCTGAGGGCCATCCCCGAGCTGCCGCTGTGGATGGCGCTGGCGGCGGCCCTGCCGGCCAACTGGTCGGCGATCTCTGTCTATTTCGGCATCACGATCATCCTGGGGCTGCTCGACTGGCCCGGGCTCGCGCGGGCGGTCCGTGCCAAGATCATGTCCCTGAGGGAGGAGGACTATGTGGTGGCGGCGGAGCTGCTCGGTGCCAGCCGCCAGCGCGTCCTGTTCCTGCACATGCTTCCCAATTTCTCGGGCCACCTGATCGTCAGCCTGACCATGGCGGTGCCGGCGATGATCCTGGGGGAGACCGCCCTTTCGTTCCTCGGGCTCGGCCTGAGGCCCCCGGTGGTCAGCTGGGGGGTGCTGCTCAATGACGCCCAGAGCGTGAGTGCGGTGGAACTCTATCCCTGGTTGCTGGCCCCGCTGGTCCCGGTCATCCTTGTGGTCCTTGCCTTCAACGTGCTGGGGGACGGTCTCAGGGACATAGCTGATCCGTATCGGCGCCCCTCGTCGTAACCATAGATTCATCACATCTTCGAGAGGACTGAGGTCCTAAGGCAAACATTAGTTTGATGATGTGAGACTGCTTTCCTATATACGTAAACAAACTCTCTCTGGCTGGCGGGTGAATATCATGGGTGGTGGAGGCGTGGCCGGTGCCGGCGCGTCAGGTGACATCGGGCGCGTGCTGGGTGTCGGCAGCAAGAAGGCTCCGTTATGGCGCCGATGGTGGGTGCTGCTCATTGCGGGGCTGCTCGTGGCGGGTAGCGCATGGTACCTGCTGACGCCTGCCAAGCCAACCGTCTATATCCGCGGGAAGGCCGAAGTTTCGACGATCCGGGCGATCGTAACTGCAACCGGCACGCTGCAGCCCATGGACAAGGTCACGGTCGGCGCCGAAGTCTCGGGACGCATCGACGAGGTGCTTGTCGATTTCAACCACAAGGTCACCAAGGGACAGGTGATCGCACGGATCAATACCGAAGAGCTCAATGCGCGCGCGCAGCAGGCCCTGGCGGCGGTGGCGCAGGTCGAGGCCACGCTTGCCAAGGCCGAGGGTGACCTTTCACGGGCCATTGCCCTGCGTGACAAGGGCTTCGTGTCATCGGCTGCGTATGACGCCGCGCTTGCCGCTCGCAAGACGGCGGCGGCCAACCTGAAGTCGGCGCGTGCGCAGGCCGAGCAGGCACAGGCGAACCTCGCAAAGGCTGCCATCCTCTCGCCCATCGACGGCATCGTGCTCGACCGCAAGATCGAACGCGGGCAGACGGTTGCCGCCAGCTTCCAGGCGCCGGAGCTGTTCATCATCGCCTCGGACCTGAGCAAGCTGAAGCTGACCGTCGACATTGACGAGGCCGACATCGGCGAGGTCGGCGTCGGGCAGGACGCGACTTTCACGGTGGATGCCTATCCCTCGCAGGTCTTCAAGGCGAAGGTCTTGGAGCTGCGCAATGCCGCGCGGACGATCCAGAACGTCGTGACTTACCAGGGCGTGCTCAGCGTGGAGAACGACAAGGGGCTGCTCAAGCCCGGCATGACGGCCACTGCCGACATCTCGGTCAAGACAGCAGAGAACGTTGTCAGTGTTCCCAATGGCGCATTGCGGTTCTCGCCGCAGACGGCCGCGCCTGTCTCCAGCATGGCACCGACGGCGACCGTCGCGCCGGCAGACCCGATCAGCTCGGGCAAGGGCAAGCTGTGGGTCGAGGTCAAGGGCAAGGAGCCCGAAGCCCGGGACGTCACGCTCGGCATCACGGACGGTCAGCGGACGCAGATCACCAGTTCCAACGTCAAGGCGGGCGAGGAATTCATCCTCGACGTCGACCAACAGTCCGGTTCGGGGCGCTAACGCGGCATGACTGACGCCCCGCTGATCCGCTTCGAAAAGGTGTCGAAAATCTACGGCAAGGGCGAAGCCGAGGTGCGCGCGCTCGACGGCGTGGATCTTACGATCAACGATGGCGAGTTTGTCGCGATCATGGGTCCTTCCGGGTCGGGCAAGTCGACGGCGATGAATATCCTGGGATGCCTCGATACGCCCACGAGCGGGCGCTACTTCTTCCGCGGGATCGACGTCGGCACGCTTGATCGCTCCCAGCGGGCGCTGCTGCGGCGCCACTATATCGGCTTCGTGTTCCAGGGGTTCAACCTGCTCAAGCGCACCACCGCTCGCGAGAACCTGGAGCTGCCGCTGATCTACCGGCGCGAGACCGTCGGGCAACGCCGGAAGGCCGCCCTCAAGGCGCTGGACCTCGTGGGGCTGTCGGACCGTGCGAACCACACATCTTCGGAACTTTCCGGCGGACAGCAGCAGCGCGTTGCGATTGCGCGGGCCCTTGTGACCGAGCCTGCCGTGATCTTCGCCGACGAACCGACGGGAAACCTCGACAGCTCGCGCAGCCATGAAATCATGAAGCTGCTCGACGACCTCAACCAGACCCGCAAGATCACCATCGTGCTCGTGACGCACGAGGATGACATTGCCGCCTATGCCAAGCGGCAGATCCGGTTCCGCGATGGCAAGATTGCCTCAGATACCGTGACGCGCGGGAGCGTGCCGGCATGATCTGGATCACGCTGCAGCTGGCGTTCCGGGAGCTCAGGGCCAATATCCTGCGGTCGCTCCTGACGACGCTTGGCATCATCGTGGGCGTGGCTGCCGTCGTGACCGTCGTGACGCTGGGACAGGGCCTGACGCTCAAGGTGACATCGGACATCGCATCGCTGGGACGCAACCTGCTGTTCGTGCTGCCCTTCACGCCGCAGCGTGCGGGACCTGCCACGCCACAGACGCCCTTCAAGGTCGAGGATGCGCAGGCGATCATGCGCGAGATCCAAGGCGTGCTTGCGGTTGCCCCGTCGACCATCAAGCAGTCGCAGGCCGTCTACGGTTCGAACAACTGGTTCGTTCCGGTGAACGGGACGACGAACCCCTATTTCATCGTGCGGGACTGGCCACTGGCGCAGGGACGGCTGTTTTCGGAGAGTGAGGAGCGAGGGGGACGGCCTGTCTGTATCCTGGGCGAGACGCCGCGGCGGGAACTCTTTGGCCACCAGAACCCGCTCGGGGCCACGATCCGGCTGGGACAGACCACGACCTGCGAGGTCATTGGCGTACTGGCGCCGAAGGGACAATCAACATTCGGGCAGGACCAGGACGACATTGTCCTGATGCCCATCGTGGCGGTGCAACGCCGGATGACGGGAAATGACGACGTGCAGCAGATCTGGCTATCTGCCGTGAGCGCCGAGCGCGTCAAGCCCGTGCAGGAGGCGCTTGCCTCGCTGATGCGGGAGCGGCGACGGATCCGTGCAGGCGAGCAGGACAACTTCCTGATCCGCGACCTTCAGTCGGTGTCCGCGCTGGTCGGATCGACGACGGCCCTTCTGACAGCCGGGCTGTCGGCGGTGGCGGCGATCAGCCTGCTGGTGGGCGGGATCGGGATCATGAACATCATGCTGGTGTCGGTGACGGAGCGCACGCGCGAGATCGGCATCAGGCTGGCCATCGGCGCGCTTGAACGAGACGTGCTCATGCAGTTCCTGATCGAGGCGATCCTGCTGAGTTGCGTTGGCGGAATGATCGGCGCGATGCTTGGACTCGCCGGCTCTGCCGCGATCGCCTATGCGATCGACGTGCCCTTCGTGCTCAGCGTCTGGGTGGTGATCGTCGCTTTCGTCTTCTCGGCGGCTGTCGGGATCATTTTCGGCTTCTTCCCCGCCCGGCGGGCTGCCAGCCTCGATCCGATCGAGGCGCTGCGGTACGAGTAAGTCCCATGGCCGGCGGCGGCACGCTCAGAACGTGCGCTGACCGCCGAGGATCCGGACATTGCCACTGCCCATGATCGACTGCTCAAGCCCGCCTGAATAGGTGTTCAGGACGACTTCGCCAGAGCCTGCGATGCTCACGCTGGGATTGACCACGTGCCCCTTGAAGGCCACGTCACCTGAGCCAGCGATGTCCACGTTGAAGCTGCTTGCCGTGCCGGCTGCGATTTCGACACTGCCCGAGCCTGCAATGGCTACCTCGACGGCGCCGTTCACTTCAGCGGCCTTGAGCGAGCCCGCGCCGGCAATGGCGAGTTTCAGGCCATCGGCTACGGCGGCCAGTTCGAGGTCGCCACTGCCGGAGATTTGGATGTCGGCGGACTTCACGCGACCGATCTTCCCGGAGGCGCTGGTGGTGCCGATGGAAACAGGCGCGTCGAGATCGCCTGCATTGATCTTGCCGACAATG
>DAISVV010000025.1:0-20336 GCA_036840015.1 Micropepsaceae bacterium
AACGATTGCTTCCCACGCCCCCGATTCCCAAAACTAAGTCAGGAGAACGAGCATGAGGGTCATTGTTGGAATTGCACTGTGCTTGACTTTGGTCATGGGCGGGCTCGTCTATTTTTTCGCTGTCGATGGGCGCATTCCGCAATCCACGGATTTCAACCCGTCGATCGCGGACATTCGCCGTTTGGCGAATGCGCCCGCCGAAGAAAGACCGAGCGCCATTGAGGTGGAGTTTCTGGCGGAGGATCAAGTGCCGTTCTTCGGCCTTCAGGCTGGACTCGATTTCCGGAGCGCGACAATGGCGCGATCAGCTTTCCGGCTCAAGTCGGATTGGGGCGACACGCTCATCGATGTAGGAATGGATCGCCATGTCGCCGCGCTTTTCAAGACAGGAAAGAAATTCGACGACACGTCGCTGGCGCGCATCGCCGGCGCAATGGCCACGGCACGCCGGATCGTCGTGACGCACGAGCATCCGGACCATCTTGGCCATTTGCCCCGGTTCAAGAGCCTGGACCAGATCATCCAGAATGTGAGGCTGACGCGCGAGCAGATCGAAGCGACGGCGCAATACATGGAAGACCGGCAAGTCCCAGAGTCGTTTCGCGGCATCGATCCAGTGCCCTCGGAGGGCTTTACCAGCGTGGCACCCGGCGTTGTGCTGATTCCTGCGCCTGGGCATACGCCGGGCAGCGTGCTGTTCTTCGTCCAGATGGCCGATGGGCGAGAAGTCTTGTTCGTCGGAGACCTCGTCTGGACGATGTCGAACATCCGGGATCAGACGGGCCGCTCCAGGCTGGTGCAAGGCTTCTTGATGCAGACATCGGAAAACCGAGCCAAAACATACCAGACGCTTCGATGGCTGATTTCGTTCATGGATCAGAACCCTGATGTTCTCGTCGTGCCGTCTCACGATGATTCCTATCTTCGCGAGTTGGTCGCATCTGGCAGGCTTGTTCAGGGCTTCGGGCCGCTTCAGCCCTGATCCAGCTTTCGGAGAAAGCGAGGAGAGCTGGGGTAAGGCAGCGATGTTGCGCGGGAAGAGGGGCAGTGTCACCGAAATGGAGCCAGAACCCGCATCTCAGGTCCAGTCTAGTCACTCGTCATGGAGCCAGCGGCGCGAGCAGACAGAGAGGGGGTGTCCAAGGGAGCTAGGGGCAGAAGTGGAGTAGGGTTCAGGCACCCGCTTTGATATAGGGACAAACCAAATCGCGTTGTTGTTGTGTCGACCACTCGTTCTTCCGCGCTTCCTGAAAGACGGCACGAACGCGATCGAGGGTATTTCTCCCGACATTCCTGTCGACCGGAGTGCGTCCGACTGAAAGCTGCAGGTTGCCGAGATCGTACTCGCTGCGCGCGTCATTAGCCCGGGATCGGCTGGCGCGCAGGCGGGTATCGGCCCAGGGGGCGGATTCAGCGGCCAGGCTCACCTTTTGCGTCTTCTCCTGCTTTCGCAAACCGAGTAAACGGGTGGTGTCCCTTTCAGGAGATCGCCGTCCGATGCTCGACCGTCGCCAGTTCCTTGCCGCTTCGTCCACAGTCGCCCTCGCCAGCGTGACACCCAACGTCGCTTTCGCCAATCTCATGCCACCGGAAACTGCCTTCCCGCCCGTTGCGCGGGTCGAGCCGGTGACCGAAACGTTCTTTGGGCAAAAGGTCACCGACGATTACCGCTGGATGGAGGATCCCAAGGACAAGGATTGGGAGCGCTATATGCGCGGCCAGGCAGATTTTGCGCGCGCGAGGCTCGACGCGATTCCCGGGCGCGCTGACCTGCTGAAAGCTGTCTCGGGGCTTTCGGGCGATCTTGAGGTCATGAGCGCCATCCAGGTTGCAGGCGACAATGTCTTCATCGAGAAGCGACCGGCAGGTGCCAACAACTACCGCCTCCATGTCCGGAAAGGATTTGACGGCCCTGAGCGCGTGCTGATCGATCCGGAAACGCGCACCAAGGGCGATGTCCACTATTCCATGAACTACTGGTCCGCCTCGCCGGACGGGAAGTGGGTCGCCTACGGTATGTCGGCAGCCGGCAGCGAGAATGCGGTGATCGAGATCATGGAGGTCGCAACCGGCGAGGTGCTGCCCGAGCGTATCGACCGCGCCCAGTATGCTGGTCCGTCCTGGCTTCCGGACTCCTCGGGGTTCTTTTTCAATCGCCTGGCCGCAGGGGAGCAACTCGGCAGTCTCGGCTACTACAAGAATTCGGTTTGCTGGCTCCACAAGCTGAAAACTGATCCCAGGAACGACATCAGGGTCCTGGCGCCGGGCAAACACAAGGAAATGACGATCAACGAGATCGAGTTTCCTTATGTCAGCGTGACACATGGTTCCGATTTCGTTGTCGCCGGCCTGTTCGCGGGCGTGCAGAATGAAATCACGCTCTATGTGAACACCTTGCGTGCGGCGATGAACGGCACTGACGGCTGGCGCAAGATCTGCGGACCCGAAGACAAGATCACGGGTTGGACGCAACGCGGTGATGACATCTACCTGCTGACCTACAAGGGGGCTCCGCGTTATCGCGTGCTGCACGTTACGGCGCAGAAACCTGCTGTTGCGACCGCCAGGGAGATCGTGCCGCAGTCCAACGTCGTCATCCAGGGCGTGCTGGCGGCAAAGGACGCGATCTACATCCGCGACCTGAAAGACGGCATTTCGACGATGCGGCGCCTGTCCGCGGACGGCAGGATCACGCCCATCGCACTTCCCTTTGCCGGCACCACCGGCAACCTGTTCGTCGATCAGGAGATTGATGGGGCGGTCGTTGGCCTTCAGTCCTGGGTCCGGCCCAACGCCGTCTACCGTCTTGATGCTGCGGGCACCATCTCGCCGACCTCGCTGATTGAGCCACCCAAGATCGACGTCTCTGGCTATGACAGCGTTGAAGTGCTTGCGAAGGCCAGGGATGGCGTAACCGTCCCGTTGTCGATCGTGTTCAAGAAGGGCATCAAGCGAAACGGGTCCGCGCCAGCACTGATGCAGGCCTATGGCTCCTATGGCATCAACCAGGACGCTTTCTTCAACGCGCGGATGATCGCATGGCTTGACAGGGGTGGCATATGGGCGACTGCGCGCGTTCGCGGCGGTGGAGAGCGCGGGCGCGAGTGGCACGAGGGCGGACGCCTGCTGAACAAGCCCAACACCTGGCGCGATCTCATCGCGTGCGCCGAGTATCTCATCGCCGAGAAATGGACCAGTGCCCCCAAGCTTGCGATCAATGGCGGGTCGGCTGGTGGCATCACGATGGGGATGGCGATGACAGAACGCCCGGACCTGTTCGGTGTGGTGATCGCCAATGTCGGCACGCACAATACGCTGCGGATGGAGTTCAGCCAGAACGGTCCTCCGAACATTCCGGAATTTGGCTCGGTCAAGACCGAGGCCGGGTTCAAGGGATTGCTGGCCATGGATTCAACGCAGAAGGTCAGGAAGGGCGTCAAGTACCCGGCTACATTGCTGACCACCGGCATGACTGATCCGCGCGTGATGCCGTGGCAGATCGCGAAGTTCAACGCGCACCTGCAGGCGAAGTCCGGATCCGGCAAGCCCGTATTGCTGCGTGTCGACTTCAATGCCGGCCATGGCCTTGGCTCGACGCGCGCGCAACGCGACAGCGAAGTCGCTGACATGTTTGCGTTCATTTTGCAGCAGACGGGATCGCTTTAGGCGTCAAGCGGTCTTTGGTTTTTCGGCTTGTCATCGTGATCCGGTGGCTGTCTCCAGGTTCAAATGCAAGCTCTGGCTTTCGGGATGGAGTTGGATGGCAGCGAAGGTGAGCATGACTGATACGCGAACATGGTGGCAGCGGTTGATCGGCGTGCAACGTCAGCCCAAGGCCAGACCACCCTCCAAGGAGCGCATCGCGGAGATTGCCGCCCTCCTGGAAAAGAACCCGCTGATGAATGCGCTGATGGGTGAGACGATTTTCATGTCGCTGATCGAGAAGGGCGACGAGCAGCGTGGGTCAGGTGACGTCACTGGTGCGCTTGAAACTTTTGCTGGCGCTGTGAAATACGCGATCGAGCAGGGACAGGGCCAAACACCCGAGTGGGTTGCAATCTGGTTGAATCGCAGGGCCACAGCCGCCAGCCGCATGGGAGCTGTCTGCTGATGATGAAAGATGCGGCTGGGGCCCGGAAGATTTTCGAGACCTGCCTTGCGCTGTTCAAGGTCTGCGCCGCCGGGGACCCCAAAAACCCGCAGGCGATCTGGGATGTCTTCATCGCGCACAAGAACATCGTCACCGCGCTGGAGGTCTTGAATCTGCCTGACGAGGCCGCAGAGCATCATGAGGCACTGGTCAATGCGTGGCATGAATCGACCCGGGTTCCACCTGATGCGCCCGTGCATATGTTCAGCATAGTGAGCGGTCTGCGACTGGCCGAAATCCGCAAGGAGCAGGGAGATGTTGGTGGTGTCAGGGCTGCGCTGACATCCACACGTTTTGGCATGATCGATTGTGGCGACACGTTTCCCGAGATCGCATGGATATTCATTGGCTCCCCCGACAGTCCGCGACACCAGGCCCTGCTGGCCACTGGCGATCCCGACAGCCCGGAGTGGGCTCTGGTGGACCTGGCCGTGCGCCACGCCAAGGCGGAGCGCGAGCTCGACGCGCCGCATTGAAGGGCATTTCGTCGGAGCGGTGTGCATCTCAAGGTTACTCGGGTTCTCTGTGCAAAGGGTCGAGGAGATTCATGGCCGTGCATCGTCCCTGGGTCCCGGATCGCTGACTTTTCCCGACGAAACGTGGTTCGGGAAAAGTCGCGTCCGGGATAGCAGGGGCGAGCCTTTTCATTCGGAGACAGTATGAAAGAGGGAAATGGCGTCCGACCCCGTTGCCTCGTCTCCCGTGCATGAGGGGCGCTGTCCCCTCCCTCTGATCAAGAGGCCGTTGGTGGGTTCGAAAATGTGATGACCTTCATTTTCGTGATACTCTGAGCCGGAATTCCAATTTCCAATTCATAGACTTGGTCGACACTTCCAAAAACGGCACTCTTGAAGTCGAACCCAATCTCTTCACTCACCACGCGGACTTCGAATTCGGCAGGCGCTTCAATTTCAACAAACGGCATCAAGCCTGGCCATGTGTCTAGTGTTGCTTCGACATTCCCCCGTCTCCAGAGTTCTCGGGTATTTTCTTGAAATGCCTTTGCAGGCATTCCACAAAACTCGAGAAACTCGCAGGCCTTGTCAAAATCATCTACAACCAATTCAACTTCAGTCGTGTCGTCGATGCCGCCGCCGGTCACTTCCTTCATTGTCATTGTGATGCGTCCGGCCTCTTGCCTCACCCGGCCCCATTTATTTTTGCCAGGATCGATAATCCCACAGTCAAATGTTTTTCGGCGCATCACGTACTCTGGATGGACCAGCTGAAAACCAAGGGATTGTAACTTGGATCTCAGCGCATCCTTGTTGATCCGCAGGAATTTGGCTTCAATTTCCTTGGCCATATCATGGCTTCTCCCAAACCTAAGCGTGACCCAGTCAAAGTGGCGCGTCCTCAGGAACGTCATTGTTATAGCAAAATGGAATCCAGAAGCAGGGTCAGGCTTAGCTACCCCGGGTTTCCCGCGCGGCGCGCGGGCCCGCCTCCATCGCCGCGCGCCAGGTGGCATCGAGGCGCAGGGGCCGCTAGTCTCAAGGCGCAGCCTCTCTCGCCGGACCTTGGGGTGTTCAATGATCATCGTGCTTGGCAGTGTCATCGCCCGACCCGATTGCCTGCCCGCGCTGCTCGACGCCGCGCGCGAACACGTCAGGCGCTCGCGCGGCGAGCCGGGCTGCCTTGCCCATGCGGTCCACGTCGACCACGAGAACCCGCTCAGGCTCGTCTTTGTCGAGAAATGGACCGATGAAAACGCGCTCGCGGCGCATTTCCGGCTGCCGGCCTCCATCGGCTTCGTGAAGACGGCGCGCGCGCTGGCCACAGGCGAGCCGGTCATCGAAGTCTTCGCCGCAACACCCCTTTCACGCCGGTAGCGCCGGGGCCGCCTGCGTCACTCCGCGTCTGGCGTCGGCACGAATGTTCCGGTAGTGTTCTCGCGGCCCTCAAGGGGCGTGGCTTGCCCGGACAACCCGGGAGGGAAAACGAAAAACAGCTGACGAAACTGTATCTTTTGTTACACCTCTATCTTGAAAAATCAGTGGCTTGTATGGTTAACGAAAGCGGAGGGAGCCGCGGCGGCAGGATCCGGCCACCGGGGCCGCGCCACTGGTTGTAACCCCTTTTCGCTGGGAGTATTCTCGCTCCCCTTCGAAGGTCGGCGCCAAGACGAGAGTAAAAGGGGGAGAGCGCATGCCGTATGCAGGCATCACGGGCTGGGGCAAATGCCTGCCGCCCGGCGTATTGACGAACGCGGACATCGCGACATTCCTCGACACGTCCGACGACTGGATCACCTCGCGCACGGGCATCCGCGAGCGCCGGGTCTCCGAGGTCTCGCTCGGCCACATGAGCGAGATCGCCGCCCGCCGCGCGCTGGCCTGCGCGGGCATCGGCCCCAAGGACCTCGACCTCATCATCATGGGCACCACGTCCCACGACGACCAGTGCCCCAACCAGGCATCGGGCCTGCAGAGCCGCATCGGCGCCGACGGTTGCGGCGCGATGGACCTCAACACCGCCTGCACGAGCTTCCTCTACGCGCTCTCGATGGCCACAGCCATGATCCGCACCGGCGCGATCAAGACGGCACTGGTGGTCGGCGGCGAGCGCATCGCCCCCTTCATGGACTGGGACGACCGCAACGTGGCCGTCCTTTTCGGGGACGGTGTGGCCGCCGTGATCGTGCAGGCCACCGACAACGAGGAGGGCGTCCTCCTCGAGAAGCTCGGCTGCTATGGCGACTCGCGCGAGATCCTGCGCATCCACGGCATGGGCACCGCCTACGCCCACACGGGAACGCTGGTCGGCGCAACCCAGTGGCAGTTCGAAGGCCAGGAGATCTTCAAGAAGGCCGTCTTCGGCATGGGCATGGCCAGCGAGGACGTGCTGAAGCGCGCCGGCAAGTCGCCCGATGACATCGACCTCGTCGTGCCGCACCAGGCCAACCAGCGCATCATCGAGGCCGTCGCCAAGCGCGCCGGCGTGCCGATGGAGCGCGTGATGGTGACGGTCGCGCGCTATGGAAACATGTCGGCCGGCACCGTACCGGTCGCGCTCTGCGAGGCTCTGGAAGAGGGCCGTGTGAAGCCAGGCGGCCTCTTGCTCACGCCGGCCTTTGGCGGCGGGCTCACCTTCTGCTCGCACCTCATCCGCTGGGGCGAGCGGGTAACCCCGAAGGACCAGTCCGACGCCGAGCTGCCACCGATGACGCGCTCGGCACTCGAGCTGGTGCTGGCTTACCGCAAGGCCCGTGGACGGCCGCTCGAGCTCTAGTTCGCATCCTCGAGCTGCCGGCGCGCGATCACCTGCGCCTGGATCTCGGCCGCGCCCTCGAAGATGTTCAGGATGCGCGCGTCGCACAGCACGCGGCTGATCGGATACTCGAGCGCAAAGCCGTTGCCGCCATGGATCTGCAGCGCGTTGTCGGCCGACGCCCATGCCACGCGCGCCGCCAGCAGCTTGGCCATGCCCGCCTCGATGTCGCAGCGCCGGCCCGCATCCTTTTCGCGCGCCGCGAAATAGGTGATCTGCCGGGCCACCATGATCTCGACCGCCATCATCACGATCTTGTTGGCAACGCGCGGGAAACTGTAGATCGCCTTGCCGAACTGCTGGCGCTCCAGCGCATAGCGCAGCGCCAGGTCCATCGCCGACTGCGCCACGCCCACCGCACGCGCCGCCGTCTGGATACGCGCGGACTCGAAGGTCACCATGAGCTGCTTGAAGCCTTGCCCCTCTTCGCCGCCTAGCAGGTTCGCGTGCGGCACCTCGAACCCGTCAAAGCCGATCTCGTACTCCTTCATGCCGCGATAGCCGAGAACCTCGATCTCCCCGCCCGTCATGCCCGGGGCAGGGAAGGGCTTCGCGTCCGTACCCCGCGGCTTGGGTGCAAGGAACATGGAAAGCCCCTTGTAGCCCGGCACATTCGGGTTCGTCCGTACAAGGAGCGTCATCACGTCGGCGCGCGCCGCATGCGTGATCCACGTCTTGTTGCCCGTGACCTTCCACGTGTCGCCATCTCGAACCGCGCGCGTGCGCAGGTTGCCCTGGTCCGACCGCGTATTGGGCTCGGTGAAGACCGCCGTGGGATGGATCTCGCCGGAGGCGATCTTCGGCAGCCAGTGCTGCTTCTGCGCCGCCGTGCCGCCACCCAGGATCAGCTCTGCCGCGATCTCCGAGCGCGTGCCCAGCGAGCCCACGCCGATATAGCCGCGCGACAGTTCCTCCGAGACGACGCACATGGCCGTCTTGCCGAGACCCGCGCCGCCGAATTCCTCCGGGATCGTAAGCCCGAACACGCCAAGCTCACCCATCTCCTTGATGACCGAGAGCGGGATGAGCTCGTCATTCAGGTGCCAGTCATGCGCGTGCGGCGCCACCCGGTCGGCGACGAACTTTGTGAACTGCTCCCGGACGAGGTTCATCTCCCCGTCAAGTCCGGCGTCCCCGAAAGTGGCCGACGCCGCATTGGCCTGGATCAGTTCGGCCAGGCGCGCACGAAGCGCCGGGCTGCAGCCATGCGCGATCAGGTCATTCACGGCCCCCGAACTGAAACGTGCCGCATCCGCACTCGACACGCCAAGGTCGGCAAGCCGCACATACTCCCCCTGGCTCATGGGAATGCCGCCAACGATATGCGCGCAGTACTCGCCGAAGGCCACACCAAGCAGCAGCGTCTCGATCTCGCCCAGCTTGCCGTCCGCCGACAGCCGGTGTCCCCACGCCTGCATCTGCCGCAGCGCCTCGACATAGGTCGACAGCCACGCAAACCCGTGCGCCTCGTGTTGCGCCCGGTCGATGCCGCCGGCCGCCGCGATGGCCGCGCGCACGCCGGCCTTGGCGGCCAGCTGCACGGCCTCGGCGTTGGTCACGGCATGGCCGACTTGGGAAAGAAGCTGCGCCGGAGTGAGGGACATGGTGTTGCTTTCAGAAAAGTGAAGTGATGAAGGCCCAGTTCTCCTGGACCTCAGCCCAGACCCACGGAAGGATCTCCGTGATCACAAGCTGCAGGCCCAGGAACCCGATATAGAGCGCCACCATCGACGCCAGCACGCCCGCAAAGACGAGAAGCCCGTCGCGCTCGATGATGGCAATCGACATGAACGCGATCGCCACGCCCGGCGGAAAGTTTGTCCCCGGTCCCGGCAGCGCGATGACGATCGTCAGGATGAAGACAAGAACCCCGAGCAGCCGTTCGCCCAGCTCACCGACCAGGAACTGCAGCCGCGGCTTGCAGATCTTCTCCACCCACCGCATCGCCGGCACCGCGCGCTTCAGCGTCGCCTCGAGGTCGGCCTTGGCAAAGTTGCGCGCCCCGATGCTGCGCGGCAGCCACGGCGCATCGAACCCGGCCACCATCTGCTCCGCGAACAGCAGCAGCGGCATCGAGAAGACCGTGGCAAAGCCCGGCGGGGCAATCGCGCAGGCAATGCCGAAGATCAGCAGCAGGAACCCGAAGCTGCGTTCGCCCAGCCCGTCAAGCAGGTCCTGCAGGCTGATGCGGTCATTCGGGAAGTAACGCACGATCTGAAGGATGGCCTCGGAGGCGCGGAGATGTTCGGCTTGAGCGGTCATGTGGATCACGAAGCTGGGGGCACGGGGGACGGGGATCAGGCATGTGATGAATACTCCTAACCTCTACCACAACATCCCGGTCTCCCAAGAGTGGCGAAGGGCTGCGGCGTTGCGTCGAATGCCCCCGCAGCTTTTCAGGGATTGCCCGCCTCGATCACGTCCTCGAGCGTCCGCAACCCCGTCCGCGTGGCATTGACCAGCACCGCCATGTTGCCGGGCAGGTGCTCGTTCTTCAGCATCTTGGTGTGCGCCTTCGGGATGTCATGCCACGGGAAGACCTCCGACATGCACGGATCGATTCGCCGCTCGACCACAAGCCGGTTGGCCTGGCTCGCCTGCTGGAGGTTGGCAAAGTGCGAGCCCTGGATGCGCTTCTGGCGCATCCACACATAGCGCGCATCGAAGGTCAGGTTGAACCCGGTCGTCCCCGCGCAGAACACGACCATGCCCCCGCGCTTCACGACAAGGCACGAGACCGGGAAGGTCGATTCGCCCGGATGCTCGAACACGAAGTCGACATCGTTGCCCTTGCCCGTGATGTCCCAGATCGCCTTGCCGAAGCGGCGCGCTTCCTTTGTCCAGGCGTCATACTCGGGCGAGCCAACCTGCGGCATCTGTCCCCAGCACTTGAAGTTCTTCCGGTTGATGACACCTTTCGCACCCAGGCTCATCACGAAGTCGGTCTTCGTATCGTCCGAGATCACGCCGATCGCATTCGCGCCCGACACCGCGCACAGCTGGATCGCGAACGACCCGAGCCCGCCCGACGCGCCCCACACAAGCACATTGTGCCCGGGACGGAGGATATGGGGACGGTGTCCGAAGAACATCCGGTAAGTCGTGGCCAGCGTCAGCGTATAGCAGGCCGACTCTTCCCACGTCAGGTGCTTCGGCCGCTCCATGAGCTGGCGGTCCTGCACGCGCGTGAACTGGGCAAACGATCCATCCGGCGTCTCATAGCCCCAGATGCGCTGCGAGGGCGAGAACATCGGATCGCCGCCATTGCACTCCTCGTCATCGCCATCGTCCTGGTTGCAGTGGATCACGACCTCGTCGCCCACCTTCCAGCGCTTCACCTTCGACCCGACCGCCCACACGATGCCCGACGCATCGGATCCGGCGACATGATAGGGGTTCTTGTGGCCGTCGATCGGCGAGATGGGCGAGCCCAGCGCCGCCCAAACGCCGTTGTAGTTCACGCCCGCCGCCATCACGAGGACGAGCACGTCATGGCTGTCGAGCTCCCACGTGGGCACGACCTCGACCTGCATCGACTTTTCCGGTTCCCCGTGCCGCTCCTTGCGGATGGTCCACGCATACATCTTCGAGGGCACATAGCCGAGCGGCGGGATCTCGCCGATCTCGTAGAGGTCCTTGTAGGTCGTCTTGGTTTCCTTCGCGCCGATCGTCGTGACAGTCGCTGACATGGGCCCCCCGGTCTTGCGGATGACGTAAAGGCAAGCCGCATACCAGACCTGTTGCTGCGGTGCAATATGAATGCGGCAATCAATCGAACAAGAAGTGTCCTAAAGCGCAAGGAAATGACGAAACAGAAGCCGAAATAGCCAGTTAACGAAACTCACGTTGCATTGCAGCAACAATTTCCGCCGCTTTTTTGCTGCGTCGCAAGCAGGGTTCTCCCCAGCCCCGAGCGCCGCACCCGATAGGGTTTGCCCCCCGCGGCTGCTATCGCCTCGACATCCGAGCCCCGACCCTTGAGGCCGCGCGCCCCATGCCACCCCTCGCCAAGACCGCCGACCGCAAGCGCCAGGTCCTGAAGGACGTCTTCGGCTACGACGACTTCCGCCCCGGGCAACTGCCGGTGATCGATGCGCTGCTAGCGGGCCGCAACGTGCTCGCCGTGATGCCGACGGGTTCGGGCAAGTCGCTCTGCTTCCAGGTGCCCGCCCTCGTGCAGGGCGGCCTGACGATCGTTGTCTCGCCGCTCGTCGCCCTCATGCAGGACCAGGTCCAGGCCCTGCGCCTCGCCGGCGTCCCCGCCGATGCGATCAACTCGGCCCAGTCGCGCGATGACAATGTCGACGCCTGGCGCCGCGCAGCCTCGGGCAAGACGCGCCTTCTCTACATGGCCCCCGAGCGGCTGATGACCGAGCGCATGCTCGAGGCCCTCGCAAGGCTCGACGTGCGCCTGCTCGCCATCGACGAGGCCCATTGCATCTCGCAGTGGGGACCTGCCTTCCGTCCCGAATACGAGGCGCTCGCCGGCCTGCGCGAGCGCTTCCCCGGCGTGCCGATCGCCGCGCTCACCGCGACCGCCGACGAGGTCACCCGCGCCGACATCGCAGCCCGCCTCTTTGGCTCCGACGTCGAGCTCTTCGTTCTGGGCTTCGACCGCCCCAACATCAGCCTCGCCGTTGAACCCAAGCGCGACTGGAAACGCCAGATGCTTGACTACGTTGCCGCGCGCCGCGGCCGGAGCGGCATCGTCTACTGCCTCTCGCGCAAGCGCACCGAAGAGGCCGCCGAGACGCTCGCAAGCCAGGGCATCCGGGCGCTCGCCTATCACGCCGGCATGGACAAGGACGTGCGCGAGGCCAACCAGAACATCTTCATGACCGAGAAGGGCGTCGTGATGGCAGCGACCATCGCCTTCGGCATGGGCATCGACAAGCCCGACGTGCGCTTCGTCTTCCACGCCGACCTGCCAGGCAGCGTCGAGGCCTATTACCAGGAGTTCGGTCGCGCTGGCCGCGATGGCGGCAAGGCCGAAGCCTTCATGCTCTTCGGCCTGCAGGACATCCGCATGCGTCGCCAGTTCATTGACCAGGAAGACGCCGGCGAGGACCGCAAGCGCCGCGAGCACCAGCGCCTCGGCGCGCTCGTCGGCTACTGCGAGGCCGTCAGTTGCCGCCGCCAGATCCTGCTCGGCTATTTCGGCGAGAAGGCGCAAGCCTGTGGCAACTGCGATGCGTGCCTGTCACCCGCAGCACTCGTCGATGCCACGGCCGAGGCGAGGCTCGTCATCGACACCATCCGCGCCACCGGCGAGCGCTTTGGCGCCGGCCATCTCGTTGACATCCTGACCGGTGCCAGCAACGAGCGCATCGCGCGTCTTTCCCACGACAGGCTTGCGACCTATGCGGCAGGCAAGGGCCGCAAGCGCGAAGACTGGCAGCAGATGATCCGCCAGCTCGTGGCGGCAGACTTCCTCGCCCTCGACATCGCAGGCTTCGGTGGCCTGACGATCGCAGGCAAGGGCAGGGACCTCTTGCGCGGCGCCGCCCGCTTCGAGTGTCGCCCGCCATCGCGCACCAAGCGTGCCGAGCGCAAGTCCCGCTCCGCCGCCGCCATCGAAGCATTGCCCGACAGCGACGCAACGCTGCTCGACGCCCTGAAGCAGCTGCGCCTCATCCTCGCCCGCGAGCGCCGCGTGCCTGCCTACGCGATCTTCCCCGACCGAACCCTCATCGACATGGCCGCCCGCAAGCCGGCCACCCCCAACGAGTTCGCCGAAGTCCACGGCGTCGGCGCCGCCAAGCTCAACGAATTCGCAGAGCCCTTCATCGCCGCCATCCGCAAAAAGGTCGCGGAAACATCTTGAACCATCCGACCGGCACCGTATATTCAAATAGAATATAAAGGAGCAGGAGATGGCCAACACATCCCTCACGCTGGGTCCCCATTGGGAAAAGTTCGTGAAGCGCCAGATCGCGAGCGGACGCTATGCATCCGCAAGCGAGGTTGTCCGCGCCGCGCTGCGCGAACTTGAGGATCGCGGCAAGCGCCTGAAGGCCCTGCAGGACCACCTGGCCGAAGGCGCGGCTCAGGCGCGCGAGGGGAAGTTTGTCGAATTGTCTGTCGATGACGTCCTGAAGCGCGCAAGGAAGCGTGCAGCGCGGAGCGCAAAGGCTTGAGTTCCTTTCGGCTTACGCCGAGGGCGCTGCGGGACCTGGATCAGATTGCCGACTACACGCTGGCTGAATGGGGTGACAGGCAGGCAGCCGTTTATCTGGCCGCGCTCGCAAGACGTTTCGAGTGGCTCGCAAAGAACCCGGATGCAGGCCGAATGCGCGAAGACATCGGTCAGGGCTATCGCAGCTACCGCGAGGGCTCACACCTCGTCTTCTATGTCGTGGAACGAGGCATCGTGATCATCATCGGTGTCCCCCACGGCTCGATGGACATCGACGCATTCTTCCAGTCCCCGACCTGAACAACGCCCCGCTCGAGCTGCATCAAGAAACTCCTCCGTCAGCAGCATCTGGCGCTGTTGCCGACACCTCCTCACTGCGTGAGGAGGAAACGCACGTCTCTCCCTCGCTTGCGAGGGAGTACCGACGCGGCACGCGTCGGGGAGGGAGTTCCTCTCCACCACTCCACCACCGTCATCCCGGACGCGAGCGCAAGCGAGCGATCCGGGACCCCGCTCAGTCGGGACAACAGCGAGGATCCCCTCAGTGCTTCGGCGGCGCCATCTCCCCCGCGCGCAGGGCAACGGGGATCTTTTCCACCGCCACCGGGCAGTTATAGTGCGGCGAGCGCGCGCAATTGGGGTTATAGGCACGGTTGAAGTCGATGGTCATCTTTTCGGGGACACCGTTGACATCGACATCGAGATACCGCCCCACGCCATAGGTTTCCCCGCCACTGAGCTCGTCATGGAAAAAGGCCGACAGCCGCTTGACCTTCTTGGGGTCCGTGTCGTCGCTGTAGAGCCCGAGCTTGACCGGCTTGCCATGGAGCGTGAACGAGGCCGTGGCGACGCGATTGATGCGCTTCAGCCAGCCGCGCGAGGTCTGGAAGTCGACGGCCTCGGCGCTTGGTGCCAGCTCCACCTTCGCCTCGACAACCGCACGCCCGTCATAAGGGAAATGGCTGAGCCCCTTGAACGCCTTCGCCTCAGGATGCGCCTGGTTGTAGACCATGACCCTGAGCCCGTTCACCCCCGGCGCCACCTGCGTGAGCCCGAAGCGGACATCGATGCCTTGGGCGACATTCACGCGCTGCATGGCATCGAGGCTGAATGTTTCGCGCTTCTTTCCCTTCACGACGACAGCCTTGCCGCCTTCATGCCGGATTGACAGCACCGCGCCACGCGGCTTGCCGCCCATCTCCCACCGGTAAGACTTCCGCGCATCAGCCCGCGTCTTCAGCACCGCACCCTGTCCCTCGTTCAGGTAGACGGCATCGTCGATCTTCAGGATGGCGAACTCCTTCGTCGACCACGCGGCATTCTCGTCGGCCTTCCATTGCTCCCACGCCTGTAGCGCAGCCGCATCCTGTGCGGCGGCAAGCGGAGCCGCACCGGAAGGCGCACCGGCATCGTCGGCAACGCAGGCCGACAGCGAGAGCAGGGCAAGGGCACAGAAGGTAAGGCGACGCATCAGCATGATCCTTGGGTGGCAGCCGGAATGAAGCCGCAACGCGTCCATCAGTCAAGGCCGCGGGTGCCGGGCCTGGGGACGCTACGATACTTCGACCGGAAGGCGTTCATCTCGCGCGTGAGCCAGTCGACAAAGGCCTTCACCTCGGGCCGGTTGCCGTCCGCGCGGCGATGCACGAGATAGTAGGAAGACCCGCTGTCGGCCGGCGCCGCGAAGGGCACGACAAGGTCCTTCGCCACAGGCGCCTCCCAGACCAGGGGATGCATGCCCAGCGCCACGCCATGCCCCTGCGCGCAGGCCTCGAGCGCCGCCGGTACCGTGTCGAATGAGAGGTTCCGCCGCGCCTTCAACCCGCCGACGCCAGCGCGTTCAAGCCACTGCGGCCACGCCTCGGGCCGCGCTGACACATGGATCAGCGTCTGCCGGGCAAGGTCGCTCGGGTCCCTGAGCGTGCCGGCAATCTTCGCTGTGCACACCGCAACGCCCTTTATGTCGAGCAGCTTGCGCGCCACGAGGCCCGGCGTCGGCGCGCGCAGGTTGCGGATCGCGATGTCGACGCGGTCGTGGTCAAGGTCGGCAACCTTGTTCGAGGTCTCGATCTCGAGCGTGATGTCCGGGTGCTGCGCCTCGAACCGCTGAAGCCGCGGGATCAGCCACGCCCCCGTGAAGAGCGGCAGGGCGCTGACGCGCAGTACGCGCCCGCCCACCGCCCGAACGCGCTTGGCCGATAAAGTGAGCCGTGCAAAGGCAAGCTCGGTATCCTTGAGCAGCGCCCGACCGGCCTTCGTCAGGTCGATGCGACGCGCCCCGCGCGTGAAGAGCGGCTGGCCCAGCCACGCCTCAAGCGAACGCACCTGGTGACTGATGGCCGAGGGCGTCACCGCCAGCGCCCGCGCCGCCGCCTGGAAACTGCCAAGCCGCCCCGCCGCGTGGAACGCGCGCAGTGCCGTCAGCGGAGGAAGGTCATCCGTGCCTGTCATCAGACAGATGAAATCATTTTGTCTGTCGAAAGAAAAGCGCGTTTGTCACCCGCGCGCGAAAGGCCCACCCTCGGGGCCGGATCAGTTGGAAAGGACACTCCATGGCTGCCAAGGATTGGCTCAAGCCCAGCACCTGGCTGGTGCTGCTCCTCGGGCTCTACATGCTGGTAAACACAGCCCGCGTCGCCATCGACCCGATAGGCTTTGCCGCCTATATGGGCCTGCCCCTCGCCGACGCGCGGGACACGGCCTTCGTCTTCGTCTACGCCCTGCGGGCGGCATTCCTCGGCCTGTTTGCCCTGGCGCTGCTCTGGCATGGCGACGCGCGTGCGCTGGCGCTCTTTGCGACTGTTGCGCTCGTGATGCCGATCGGCGACGCCGCGCTGACCGCCCTTCATGGGGCCCCGCCATTGACCGTGGCCCGCCACGCGGCGACCGCCATCCTGTTGGCGATCACCGCAACGCTGCTCTTCAACCGCGCCCGCACGGAGGCATCAGACTGACATGCGACAGCTCACCTTCATCAAGCCCGGCGTCTTCGAGTGGCACGACGTGGCCCCACCTGCGCTCGCCGCCGACACCGACGCCATCGTCCGCCCGCTGGCTGTGGCGCGCTGCGACCTCGACCTCTACATCGCCGTGGGCATCGTTGCTTACCCCGGCCCCTTCGCCTTCGGCCACGAGGCCATCGCCGAAGTCATCGACGCAGGGCCGAAGTCCAATGTCAGGCCCGGCGACAAGGTCGTGGTGCCGTTCCAGCTCTCCTGCGGGCGTTGTGACAACTGCAAGCGCGGCTTCACCAATACCTGCGGGGCCTTCGCCCCGCGTGCAGCCTACGGGTTGAAGCCCACCAGCGGCGTCGAATATGGCGGCGCCCTGTCCGAGCGCATGCGTGTTCCCTTCGCCGATCACATGCTTGTCGGCCTGCCAGACGGCCTCGATCCCATCGATGTCGCAAGCACGCCCGACAATGTGCCCGACGGCTGGCGCGCCGTAGCCCCCCACTTGAAGGCCCGCCCCGGCGCCAACGTCCTGGTCGTGGGTGGCGTGGCGCAGAGCGTGGGCATCTATGCGGCTGGTGCCGCGAAGGCGCTCGGGGCAGGGCGCGTGCTCTACCTCGACGATGATCCCGTTCGCCGCGCGGCCGCGGCAAGTCTCGGTGCAACCGCCGAACCCATGAACCTGAAGGAGCGCCGCGGCAAGTCGGCCATCGCCGCTGGCGGCTCGCCCCTGAACGCGAAGAGCACCGAGGAGCAGTTCGACATCACCGTCGATGCGAGCGGCAACCCCGAGGCGCTTGATTTCGTCATTGCCTCGACCGCGCCCAATGGCGTCTGCACGAGCGTGGCGATCTATCTGTCCGCGACGCCGATGCCGCTCACCAGGATGTACGGCAAGGGCATCACGTTCATCACGGGCCGCGTGCACGCCCGCGCGAACCTGCCAGACGTGCTCCATGCCTGCGCCCACGGACACTTCCATCCGGGCAAGGTGAACGCACGCATCATTCCCTTCACTGAGGCCGCCGAGGCCATGACCGACTCAAGCCCGAAGCTCGTCTTCACGAACGATCTCCAGCCCACGCGATGAAGGCCATCGGTCTGGATCATTGTCGGCGGATGTGATACCCGCCAAGCGCAGGCGTCCACGCGCCGACAGTTCGGAAGGGGCACCATGTCGCCGAAATCAGCCGATGATCGCACGGGCACATTCTGGGCCGCGCTTGTTCCCGAGCTTCTGGTCACCGACCTCGGCCGGTCGACCGCGTTCTACTGTGAGCTGTGCGGCTTCAGCATCAGGTTTGCACGCCCTGAGGACGGTTTTGCGTATATCGAGCGGGGCAAGGCCCAGCTGATGCTGGAGGAAGTCTCCGCCGGCTCATGGCTGACCGGCCCGCTCGAGCGTCCCTATGGCCGCGGCATAAACCTGCAAATCGAGGTTTCCGATGTGGCCACGCTCCACGACCGGCTTCTCGCCGCCGGGGCCCGCATCTTCGAATGCCTGAAGACGCAGTGGTATCGCGATGGCGACATAGAGCACGGCCAGAGCCAGTTCCTTGTGCAGGATCCCGACGGCTACCTGCTGCGCTTCATGCAGCATCTGGGAGAGCGGCCGGCAGCTCAGGGGGAATGACTTCGGCACGGGTCTGGCAAGCCCGAACGGCGCCATGCTAGGCCTCGCACATCAAGATCCCGCCGCTTCATGACGGAGACACGCACATGACAGGGTTCCTGCTCATCCACGGCTCGTGGCACGGCGCCTGGTGTTGGGAAGACGTGGCCCCGATCCTGCGCGCGAGGGGACATGATGTGGTAACGCCAGACCTGCCGTCCCATGGCAACGACCGCACGCCCGCCTGGCGCACGACGCTCGAAGGCTACGCACGCGCCATCCATGACACCGCCCGCGGCATGAAAGCGCCACCCGTCGTGGTCGGTCACAGCATGGGCGGCTTCGCGATGACCGAGGCCGCAAACCGCCATCCGGGTGCCTTTGCGGGCCTCATCTATGTCTGCGCCTTCGTGCCCGAGCCCGGCGAGACCCTGCTCGGGATCGCGCTCGCCGACAAACAGAGTACCCTTCCATCCGCCATGGCCCGCGGGCTCGTCGTCACGCGCTTTCGCAAGGACCGCGCCCGTGACTGTTTCTACGCAACCTCGCCCGAAGGCCGCGCCGCTGCCGCCGCTGAACGCCTTCGGCCCGAACCGATGCGCCCGGCTCTCAAGGGGATCTCGAGGCCACGCGGCCCCATGCCTCCACGCGCCTACATCGAATGCCTCGCCGACAAGGCCATCACGATCGACCACCAGCGCATGATGCATGCCCGTGCCGGCAACACGCAGGTGAGCCGTATGGACACCGACCATTCGCCCTTCTACGCCGACCCCGCGACGCTGGCAGACCAGATCTGCACTCACGCCACCGCATTCGCGGCAGCCGACACGCCTAAGCCCCCGCTTCCTTCAGGATCTGCCTGATCGCGTCCTCGCCTTCGGGGCTGTGGAGCCAGGACAGGGCGGCGGCTTCGCTGTCGAACAGGCGTGGCACCCGGGTGGGCTTCACGCGGTTGGGAACGGGGACCTGGACTTCGAACGTGCCCTCATGGCGCATGTCCTTCGTCGCTTCCACATAGGGTGGCGGCAGGCCCTTCTTGTTCTTCTTCATGGCGGGTCGTTCTTTCGTTGCCGGCGTTGCCTAGTGGATCTCGAGCGGTTTGTCTCTCTCGATCGCACCGGCGTGTTGACGCGGCGCCGACGCCCGACCGCCCCCGAATTGAAACCGCCCCGCGCTCCTGCTAAATCAGCAATGCTGCACTGCGGCATGAGCGAGCGAGGGTCGGAGCATGCGTGACAAGCCTTGGATTTTCCGGACCTACGCCGGCCACTCGACCGCCAGCGCCTCCAACGCGCTCTACCGCCAGAACCTTTCGCGCGGCCAGACCGGGCTCTCGGTGGCCTTCGACCTGCCCACGCAGACGGGCTATGATTCCGACGATCCGCGCGCCAGGGGCGAGGTTGGCAAGGTGGGTGTCCCCGTATCGCACCTGGGCGACATGCGCACGCTCTTCGACGCGATCCCGCTTGGCACCATGAACACCTCGATGACGATCAACGCGACCGCCCCCTGGCTGCTCGCGCTTTACATCGCCGTCGCTGACGAGCAGGGCGTCCCCCGCAAGGACCTGCAGGGCACGACCCAGAACGACATCATCAAGGAATATCTCTCGCGCGGCACCTACATCTACCCGCCCAGGCCTTCGCTGCGCCTGACCGCTGACACGATCGCGTTTACCTGCCGCGAGATGCCCAGGTGGAACCCGGTGAACGTCTGCTCCTACCATTTGCAGGAAGCCGGCGCGACGCCGGTGCAGGAACTGGCCTATGCACTGGCCACCGCCACCGCCATCCTCGACACCGTCAAGGCAAGCGGGCAGGTGGCCCCGGCCGAGTTCGGGCGCATCTTCGGGCGCATCTCCTTTTTCGTGAACGCGGGCATCCGCTTCGTGACCGAGGTCTGCAAGATGCGCGCCTTCACCGAGCTGTGGGAAGACCTGGGCCGCACCCGCTATGGCGTGACGGGCGAGAAGGATCTTCTCTTCCGCTATGGCGTGCAGGTGAACTCGCTCGGCCTCACCGAGCAGCAGCCGGAAAACAACGTCTACCGCATCCTGATCGAGATGCTGGCCGTGACGCTCTCGAAGAACGCACGCGCCCGCTCGGTGCAGTTGCCCGCCTGGAACGAGGCCTTGGGCCTGCCGCGCCCCTGGGACCAGCAATGGTCGCTGCGCGCCCAACAGATCCTCGCCCTCGAGACCGACCTGCTTGAATA
>DAISVV010000026.1:0-20316 GCA_036840015.1 Micropepsaceae bacterium
TGTCGCCATGGATCAGGTGCAGGGGGCCGCTGGAACCCCTCCGAAATGCGCGCGGACCATATGTGGCGGTTTTCTGCCCGTCAAGGCGACTGCTGCATTGCACACGGGGCGGAAATCAGCCGGATTCCGGTAGCTCCTGCGAGAATCCTGTGAAGAGATCCATGACGTATGGTCGCACACGCGCGAGATATGGCGCGAAGGGGCGGAAATCGGCGAGAATCCCCTCTTCGGGTGGTTGCTTTGCCTCAAGGCGGCGAGACGGCGGGCCCGGCGAGGATTGCACATGACAACCATGATCCCACGGGAACGACCGACCGGCGCCATGGCGTTCCGCGCGCGCGGGATCACCAAGGTCTACGGCGAGGGCAGTGCGGCCGTGCACGCGCTGCGGGGGATCGATCTGGAGATCCCTGAGGGCGAGTTCGTCGTTCTTCTCGGCCCGTCAGGCAGCGGCAAGTCGACCCTGCTCAACATCATGGGCGGTCTCGATCGCGCCACCGCAGGCACGCTTCATTTCCGCGACCGGGACCTCACGGCCAGCAGCGAGCGCGAACTCACGGTCTACCGGCGCCGGCACATCGGCTTCGTGTTCCAGTTCTACAACCTGATCCCGAGCCTGACCGCGCGCGAGAACGTCTCGCTGGTCACCGAACTCGTCGACAACGTGATGACGCCCGAGGAGGCCTTGACGCTCGTGGGCCTCGCAGACCGCATGCGTCACTTCCCCGCCGAGCTTTCCGGCGGCGAGCAGCAGCGCGTCGCGGTCGCACGCGCGGTTGCCAAGCGCCCCGACGTGCTCCTGTGCGACGAGCCGACCGGCGCGCTCGACAGTGTCACCGGAATTCGGGTGCTTGAGGCGCTGGCCAGCGTGAACCGCCAGCTCGGTACGACGACGCTTGTCATCACGCACAACGCCTCGATCGCCGTAATGGCCCATCGCGTCGTCCGTTTCGCCGATGGCCGCATCGCATCGGTCGAAGTCAACAAGGATCGCCGTCCTGCCTCCGAGGTGCACTGGTGAGGACCCTGTCCAGCCTCGACATGAAGCTCCTGCGCGACATGTGGCGTCGCCGGGGGCAGGTGCTGGCCATTGCCATGGTGGTGGCCTCGGCCGTCGCAACGCTGATCATGGCGCTGGCGGCGCTTCATTCGCTGTCATCAGCCCGCGCCAGCTATTACGAGGGCCATCGCTTCGCTGACGCCTTCGTTTCGCTCAAGCGGGCTCCCGACAACATCGCTGCCCGCCTGCGCGCAGTGCCCGGTGTTGTCCGCGCCGAAGTGCGCGTGACGACCTATGCCACGCTCGACATACCCGGCATGCCCGACCCCGTGCGCGGACTGGCCATTTCCATGCCCGCAGACAATGCCTCGGCACTGAACGCGCTCGTCCTGCGGACGGGCAGGCTGCCGGACCCCGCGCGCCCGGACGAGATCATCGTGCACGAATCCTTCGCCAACGCCCACGGGTTTTCCCCCGGCAGCACCTTCGCGGCAAACATCAACGGGCGCCGGCTGTCCCTGACTGTCGTCGGCATCGCCCTGTCGCCTGAATTCATCTACGTGATCGCGCCGGGCGAGATCGTGCCCGACGACGCGCGCTACGGGGTCTTCTGGATGGATCGCAAGGCACTTGCCGCGGCCACCGACATGAAAGGTGCCTTCAACGACGTCCTCTTCAGGCTTTCCACCGGCGTGAACGAGCGCGAGACGCTCGCCGCCATCGACGCGCGGGTCGAGGCCTATGGTGGCACGGGAGCCTACGGTCGAAGCCAGCAGATGTCGCACTCCTTCCTCGACAGCGAGTTCGGTCAGCTGTCCACCATGGCCGGCGTGATCCCCCAGATTTTCCTGCTGGTGGCCTCTTTTCTCGTCTACTCCGTCATCGCCCGCCAGATCGAGACGCAGCGCGAGGAGATCGGCATCCTCAAGGCCTTCGGCTATTCCGACGCCGCCGTCGCATGGCACTTCATAAAGATGGCGCTGGTCACGGCCATGATTGGCCTGCTGGCAGGCTGGGCGTCGGGCTACTGGCTGGCAGGACTGATCACGGACCTCTACCGGCAGTACTTCCGATTTCCCAGCCTCGAGCTGGCAATGTCCCTGGATGTGCTCGCGCTTTCGGCCCTCGTGGCGCTTGCAGCCGCTGGTGCCGGCGCCCTCGTGGCAGTTGTCCGCGTGACGCAGCTCTCCCCGGCCGTGGCCATGGCGCCGCCCGTTCCGGCCGTCTACGGCGAGGGGCCGCTCGAGCGGCTCGGCCTGTTGAAGGGGATGGGGTCAACGGGATTCATGATCATTCGCCACATCACGCGCTTTCCGCTGCGTTCGACAATGACCGTGACGGGCATCGCGCTGTCGCTCGGGCTGCTGATCTCGACAACGCAGTTCTTCGACTCGGTCAGGGTCATGGTCGACACGTTCTTCTTCCGCGCACAGCGCCAGGACGTCTCCATCACGTTCACCGAACTGCGGGCCGATGCCGTGCGCGCCGACCTGGCACGCCTGCCGGGCGTGATTTCAGTCGAGCTTCGCCGGGGCATGACCGCCCGGCTGACCAATGCAACACGCAGCGAACGGATCTACATCCAGGGCATCGACCGCGACGCCCGCCTGTCGCAGCAGGTGGACGTGGATGGCCGCACCATAGTGTTGCCGACGGAAGGCCTGGTTCTCTCCCGCCGCCTCGCCGACAAGCTTGCGGTCAGCGCCGGCGACATGCTGGACCTCCGCCAGCTTGACGGCCGCCGGCGTGTGGCTCGCATGCCGGTTGCCTTCGTGATCGACGAGTATGTGGGTCTGGCCGCATACATGGACCGTCGCGCCCTTAACCGGCTGGCAGGGGACGGGCCCGTGGCGGCAAGCGCCGCACTGAAAATCGATCCCCTGCGCGAGCGCGAGCTTTTCCACGCCGTCCGTGACATCCCGGGGATCTTCACCATCTCGCTCCAGCGTCACGCCTACACGAAGTTCCGCGAGCTTGTGGACCAGAACATCATGACGATGGTCTGGTTTTACTGCGGTTTCGCAGCCATCATCGCCTTCGGAGTCGCCTATAACGCCAGCCGGATCACGCTGTCCGAACGCTCCCATGAACTCGCCACCCTCAGGGTCCTTGGCTATCATCGCGCAGAAGTCGCACGGATCCTCGTGGGAGAACTGGCCTTGCTGACAATCCTCGGGCTGCCGCTCGGTGTTCTTGCAGGCTACGGGCTGTCGCTCTACATGATTGACCGCTTCACCACTGATCTCTTCCAGATGCCCTTCGGCCTGACAGCCGCAACCGTAGGGCAGGCGATGCTCGTGGTGGGTGGTGCCGCCCTCGTCAGTTGCCTGCTGGTGGCGCGCAATGTGGCAAACCTCGATCTTGTACGCGTCCTCAAGACACGGGAATGAACATGGATCTGAAGCGCTTGCGTTCCTGGGCCTGGCCCGCCGGCATCTCGCTGCTGGTAGCTGCCGGACTCGTCTTTTCCTTCTGGCCGCGTGCCGTCGAGGTTGATGTGGCCGAGGCCATCCGCGCGCCCATGATGACGGCGATCAGCGACGACGGCATCACCCGCGTGCGCGAGGTCTATGTCCTGTCGGCCCCGATCGCAGGCAAGCTCCTGCGGGTCGAAAGCCACGCCGGCGATTTCATCGAGGCCCGAAAGACCGTCGTGGCCACGATCGAGCCCTCGGACCCGGCCTTTCTCGATGCCCGCGCCCAACGCCAGCTCGCCTTCACCGTGTCGGCGGCGAGGGCAGCCCGCGATCTCGCGCAGGCGAACGTCCAGGGAAGAGACGCCGAGCGCAAGCTTGCCGCGCGCGAGCTCGAACGGGCGCGTGAGCTCTTCGGCAAGGGTGTCGTCGCCAAGGCGCGGGTCGATGCGGCCGAGGCAAGCCTGTCGGCACTCGATGCGGCCCTGGCCACCGCCCGCGCGGCCCAGCGCCAGCGCGAGTTCGAGATCCAGACCGCCGAGGCCGCATTGATCGCACCAGGTACCGCAGCGGCCGGTGATCGCGCGGGCTGCTGCATCCAGCTGCGCGCCCCTGTCGACGGACAGCTGCTGCGCGTGTTGCAGGAGAACGAGAGCATCGTCATGCCCGGACAGCCCATCGCCGAGGTGGGCGATCCGGCAAACCTCGAGATCGTCGTGGACCTGGTCTCCAGCGAGGCGGTGCAGGTTGCTGATGGCGATGAAGTGATCATCAGCCAATGGGGCGGGCAGGGCGACCTCCAGGGTCGCGTGCGCCGCGTCGAACCCTTCGGCCAGCAAAAGGTCTCGGCACTTGGCATCGAGGAGCGGCGCGTGAATGTCGTGATCGACATCGTCTCGCCGCGGAACGAGTGGGCACGCCTCGGCCACGGCTTCCAGGTCGAGGCCTCGATCGTGCGCTGGCGTGGCGAGAATGTGTTGCAGGTCCCGGTCGGCGCCCTGTTCCGGCAGGGCAAGGACTGGGCGGTCTACCGCGTCGATGGCAATCGTGCGCGCCTCACGACGGTCGTGACCGGCCACCTGAACGACGCTGCTGCGGAAATCACCCAAGGCCTCGAACCCGGCGCCCGGGTCATCCTCCACCCCGGCGAAAGCGTCAGCGACGGCGGCAAGGTCACCGCCCGCTAGGTCCCTCGACGTTCGCGCCGATCAACCGCTGCAGCCTCACTCCGCTGCCTGCAGCACCCGTTCAGCGCCTGCAAGGTCAACAGACACAAGCTGGCTGACACCACGCTCCTGCATGGTGACACCCATCAGCCGGTCCATGCGCGACATGGTCAGTGCGTGGTGGGTAATGATGAGGAACCGCGTCTCGGTCATGCGCGTGATCTCGTCGAGAAGGTTGCAGAACCGCTCGACATTGGCATCGTCGAGCGGTGCATCGACTTCGTCGAGCACGCAGACCGGCGCCGGATTGCACAGGAACACGGCAAAGATCAGCGCCAGCGCCGTCAGCGCCTGCTCGCCACCCGACAGGAGCGACATCGTCTGCAGCTTCTTGCCCGGTGGTCGCGCGAGGATCTCGAGCCCCGCCTCAAGCGGATCATCGGACTCCGTGAGCGTCAGCCGCGCCTCGCCCCCGCTGAAGAGCGACGTGAACAGTGTCTGGAAATTCGCATTTACCCGGTCGAAGGCTTCAAGCAGCCGCTCGCGACCCTCTCGGTTGAGCGAGCCGATCCCCTGGCGAAGCCGTGCGATCGCCTCCTCAAGATCCGCCTTCTCGCCCTGCAGGGACGTCAGCCGCGCCTCGCACTCATTGGCTTCCTCTTCCGCCCGAAGGTTGACCCCACCAAGCTGTTCGCGCTCGCGCTTGAGCTTCTCTGCGCGCTGTTCCGCAGCCTCAAGCGAGGGCAGGGGCTCGCCGGCTTCATGTTCGGCACGCGCCGCTAGATCATGCGGCTCGCAGTCCAGCAAGTCGCGCGCCCGCGCAACGGCTTCCTGCACGCGCTCGACCTGCGCCGCGAGGACGGCCTCGCCGCGCGCCCGCGTCTCGCGCGCCTGCGCAAGCGCCTGCTCGGCGCTGCGCGCATGGGATTGCGCCGTCTTGAGTTCGGTCTCGGCCACCGCCAGCATGTCATTGGCCGAGGCCTGCGCAGTCTCCGCATCGGCCAAGAGCGCAAACAGCCGTGCACGCCGCGCGGCGATTTCGGTCGGCACGTGTTCAAGCGCGGCAAGCTCGCTGCGGGCTTCGCCTTCCCGCTGGCTCAGGCCTTCGACATGGGCCCGCGCCCCGGCGATGCGCTCGTCCCACGCGGCGCGCTCGGCCGCAATCGACGCAAGCCGCTGGGCCCGCAGGCGCGCTTCGCGCTCGATGGTTTCATGCTGGGCCTTCGCATTGGCATGGACCGAGCGCGCAAGGCCAAGCCCATCGCGTCCCCGCAGCAGTGCAGCCTCGAACACCGCCAGCGCCGGCAGGGCATCAAGCTCGCGCACCAGCGCAGCCTCATGCGCAACTGCCTCGGCCTGTCCCGCCGACAGCCCGTCGCGGCGCTCCTGCAGCGACTGCAGCCGCGCCGCCGTCTGGGCATGCTTCTTCTCGGTCTCGGCAAGCGCGGTGCGCGCCGACGCCGCCAGGCCATCGGCTTCGCGCAGGGCAGCGCGGGCATGCCGCTCTTCGGCCTCGCATGCCTCGCGCGCAAGACGTGCAGCCCCATGGTGCCCCTTCAGCTCCTGAAGGTGGGCCTCGACCGAGGCAATCGTTCCGGTCACATCCGCCAGCCGGTTCCGCTGCTTGAGCCGCACGGCCGAGGGCATGGGGGCCTCAGCCGTTGCCGTGAACCCGTCCCAGCGCCACAGGTCACCTTCGCGGCTGACGATGCACTGTCCGGGTAGCAGGCGGGGCTGGATGGCATGCCCCTCGCTCCGCGCGACGAGCCCCGTTTGCAACAGGCGTCGCATGAGCGCCTCGGGCGCCTGGAGGACGGACGCGAGCGGTTGCACGCCCTCCGGCAGAGCAGGCAGGTCCGCCGCACCCTCGATGGCGCGCCAGTGGATAGGCGCCGACGGGTCCAGTGGCACGTTCAGGTCTTCGCCAAGCGCCGCGCCAAGCGCGGCCTCGAAGCCAGGCGTCACCTGCAGGAGGGCGATCACGGGCGTGAAGCCCTCGGACACACCGGCTGAAAGGGTTTCGGTCAGGGCCCGGGCTTCCGCCTTGAGGCGCTCCAGTTCCCGCTCCGTGCTGTCGGCAGCCTGGCGCCGGCTGGCCTCATTCTCGCGCGCGCCCTTCAGGGCCTCTTCGGCGTGCATGTGCCGGACGCGCGCTGTCTCGGCAGCCGTGACGCTGGACGCGATCCGTGCCCGCGCCTCTTCCACGGCAGCCTGCGTCGCAGTGTCCCCGGAAAGTCGGGCGATCTCGGCCAGCACCGCGTCCAGTTCGGCACCGAGGCGCTGCGTCGTTTTCTGGTCGGCCTCGATCCGCCGCTGCAGCTCGCCGCGCCTGGCGCGCGCCTCGGCAAAGGCGGCCGCAGCCTGGTCAGTCTCGGCTTCAGCAGTGCTGAGGGCGCGATCTGCCGCTTCAAGCGCCTCGAGAGCGGACGCCGCCGCCTCAGTCTCGCCCGCGGCCGCAGCCGCAAGCATGGCCTGCTCGCCTTCAAGGGCAGCCAGTGCGCGCTGCGCGTCATCCACCCGGGCGTTCTCGCGAGCCTGGTCTTCGGCAATCTGCTGCAGGCGCGACTGCAGGCGTTCGGCCGCCGCGCGCGCGCGCGCTTCTTCGCCATCAAGCGCGATGCGCTCTGCCGTCAGCCGCTGCAGGGCAGCGCCGCGCTCAGCCGCCGTCTGGCGCAAAGGCGGCAGTTTCTCGTCAGCTGCCAGCACCGCATTCGACGCGCGTGCGGCCTGCAAGGTCAGTTCCTCAACCGATGCCCGCGCGCGGGTCAGTTCTTCTTCGGCCGCCGCCGCTGCAGCCGAGGCGAGCTGCCAGCGTACGAGAAGCGCGAGCGCATCAGCTTTCTGGATGTGGTGTGACAGGTTGCGGTACCGCGCCGCCTGCCGCGCCTGGCGCTTCAGGTTGGCAAGCTGGACCTCGATCTCCTGGACGATGTCGCCCACGCGCGAGAGGTTCTGCTGAGCGGCATTCAGCTTGAGTTCCGCCTCATGGCGCCGCGCATGCAGGCCTGCGATACCCGCGGCTTCCTCGAGGATGGCGCGGCGCGCGATCGGTTTGGCGTTGATCAGTTGCCCGATCTGTCCCTGCCGCACCAGGGCCGGCGAATGCGCGCCCGAAGAGGCATCGGCAAAGAAGATCTGCACGTCGCGTGCCCGAACGTCCCGGCCGTTGATCTTGTAGATCGAACCCATCTCGCGCTCGATGCGCCGGCTGATCTCGATCATGTCGGCGTCATTGTAATGCGCCGGCGCCGAACGTGTGGCGTTGTCGATGAAGAGGGCGACTTCCGCCATGTTCCGGCTCGGCCGCGCATTCGTGCCCGCGAAGATCACGTCATCCATGGCTCCACCGCGCATGGATTTCGCAGAGTTCTCGCCCATCACCCAGCGAAGGGCTTCAAGCAGGTTCGACTTGCCGCAACCATTGGGCCCGACAATGCCTGTCAGCCCCGGCTCGATCGGAAGCTCAGTCGGTTCGACAAACGACTTGAAACCGGTCAGGCGGAGTTTGGCGAACTTCAAAGGGGATGCTCCAGTCCTGGTCCTTGCGGCAAGGTCGTGCGCCGGATCGGGGCGCGACCAGCCTCACCTGTTACGGGCTGGGAGGCGTACTGCCGCTGGCCGCACCATCCGCGGCTGGCGCGCTGGCACCCTCGGCAGGCGTCGCTTCGCCTTCGACCGGCGCAGCACCCTCGGCGGGCGCGGCACCTTCAGCCTCAGCAGCCGCAGGCGGGGCTTCGATACCGGCTTTCTTGAGTTCTGCGCGGATCGCTTCGTCCAGCTTCGCAAACGCGATGTTCTCGCCCTCGATCTTGCGGCCGTTAAGCAGAAGCGTCGGTGTTCCCGTCATGCAGTATTTGCGAACGTCGTTCTGGCTGGCCTTGGCAAGCTTGGTCGCGACGTCCTGCTTCTTGAGGCAGGTCTCGAAGTCTTCGCTCGACATGCCGGCGCGCCGCGCCATTTCTCGCAGGCCCGCAACAACGTCATTGTCCTCTCGCATCATCCACGTGGCCTGGTTGGCGAGCAGCATGTCGGTGAAGGGCAGGAACCCGTCACGCCCGAGGCAGCGCCCCAGCACCGATGCCGCAATATCGACATTGTTGCGGTAGAGTTCGCGGAAAACAATCCGCACCTTGCCGGTCTTCACGAAGGTTTCTTCGAGCTTCGGAATCTCCGTCGCGCGGAACTCGGCGCAATGCGAGCAGGTCTGCGAGAGATACTCGACCAGGGTCACCGGCGCATTCTTGTCACCGATGATGAAATCCTCGTCGGTCACCGTGACCTTCGTCTCTGGCACGCAGGTGTTGGGGTCGAATTCCGCAGCCGCCACGGCTTCCTCGTCCGCGTCCTTGGTTCCCTGCGTCAGGTACCAGGCGCCACCGCCCGCCAGCAGCAGCAGCGCAAGGCCGCCGCCCACGAGGATGCGCTTGTCGGAGATGCCGACGAGGGACGAAATCTTGTCAAGAAAGCCTGAGCTCACGGGAACCCCCAAATCGAAGCAGATGGATTTTGAGCAGGAATATAGGATGCAGGGGGCGTTCGGCTCAACGCCTCGGAAGCCCGGTTTTCCGGCTTTCTGCCAGCGCACTTCGTCCCAGTCTTTCGAGCGCCCCGCGCAGGTCGCCGTCCGTGATTCCCGCCATCCAGCCCTTAAGCTCGCTTTCCTCGGCCGCCGTAAGGGCGCGCGGCGCTGGCCGTGTGCGGGGCTTGGGGATATCTCCGGCAACGACCTTGATCTTGGTGACCACTTCCCGCCCGAAATAGCGGTTGATGCGGTCGATCAGCTTGGGGGCCTGATGCTGGAGTTCCAGGCTCGCCCTGTCATCGGCCACAAGGGTCAGCGTCGATGCGCCATTCGCACCGGAGGACAGTTTTTGCGGAAAGCAGTGCAAGGCAAGGCCACGGCCTGCAATCTCGGCCCAGCGAGTCACAAGCTCGACTTGCGCAAACCCGCGCTTGGCAAGATGCCCCTTCAGAAGCTGCAACGCGTCCTCGGCGACCGGCTTGGGGCCGCGTCGGCGGATCGTGATGCCGGATGGCTCGTCTGACATGGGAACTTCCGAAAAGCGCGGTCATGCTAGACCGTCCGGCGCCCGGGCGCAAAGGAAGCCGGAGCCTGTCCGCATGTTGCTGGACTGGTACCGCGCGCAACACCGGCGCCTGCCCTGGCGCGCGCCGCCCGGAGAGCGGCAGGATCCTTACGCCGTCTGGTTGTCGGAGATCATGCTCCAGCAGACGACCGTGACGACGGTCATTCCCTATTACCTTAAGTTCATGAAGCGCTGGCCGGACTTCAAGGCTTTGGCAGGCGCCGATACCGACGACGTGATGGCCGCCTGGGCAGGCCTTGGCTACTACAGCCGCGCGCGGAACCTCCACGCCTGCGCGCTGAAGGTAGCCAACGATCACAACGGCATCCTGCCTGATGACGAAGCCGAACTCCTGAAACTCCCCGGGATCGGGCCCTATACCGCAGCGGCCATTGCCGCGATCGCCTTTGGCCGGCAGGCCGCGCCGGTCGATGGCAACATCGAGCGCGTTCTCTCGCGCCTCAGGGCAATCGAGGAGCCGTTGCCCCTCTCCAAGCCCCGCATCCGCGATGTCGCGCGCGAACTGGCGCCTGCGAAGGATGCGGGCGACTTTGCGCAGGCCATGATGGATCTCGGCGCCGGGGTCTGCACGCCGAGGAACCCGACCTGCATGATCTGTCCCTGGACCGGAATCTGCGAGGGACTGAAAAAGGGGATCGTCGCTGAGCTCCCCCGGCGCGTTGAGAGGAAAGCCCGGCCCGTGCGGCGGGGCGCAACTTTCGTGCTTTTGTCCGACGCCGACGAGGTCTTCCTCGAGCGCCGCGCCGGCAAGGGTTTGCTCGCAGGCATGCATGGCACCCCGGTGACGGACTTCGCCGACAGGCTTCCCGGGAACCCGACGGCGCTTGCGCCGGACCCGCTCGACTACGAGCGCCTGCGCGAGCCCGTCGCCCACCCCTTCACGCATTTCGACCTCGAACTCGATGTTCATGTCGCCGGGGTCGCGTCGAGGACAGTCGTGAAGCTTCAGGGCGAGTGGGCGCCGTTGGGGCAATTGTCGAAGTTCGCGCTGCCCACGCTCTTCCGCAAGGTCATTCGCGCGGCGGTGGCCAGCAGGACGGCCAAACGGAAAAAGGGCCGGCGCAGCCCTTGAGCATGCACCGGCCCCTCTTCAACACCCCACCACAGGGTTGTTGTTCTTGTTGGAGGCGTCAGACCATTTGCGCGCGGATCTGCTGGCGCAGGAGGTCGATGGGCTTGAGCGAGCCTTCAGCATCGAAGTGCCAGAACGTCCAGCCATTGCAGGCCGGCAGGCCCTGAACGTGGGCTGCGATCTGGTGGATCGAGCCGCTGGCGTCACGGCAGACGAGCGAGCCATCGGCGCGCACCTTCGCGGTGTAGCGCTTGGCCGGATCGAACAGCTTGGTGCCGGGCTCAAGCAGGCCGCGCTCGACCACGGTTCCGAACGGAACGCGCGGCTCATCCTTCTTGGACTTCGTGACCTCGAGGTCGGCGGCCGAGGCGCGCGTGACCTGCGCGATGCGCTTCCTGGCAACCGAGATGTAGCCGGCATCGCGCTCGATGCCGATATAGCGACGGCCCAGTTTCTTGGCGACCGCACCCGTCGTGCCCGTGCCGAAGAAGGGGTCAAGCACGATGTCGCCAGGCTTCGTGGAGGCCAGCAGGACGCGGTGCAGCAGTGCCTCGGGCTTCTGTGTGGGATGCGCCTTCTGCCCCTTGTCGTCCTTCAGGCGCTCGCCGCCCGTGCACAGCGGGATCAGCCAGTCCGAACGCATCTGCAGGTCGTCGTTCAGCGCCTTCATGGCCTCGTAGTTGAAGGTATAGGACTTCTGGTCCTTCGACTTCGAGCACCACAGCAGCGTCTCGTGCGCATTCGTGAAGCGCCGGCCGCGGAAATTCGGCATCGGGTTCGACTTGCGCCACACGATGTCGTTCAGGAACCAGTAGCCCACGTCCTGCATGATCGAGCCGACGCGATAGATGTTGTGGTACGAGCCGATGACCCAGATCGTGCCATTGTCCTTCAGCACGCGGCGCGCAGCCTTGAGCCAGTTGCGCGAGAAGCGGTCATATTCCTCGAAGCTGGCGAAACGGTCCCAGGCGTCGTCGACGGCATCGACCTTGCTGTTGTCCGGCCGGGACAGGTCCCCCTCAAGCTGCAGGTTGTACGGCGGATCCGCGAAGATGACGTCGACGCTCTTGGCTGGCAGCTCGTTCAGCATGGCGATCGAGTCGCCCTTGATGATCGTGTCGACGTAGTTGTTGATTAGTTTGGTCTGCAGACCCATGCCGTTTGGCCCCCGTGGTGATGCGTCTGGACGGACACGCGAAGCGCGCGCGTGGTCGGCTGCCGGAATGCCGTCAGGACGCAAGTGGTGATGTTGAAGAACGAGCCGGTTCAGAATTGCCCTACCGCAACCGGCTCCTTCGGGAGACACCTTGAATCGCGGCTGACTCGCCGTCAATAAGTGTTTTGAATCAGAAAGTTAACGCGTGAATCGATATTGAATCCTCAAGTTCGTCACCCACTACATCTAGAAGTGGAATCGAAACAAGCCTGTGCATAATCGGTTAATCGAACGCGAGTGCGTACATCAGAGCCGTATTCACCGCGAGCATGATGAGCGCCGTTGGGATTTGCGCGCGAATGACGTGGTTGCGATCCTTCAGTTCGAGCAGCGCCGCCGGCACGATGTTGAAATTCGCGGCCAGGGGCGTCATCAGCGTGCCGCAGAAGCCCGCAAGCATGCCGATCGCTGCGATCGCAGCCGGGTTCCCACCGAAGTGCTGGATCAGAAACGGGATCCCGACGCCTGCCGTCAGCACCGGGAAGGCAGCAAACGCGTTGCCCATCACCATCGTGAACAGCGCCATGCCCACGCAATAGACAATGACTGCAATCAGCAGGCTGTCTTGCGGCACGACCTGCGAGGCGATGTCGCCCACGACATTGCCGACGCCGGCCAGCGCGAAGACGGCGCCAAGTGACGCCAGCATCTGCGGCAGCAGGGCGGCCCACCCGATCGTGTCCGCAAGCCGCCGTCCTTCCTGAAACGGCGCGCTGATGTTCTGGCGGAACAGGAACATGGCCGTGATGCCGGCGGCGATCGCCGCGAAGGCCAGCGAGATCAGCGTCGACTGCTTCGCCGCGACGAGGGGTTCTCCGCCAACCGGTATTGCCGGCAGCACGAAGGTTCCAGCCAGCGTGATCACGGGGATCATCAGCGCCGGGATCATGAGCCGGTGCCTGAATGTGATGGCAAAGGCCTTCCGGTCCTCCGGCGAAGTCGTATCCGGTCGGCCCATCCCGAGGCCGCCGCTTCCCGCCACGAGCGCCAGGGCAAGCACCAGGATCCCGTTGCCGAGGTCGCCGATCAGGTCACCGGCCAGGAAGCTCAGGGCGAAAAGACCCCAGAAAAGCGCCGTCGTGTAGCGCTTGGGATTGGTCCAGTCACGAAGCGAGAGTACCGAAAACACCGCAAAGAGCAGGCCCGCCAGCACATAGAGCGTGGAATAGGTGATCATTTCCGGCCCTCCGTCTTCTTGCCCGACAGTTTCCGGTCAAGCAGCACAAGCCGCGCCCCGTGCACGAGGAAGGCAGCGATGGCCGTCGGGACCGCCCACAACGACAGCTCGAGCGGCGCCACGATGATGTTGTTCGCCGCGAGGAAGCCGACCATCAGGAGGATCGACCCGATGGCAAGGAAGACGTCCTCGCCGAAGAACAGGCCGACATTGTCGGTGGCCGCCGACATGGCCCTGATATCCTCGCGCTCGTCCGCGGTGATGTCCTTGTTCCGGACCTCGGCCGCCGCCTCGGCCATGGGGGCGATCAGCGGCTTGACCGACTGCGCATGGCCCGCCACCGAAAGAAGGCCAATGGCAGCCGTGACCTGCCTGAAGGCAAGATAGAGAAGAAGCAGCCGCCCGGTGGTCACCGCCCTGAAGCGCGAGATGAAGGCACGCGCATGCTCCTGCAACCCGACCCGCTCGAGAAGACCGATCACCGGCAGCACCAGCCAGGCGATGCTTACGAAGCGGCTGTCATTGAAGGCCTTGCCGAACGCCGACAGCACCTCGACCGCCGACAGCCCCGCCAGCAATCCTGTCACCAGCGCCGCAGTGATGACGACAAGCAGCGCATTCACGCGCAGCGCAAACCCGACGATGACAACCCCTACGCCCAGAAGCGTCCACATGACGCGCACTCCCTTGCAGCAGGGAGCAAGCTAAGTCCTTTGAAACAGCACCCTCAAGGGTCAATCGCCTGCCGCAGCTGCGCAATGGGTGCGAAACTCGTGCGGTGATGCACCGAAGGCCCAAGTCTGGCCAGCGCCTCCATGTGATCCGCCGTCCCATAGCCCTTGTTGCGCGCCCATCCATAGCCGGGGAACGCCAGGTCGAGCTCGCTCATGACACGGTCGCGCGTGACCTTGGCGATGATCGATGCCGCTGCAATCGACAGCACCTTGCTGTCACCCTTGACGATCGCGTCGGCCGGGCAGGGAAGGGCCGGCACCTTGTTCCCATCGATCAGCGCATGCACCGGCGCAACCGACAACCTGTCGACGGCCCGCCGCATGGCCAGCATCGTGGCAGCAAGGATGTTGATGCGGTCGATTTCCTCGACGCTCGCCACGCCGATACCGACGGCAAGCGCCGACGTCATGATTGCATCGAACGCCTTGTCGCGCCGGGTCTCGCTCATCTTCTTGGAATCGTCGAGCCCTGCGGGCAGGCGCGCCGGGTCCAGGATCACCGCAGCCGCATAGACGGGTCCCGCAAGCGGCCCTCGCCCCACCTCATCCACGCCCGCAACCGGACCTGTGATGCGGCGTTCCAGCGTGAAGTCCGGCATGGCAGGCGTCCCGTCAGAAAAGGTCCAGCTGGTCGCCCGCCTTCGGCGGCGGGGCAAACAGGTCCACCCTCGTGGGCGTCCAGTCCCGGTTCAGCCCCAGGCGACTGCACGCCAGTTTAAAGCGTTTCCCCAAGAGCTCCGCATGGGTTCCCGTGCCCGCCATGCGTTTTCCCCATTCGGCGTCATAAGCCTTGCCCTGCCGCATGGATCGCAAGACCGACATGACATGCTTCGCGCGCCCCGGATGCTCGGCCTGCAACCACTCCTCGAAAAGCGCCTTGATCTCGAGCGGCAGCCTGACAACGATATAGGCCGCATTCCGCACGCCTGCGTCGCGGGCCTCAGCCAGGATCGCCTCCATCTCGTGGTCGTTGAGCGCCGGGATCAGCGGCGCCGTCATAACCGTGGTTGGCACGCCCGCCGCCGACAATTCCCCGAGCGCCTCGAGCCGGCGTTCTGGTGTTGGCGCACGCGGTTCCATCGAGCGCGAGAGCTTGCGGTCGAGCGAGGTGACCGACAGCGCGACGCGCGCAAGGTTCATTGCCGCCATCTCGGACAGGATGTCGAGGTCCCGCAGCACCCGGTTCGACTTCGTCACGATGCTCACCGGATGACGGAAGTCCCGCAGCACCTTCAGGATCTCGCGGGTGATCTGGAAGCGCCCGTCGATCGGCTGGTAGGGATCGGTGTTGGTGCCGAGCGCGATTGGCTGCACCTTGTAGCCGGGCTTGCGCAGCTCCGCCGCCAGCAGTTGTGCTGCCTTAGGCTTCGCAAAGAGCTGTGCCTCGAAGTCGTGGCCGGCCGAAAGCCCAAGATAGGCATGCGTCGGCCGCGCAAAGCAGTAGATGCAGCCATGCTCGCACCCCCGATAGGGATTGATCGACCGGTCAAAGGGCAGGTCGGGCGACGCATTGCGTGTGATGATGCTGCGCGTCGCATCAATGGCGACACTCGTCTTCAGAACGGGCGGTTCAGCATCCAGTGTCCCCCAGCCATCATCCGTCAGCACCCGCTGCTGTGCCTCGAACCGCCCGGTCGCGTTGCTGACGGCCCCGCGCCCCCTGACCCCGGCCGGATGGGCCGCGAACTCCCCGTCCGCAACCTCCCGCAGCCCATGACCCATGATGTTCTTGCCCATGGCCCTGCATACCACCCAGGCAAGAACAATACAAGAACATTCTATCTCGGTTTCAATCGCCTTCGCCGGGCGTCAATGCTGGCCGTCATTGCGGGCAACATCGATTGTATGAAAGTATTCCCCATGTACGAGATCCGCCGAGCAACGCCCGCAGACGCACCCGACGTGGCCAGGGTGTTCACCGCCTCTCAGGCCGATGCGCTGCCCTATGTGGCCCGCTTGCACACCCAAGAGGAGACATTCCGCTTCATCACCGACCGCGTGTTCACGGACTGCGAGGTGTGGGTGGCAACACACAAGGATGCCGTGATCGGCATGATGGCCATCAACCGGTCCAACATCGACCATCTCTACCTGCTACCGGGATACTACCGTAAGGGCATTGGAACGATGCTGCTCAACCACGCCAAGGCACTGCGGCCAGCAGGCCTGACCCTCTATGCATTCGAGGCCAATGTCCGCGCCTGTACCTTCTACCGAAATCATGGCTTCCACGCGATGAAGCGGGGTGACGGATCGGACAATGAAGCGCAGATGCCCGACATCCTGTTCCAGTGGCGACCCGAAACACGGCACTAGCCCTCGGCCCGCCGGTTTTCAGGGCGTCTGACGGCCCTTCGTGGGCAAGTGCTCCAGGAGTCGCGGCATCAGCTCGACAAGGTTGCAGGGCCGGTGGCGAGAATCGAGCTGCCATTTCAGGATCCCGTCCCAGCCATCCTTCACCGCTCCCGTCGAGCCGGGCAGGGCAAACAGGAACGTGCCATTGGCAAGCCCCGCGCAGGCGCGGCTCTGGATTGTCGAAGTCCCGACCTTCTCGAGCGAGATCTGGTGGAAGACCGCCGAGAACCCGTCGATCTCCTTCTCGAACAAGGGGCGCATGGCTTCAACCGTCACATCCCGGCCCGTGAGGCCGGTGCCACCCGTCGTGATCACCACGTCGACATCGGTGCGTTCAATCCAGCTCCTCAGGCGCGCCGCAATCTCGTCCCTGTCGTCGCGCAGCAGCGCGCGATCGGCAAGTACGTGTCCCGCGCCCATCAACCGTTCGACCAGCGTGTCACCGGACGTGTCGTTTTCAGCAGTTCGCGTGTCCGACACGGTCATCACCGCGATCCGCACCGGGTGGAAGGGCTTCGTTTCGTCGATGCGGCTGGCAGACATGATCCCTCGTTTGTCCGTTACGGCCGCAGCATGGCCACGCGGCTGTTCGCGCTCCAGCGCAGGACGGGCCACTCGCCGCGCGCCAGCTGGTCCAGCGTCGTCTTCCGCTCGGCAAGCCGGTCCTGGTAGATCCAGAAATTGGCAAGCACCCGCTCGACATAGCCGCGCGTCTCGCGCGACGGCAGGCTCTCGATGAAGAGCAGCGGATCATTGCGGTGGTCGACCTCGGCCAGCCACTTCTGCAGGTTCCCCGGTCCGCCGTTATACGCGATGGCCAGCTTGATCAGGTCGCCGTCGGGTTCGACGAAGCTCATCATCTTCTGCACATAGCGCTGCCCGACGCTGAGATTGAAGGCCGGATCGAAGAGCTTCGCCTTCGCGCCGGGATTGTCCAGCGTCGTATCCTTCATGGTGCCTGCAGCCGTCGACGGCATGAGCTGCATGAGCCCGCGTGCATCGGCCGAACTGGTCACCCGCATCTCGAACTTGGATTCCTGCCGCACGATGGCATGCACCAGCGCCGGGTCGACCTGCCACCCGTCGCTCGGCTTCACGCTCATGATGGGATAGGCCGCCGCCTTCAAGGACGGGTCGCGCGCAGCATGCGCACCAAGCAGCTGGATGTGGGCAAAGCCGAGGTCATGCGCCAGCGCAATGAAGGCGCGGTCGAGCTCGGGGTTCAGCCGCCCATGGGCGCGCGCGATGGCACCTTCCGCGGCTTCCATCTCGCCGACCTGGAACAGCGCCACGCCGCGGGCGATGCCGTTGACCGACACAAGCCGCTGGAAGCCCGCCTTGTCGAGGTCCGGCTCGTTCCATGAAAAGGGCGGCTCGCGTCCCAGCGTATGCAGCGCAAGCTGGCCATAGAAGGTGCGTGGCTTCTGTGCGGCAATGTCCAGCATCCGCGCGACATGCTCGGGCTGGCGCGCGATCAGCGCGCTGCGTGCGGCCCAGAAGCCGGCCGCAGAGCGCAGCCACGATGTCGTCGCCGGATTGTCGGCCATGGCAATGAAGTGCTGGGCGGCAAGTGCGTGCTTGCCAAGGCGGAAGGCCGCAAGCCCCGCGATCCAGTCGGCCTCGGGAACCTGCGCGCGCACCCGCGCAGCCACGGTGTCGGCAATCAGCAACGCGGTTGCTGAATCGCCAAGGTAATACTGCCCGGCTGCAATCTGATGCGTGAGACGGCCATAGTCGGAAACGCTGAGCCCTTCGCGCATTTCGGCGCTCTCGAGATAGCGTTGCGCCGCTGTAAAGTTCCGCGCAGCAATCAGGTCACGCAGCTTCTTCGAAATGGCTTCGGCGGCGGGCGAGGAGAACCCGGCCTGGGCTTCGGCGTCGTCATCCCCGCTGCCGCGCACGATGCGTCGCGGTGGCACGACAAGTTCCCGCGCGCGGCTGGGAGCCTTGCGCACGGCCAGTGCATGAATCCGCGCAGCCTCCGGGTGGTCTGGATGGGCCTTCAGCCAGGACTTCAGCTCATCGAAGGTGCTGACCGTCTGCGGACTGAGCAAGCCCTTGGCTGCAACATGGCCGACCAGCAGCCTGTTCTTGAGTTGCGGCGCAAGTTCGAGGACGCGGTCACGCTTGCCAGCGGCCGCGGCAGAAAACATCTCGCGATAGGTGGCCACATCGCTTTCGCTGAGCACGCGCACGAAGTCGGGCGGTCCGCCCGCAACGGCCATGGTCGAAGGGCCAAGCGCCAGCAGCAGCAGGATGGCCAGCACGCGATGAAGTCGAAAGGCCATGCGGCGGGTTTCCGTCAGTGTGGGGGGCGGCATTCTTAGGGGCATGACCCATGCCAGACAAGTCAACGTCAGATTGCACCGCTCTCGACAAGCTTCTCGCGCAGGCTCTGCAGGTCCTGCCAGGCCAGCTTTTTCGCAGATGGCTGCCTTAACAGGTAGGCCGGATGAAACGTCGGTAAGGTTGGGATTTCGAGCGCATCCTTTCGGTAAACGCCCCAACGTCCACGCCCGCGCGTGATGCCGTCCTCCCAGTTGAGAACGTGGCGAACCGGCGTGCCGCCCAGCAGCAAGAGCACGCGCGGGCGCTTCAGCTCGATGTGCCGGACCAGAAAGGGCGCACAGATCGCAGCCTCCTCCGGTGTGGGCGGCCGGTTGCCCGGTGGCCGCCAGAAGATGACATTGGTGATGTAGGCACTGTCCTTGCGCGACAGGCCGATCGCCGAAAGCATGCGGTCGAGCAGCATGCCGCTGCGTCCCACGAAGGGCAGGCCCTGCAGGTCCTCGTCGCGTCCGGGCGCCTCGCCGATCAGCATGAGGGGCGCGTCGGGATTGCCGTCGGCAAAGACGGTGTGCTTGGCCGTCTGCTTGAGCACGCAGCCGTCGAATGCGAGCACGGCCGCCCGCAACTCGTCGAGCGTGCTGCACCGGGCCGCCGCCTCGCGCGCCGACACCGCGCCCGCCGATACTGGCACCGCCGCTACGGCACGCTGGGCAGGCTCAATCGCATGGCGTTGGGGAACGCGCAGGGCCTCCTCGGCCGGCGCGGGACTGGGACGCGGCGCTGTCGCGGGGACGGCTTGCGGCAGGGTGAACGGCTCGGGCGTGACCGTGAAGCGATCAATGGCCGCGTCCGCGAGCGCCTCGTCGGCACCCATGTCCGCAAGCCACTTCAGCATCATGGCCGGGCTGATCTGGTCCGTTCCTGCGTTCAAGGCCTTATCCGCGTTGACCGTGGGCCTTCCGGCCCCCTAATTTGATGCTTCATACCTCAGAGTCCGGCCCCGGGGTAAGCCCCGGACCCGCAGGTCTCGGCCGCAGCCCACAATGAATGACAGGGAAAAGCCCGCAAGATGAGCAGCCTTGAACCACGTGAATCCATGGAATTCGATGTCGTCATCGTGGGGGCAGGGCCGGCCGGCCTGTCGGCAGCCATCCGCCTGAAACAGCTCGCCGCCGAGACCGGAAAGGACATAACGGTCTGCGTCGTCGAGAAGGGTTCGGAAGTGGGCGCCCATATCCTCTCGGGTGCCGTCATTGACCCGATCTCCATGAACGAACTCTTCCCTGACTGGAAGGAACGGGGCGCGCCGCTCGAGACCCCCGTCACAGACGACCGTTTCCTTTACCTCGGGCCTGGCGGCACGATCCGCGTTCCCAATCTCCTCATGCCGCCCCTGATGAGCAACCACGGCAACTACATCGCAAGCCTCGGCAATGTCTGCCGCTGGCTGGCGACCCAGGCCGAGCAGCTCGGCGTCGAGATCTATCCCGGCTTCGCTGCGGCAGAGGTTCTCTATGACGACAAGGGCGCCGTGCGCGGCATCGCGACGGGCGACATGGGGATCGGCCGCGACGGCAAGCCCAAGAGCGGCTTCCCACGCGGCATGGAACTGCTGGGCAAGTACACGCTCTTCGGCGAGGGTGTGCGCGGCTCACTCTCCAAGCAGCTCATCGCGCGCTTCCGTCTCGACGAGGGGCGCGATCCGCAGAAGTTCGGCATCGGCTTGAAGGAGCTCTGGCAGGTGCCGAAGGAAAAGCACCAGCCGGGCCTCATCCTCCACACCAT
>DAISVV010000027.1:0-20311 GCA_036840015.1 Micropepsaceae bacterium
CTCGGGGTGGTCGCGTGGATCTTCCGGACGGGGTATCGGCTGAAGAGCTGAACCCTCTTCGGTCGCAGGGTCAGCGCAGTATCTGGCGGGCCGTTTCGCCGTCGCGGGCAATCTGGGCCTTCAGGGCGTCGAGGCCCGCGAACTTCATCTCGGGGCGAATGAAGTCGATGAATGCGACCACGATGGGCTGGCCGTAGAGGTCGCCCGTGAAGTCGAAGACGTGAACCTCGAGCAGGACGTCCTTCTTGTCGAAGGTGGGCCTGCGGCCGAAATTGGCGACACCCTTGTAGTGGCGACCGGCCAGCTCGACCTCGACCGCATAGACGCCGAGCGCGGGCTCGAGGTAGCCCTCGAGCGAGACATTGGCGGTCGGGAAGCCGATCGTGCGCCCCCGCTGGTCACCACGCTCGACGCGGCCCTCGACCGTCCAGGGATGGCCCAGCATGGCGGCGGCCACCCTGGGCTTGCCTTCGCGAAGGGCCTCGCGGATGCGGGTGGAGGAAATCTTGGTATCGCCACCTTCGCCCACGAGGTCAAAGGTCGTCACGCCGAAGCCGTGCCTGGCGCCGTGGGCCTCGAGAAGGGCCTTGTTGCCGGTGCGGCCCCGGCCGAACTGGAAGTCGGCGCCCACGATCACGTGCGCCACGCCAAGGTCCCTGACCAGCACGCGTTCGATGAACTCATCAGCCGGGATGGCGGCGAAGGCCGCATCGAAGTGAAGGGCGTAGAGGATGTCCACGCCGTGCTTCTCGAGGAGGCGGGCCTTGGCGCGGAACGGTGTCAGGCGGAAACGCGGGCCGTCGGGGCGGAAATACTCCTGCGGGTGGGGCTCGAAGACCAGCACGCCCAGCGGCCCGCCACGCGCGCGGGCATGCCGGATCAGCGCCTGGTGGCCGCGGTGCACGCCATCGAAATTGCCGATGACGACCGTCGCGCCGCGCGCCGTCTCGGGCAGGTTCTCGTGGTGGCGGAAGATCTGCATAAGGGCGATGCGGGCTACTTGCCGCGCGCGGGCACCATGACCAGGGCCTCGCCCTCGATCACGACGGTGTCGCCGACCTTGCAGACAGTGGTCAGCACCGCGCGGCGCTTTTCCGGGATGATCTCGGTGATGGTGCAGGTCGCCGTCACCGTGTCCCCGATGCGGACCGGCGCCTTGAAGCGCAGGGTCTGGCTCATGTAGATCGTGCCGCTGCCGGGCAGCTTCGTGCCGATCACGGTCGAGATGAAGCCCGCCGACAGCATGCCGTGCGCGATGCGGCCCTTGAACATCGTCGACTGGGCAAAGGCCTCGTCCAGGTGGACGGGATTGTTGTCGCCCGACACCTCGGCGAACTTGACGATGTCGGCCTCGGTCACGGTCTTGGTGTAGCTGGCGGACTGGCCGACCGAGAGATCCTCGATGAAATGACCGGGGGCAATCGTCATGATGTCGTGTTCCGTATCGATGCGGTGCAAACGCGCGTGCAATCTAGCGAGGGGGTCTGCGGCTCACAAGGGCCGGTGACGGCGCCCTCACCACGCCAGGCGCCGCATCGCACCGACCGACTGGAGGCCGGCTGCGGCATACACGCGCGCGATGCGCGCGGGGTCCGGCGTTCCGGCTTCATCAGCAAGCTCGGCTTCATGGATGCCGCCGGTGATGAGCAGCGATGCGAAGCCGGCGCGCGTGGCGCCGAGGATGTCGGTCTTGAGCCCGTCACCCACCGCAAGCCAGCCCGCGCGATCGGGCTTGCGGCCTGTCAGCGCCTCGAGCCGCCGCTCGACGAAGGCATAGGCGGGTGCATGCGGCTTGCCGAGATAGGTGACGCGCCCGCCGCGGCGTTCGTAGTCGGCGGCAAGGGCGCCGGCGCAGTAGATCAGCGTATCGCCGCGCTGGACCTGCAGGTCGGGGTTGGCACACCAGAAGGGCAAGCCCCTCTCGAGGGCGGGCGCCCAGTAGGCGCGGTAGTCGTCCGGGCCCTCGCGCGTGTCGTCGAAGGGGCCGGTGCAGACGATGGCTCTTGCCCTGTCGAGGGTGACCCGCTCGACGTCGAGGCCCTCGAAGAGCGGCAGGTCGCGGTCGGGTCCCACGTGATGGATGGGCAGGCGGCCGCCAGCGGACTCCGCGGCCAGAAGCTCGCGCGTCAGGTCGCCCGAGGTCACCAGCGTGTCGTAGCATTTTTCGGGGACACCGAGGCTTTCGAGCTGGGCGCGGATCGGGCCGTTCGGGCGTGGCGCGTTTGACAGGAGCAGCACATAGCCGCCGCCCGCGCGCCAGGCATCGAGGCAGCCCACGACGCCCGGGAAGGCGCTCTGCCCGTTGTGGAGCACGCCCCAGATGTCGCAGACGAGAAGGTTGAAACGGGAGGCGACCTCCCTCAGGCCGCCAAGGACGGGTACGGATGTCATGATGGCCGAACGAAGTGACAGATCGGCCGATTGGCGTCAACGCGGCGCGAACGCCCGCGGGGGCAGGCTTCAGGCAGCGCGGCCGCCCGGTAACGTGCCGCCGCCCACCTGGCGCGGACGGGCCAGGGGAGAGCCGGTGACGGGGCGCTCTGCCGCGTCGAGCGTCGGCAGGCCCTGGTCCATGATGGCGTCGCGGATGGGCTTGGGCTCGCCGAAGAGGAAGCCCTGGCCATAGTCGACCTGGTACTCGAGCACGCCCATCACCTCGCGCTCGTGCTCGATGCGCTCGGCGATCAGGTTCAGGCCGTAGCGCATGAGCCACTGCTTGAGGTCGGCCGGATGGATGCCAACGCCTGTCTGCTCCGGGTCGCCGACGATGAGCGTGGCCGGCACCTTGAGGAAGCGCACGCGGCGGGCGCGCGCGAGCTTGAAGTCGATGTCGAGATGCGTCACGCGGTCGATCGACAGCGTGAAGCCCATCTCGCCGAGGCGCGTGATGTTGGCACTCTCGACAGGGTTCAGTGTCTCGAAGGTTTCCTGCGAGATCTCGAAGATCAGGAGGCCGGCAAGCTCACGGCTCTGCTCGAGCCACTCCATGAACTGCCCGAAGAAGACGCGGTCCTGCAAGGTCTCGCGCGAGAGGTTGTAGAAGATGCCGATCTCGCGGTTGCGCTGGGTCCAGGCCTTCATCGCCTGCACGCAGCGGAAGAGCAGCATGTTGTCGATCACCGACATGAGGCCCGCGGGCTCGGCGACCTTGATGTATTGCGAGGGCAGGATCACGCGTCCGTCCTCGGTCCTCAGGCGCGAGAGGGCCTCGTAGTAGCGCACGCGGCGCTGGGGAAGGCTGACGACGGGCTGCAGGTAGAGGTCGACGCGGTTTTCTTCCAGCGCGCGGCGCACCATCTCGAGCACGGCATCGCGCGTGTTGCCGCGCGGGGTGATGGTGCGATCGCTGCGCGCCACATCTGTCGGATGGCGGCGGGCGGGCAAAGGAATGTCACCGGGTGCGGGGTCGCGCGACTGGGCCCTGGCGGCCACGCCTTCGGCCATGCGTCGGACGAGTGTCTCGAGGACCTTGACCTCGGTCACCACGCGGTCATTGCGCGAAGAGATGCTGTCGTCGACATGCTGCTTGAGCTCGAGCAGCGCGCGGCGCGTCAGTTCGGCCTCGGCGCGCATCGTCTGCTGCGTGCTGCCGAGATGGTTGATCTCGGCGCCGGTGCGGGCGTTCTCGGAGAGCTGGGCAATCAGGTTCTCGCAATAGGTCGCCACGAAGGTCACGAATCCCGCCACGAGCAATGCGCCCACGGCGTCCGTGGCGCCGATCCGGTAGAGGATCGCGGCCGTGATGATGCCGGCCACTGCGGCCACGGCAGGCACGACCAACTGGTCAAGGCGAGGCATCCGATACCCTTCGATCGCATGATTCGGGTCTCTGGCAGTGTCCGGGCCGAACGGTTTATAAGGTGTTAACCACTGGAGGCCCCCATGACCAATGCCCATTCCTTCTCTTTCACGTCCATTGACGGCAAGCCGCTGCCGCTTTCGGGCTTCAAGGGCAAGGCGGTCCTGATCGTCAATACGGCCAGCGCCTGCGGATTGACGCCGCAATACAAGGGGCTCGAGGCCCTCTGGCGGGGCTATCGGGACCGCGGCCTGGTGGTGCTGGGCGTGCCCTGCAATGATTTCGGTGCGCAGGAGCCCGGAACGGAGGGCGAGATCAAGACGTTCTGCGAGACACGCTTCGGGGTCGACTTCCCGATGACGGGCAAGGCGCATGTGATCGGCGCCGCCGCGCACCCCTTCTACCAGTGGGCTGCCGCGGAACTCGGCGAGGGCAGCACGCCGCGCTGGAACTTCCACAAGTACCTGGTGGGCAAGGATGGTTCGCTTGCCGGGGTGTTCGGGTCGCGCACGGACCCGGAAGCGGCTGAGGTGAAGGCGGCGATCGAGGCGGCGCTGGGGTGATTGCGGCGCAAGTAATTACGGTGACAGTGCACTTGATTCGAACCTCTGCCTTTCCTGCTGAGGCATCTTCGTAGGGGAATCAAGCGCACTGTCACCGAAGTTAAGTGCACTGTCACCTTAACTTTATCCGGGTGGGTAGCGGTTGAACCAGGGGCGGGCCTGCTCGAGCTGGGCGGAGAGGCGAAGGAGGGTGGCCTCGTCGCCGAAGCGGGTGGTGAACATCGTGCCGATGGGCAGGCCGTCGGCGTTCCAGTACAGCGGAATGCTGGCCGAGGGCTGGCCGGTGATGTTGTAGATGCCGGTATAGGGAATGAAGCCGAAGAGCTCGCGAAGCAGGGCCTGCGTGTCCTCGCGGTCCATGTCGAGCCGGCCCAGCTTCAGCGGTGGCTCGGTCGCCACGGGCTGCAGGATAACGTCATAGTCCTTCATGAAGGCGGCGAGCCTGCGGCCCGTCATGTGCAGCACGTTGATCGCGCGGGCATAGGCCGGCGCGTCGGTGCGGCGGGCGCTTTCGATGCGATACCAGGTGGCGCGCTCGACGTCGGCGGGTTCGGCCTTGCGGCCGAAGGCCTCGGCGATCTCGTCGACGGTGGCGGCGATATTGGCGCTGATCACCACGCCCTGGGCATGCATGATCTCGGGTCCGTTCAGCGCGGGGGCTGCTTCCTCCACGATGTGGCCGAGGCTCTCGCACAGGCGCGCCACATCGGCGACAGCGGCGATCGAGTCGGGATGGACCGGAATGTCGAGCGGCGGCTTCGTCGAGACCGCGATGCGCAGGCGGCCCGGCGGCAGCGCGACCTCGTCCAGCCAGGGGCGGGGATGATGCGGGGCCGCGTAAGGGTCGCCGGGTGCGGGGCCGGCGGTGGCATCGAGGAAGGCGGCGCTGTCACGCACGGAGCGCGAGACGACATGACCGATGGAGGCGCCACCCCAGCCTTCACCGCGGACCGGACCAACCGGCGTGCGCGCGCGCGTCGGCTTCAGGCCATAGAGGCCGCAGCAGGCTGCCGGGATGCGGATCGAGCCGCCGCCATCGGTTGCGTGCGCCACCGGCACGATGCCGGCGGCAACGGCTGCAGCGGCGCCACCGCTCGAGCCGCCGGCGATGCGGGTCAGGTCCCAGGGGTTGCGCGTTGCGCCCCACATCCTCGATTCCGATGAGGGGCTGAGGCCCAGTTCGGGCGAGTGGGTCTTGCCGAACATCACAAGGCCGGCGGCCCGGCAGCGTTCGACGTAGGTGCTGTCCTGCCGGGCGACGATGTTGCGGGTGTAGCTGAGGCTGCCCGTCGTGACCGTGCCCTTGAGCGTGACACCGAGGTCCTTGAGCAGGAAGGGCACGCCCGTGAGCGGCCCCGAAGGCAGGCCGTCGGCAATGGCGCGGCGCGCAAAGGCCTCGTCATCCACGGTGATGGCGTTGATTGCGGGATTGACGGCGCGGGCGCGGGCCAGCGCGGTGTCCAGGAGTTCCGTTTCCGTCACCTTGCGGGCGCGTACCCGTTGCGCGAGCTCCAGCGCATCGCAGCGGCGGAATTCCTCGAAAGACAGCATTGGCGCGGGCTCCATCAATCCATGGCGTGGCAGTCTTCGTTCATATGCGATAGGATCGAACGGCGCCAGATCGCCGCCCCGACCATTGCCCAAGAGGAGGTTCCCGATGCGCCCGCACGCCCTTGCTTTCCTGGTCATGACCGCCTTTGCCGCCACGCTCCTGCCGGGCAGCACGGGTGTCGCCCGCGCGGGTGCGGATGTGGGCGACGATCCGACGGGCAAGTCCGGCTTCCCGCGTGATGCGGCGTCGCTGCGGCATCTGGATGGAGAGCAGCTTCGTATCGTGCGGCGGGCGAGCGCGCAGTGCTGGCATGCAGGCCAGGGCGGGTTCGGCGCGCGCGGTCCCGTGGCGCGCGTGTGTGTGATGAACACCACCGAGGCAGCGCTGGCTGCGCGCAAGGACGAGATCCTCAAGGCCTACAGCGACGCCCTGCCGATGAACGCGCGCTACAACGAAAACCGGCCGGCGACCTTCTGGCAGCGGCTGGTCATCCGCTGATTGCGGAATAAGTCTGAAGAAGCTGAAATGAGAACGCCGCCAGCTCCGTTCGGGAACCGGCGGCGTTTTTCTTGCCCGGATCGGGCTGGCGTCTTACGACGTCAGCGGGATGATCTGGATCTCGACGCGGCGGTTGCGGGCGCGGCCGGGGACCGTGGCGTTCGAGGCGACGGGATACTGCTCGCCGAAGCCCTGGACGTACATGCGCTGGGGCATGACGCCGTTCTGCTGCAGGATGTAGGCCACCGCGTTGGCGCGGCGCTGCGACAGGTCGAGGTTGTAGCGGTCGTCGCCCGTCGAGTCGGTGTGGCCGGAGACCTGGATCGTGGTCCTGTTGAACTCGTTCAGCACTTCGCCAACGGCGGCGAGCGTGCGGTAGAACTGCGGGTTCACCTGGTCACCGTTGACGGGGAAGGTGATGTCGCTGGCCATCTCAAGGACGATGTTGTTGCCTTCGCGGCGGACCTTCACGCCCGCATCACGCAGGCGCTCGCGCAGGCGGGCTTCCTGGTTGTCCATGTAGCCGCCGACTGCGCCTCCCGCGAGAGCGCCGATGCCCGCGCCGATCAGCGCGTTGCGCGCGGCCTGCTTGCCGCTGGAGGTGTTGGTCAGCGCGCCGATGGCCGCACCACCGAGTGCGCCGAAGATCGCGCCGCGCGTGGCGTTGCTGGTCTTCTGTTCACCCGTGTAGGGGTCCTGGGTCTGGCAACCAGCCAGCACAAGCGCCGCGGCAATGGCGACGGCGATGAATTTGCGCATGTCGTTTGTCCCTCTTATTGGAAAGATGTGCACCGACCCTTGAACGTGGTCGAGGTCGAAGCGGTTCATAAGCCGAAGGCGGCCTTTCGCGCAAGGATATGGATCCGTTCACACCCGGCAAAGTCTGCCTTTCCGCGGACCCTACCACCTTGACGTGCAGGGAACTTGACGGCCGTCACACCGCGTTTGCATATGCGTATCAGACTTCTTTCACGCCAACCCACGGAACGGACGGACATGGAACTCTTTGACTTGAGCGGCAAGGTCGCGGTGATCACGGGCTCGACCAAGGGCATTGGCGAGGCGATCGCCCACCGTTTCGCCGAGCATGGCGCGCGGGTCGTGATTTCGAGCCGGAAAGCTGACGCCTGCGCGGACGTGGCCCGGCAAATCAATGAGAAGTGGGGCAAAGGGCGCGAGGTCGCCCATCCGATCCCCTGCAACATCAACCTGCGGGAGCAGCTTGAAAGCCTTGTCGCGCAGACGCGGGCGAAGTGGGGAAAGATCGACGTCCTGGTCTGCAATGCGGCCGTGAACCCCGTGTTCGGGTCCATGTCGCAGATCCCGGACGAGGCCTTCGACAAGATCATGGGGGCGAATGTCCGGTCCAACCATCAGTTGTGCAACATGGTCATACCCGAAATGGTTGCGCGCCGGGACGGGAGCATCATCATCGTCTCGTCGATCGGCGGCCTGAGGGGGTCGCCGGTGCTCGGCGCCTATTGCATCTCGAAGGCGGCGGACTTCCAGCTCGCGCGCAACATCGCGGTGGAGTTCGGGGTCCACAATGTGCGGGCCAACTGCATCGCGCCGGGTCTCGTGAAGACCGATTTTGCGAAGGCGCTCTGGGACAATCCCGAGATCCTCGCGCGCTCGACGGCGACGGCGCCGCTGCGGCGCATCGGGGAACCGGACGAGATCGCCGGGGCTGCCGTGTTCCTTGCCTCCCGTGCGGCAGCCTTCATGACGGGCCAGGCCATCGTGGTTGACGGCGGCGTGACGATCTAGGAAATGCAATTGGACGTATCATTAATGTGTTCTGTTCATTCGGCGTTCATGCGCGACCGGGCTCCATGCCGCGGGAACTGGTGGTTTTCGTGAGGGGAAAGATGAACTCGAACTGGGACACAAGGCGGGCAGAGCCCACGCTTGCGGGCTGCCGGCTGCTTGAAGGGCTCGAGCGGACGGCGGTCGCGCAGCTTGAGGCGCAGTGCATGTGGCGCATCGTGCGCGAGGGCGAGAATGTCGTGACACGCGATTCGGATTCGCGGGACGTGTTCTTCGTCGTGAAGGGCCGGTGCCGGATCGTGAACTTCTCGCCGTCGGGCCGCGAGATTGCCTATGCGATTGCAGGGCCTGGAGACTATTTCGGCGAAATGGCGGCCATTGACGGGCTGCCGCGGTCTGCGACCGTCGTGGCGCTGGAGGACTGCACGCTGGCCTCGATCACGCCGCAGATCTTCCGCGAGCTGATCGAGCAGAACCCGCGCATCAGCTTCGTGATCCTGGAGAAGCTCGTTCGCATCGTGCGGACGAGCGATGACCGGATCATGGATCTCGCCACGCTGTCGGCCTACCAGCGGGTCTATGCCGAACTGCTCAAGCTCATGAAGCCCGATCCGGTGCGGCCGAGTTCGTGGCTTATCTATCCGCTGCCGACGCAGGCGCAGATCGCTGCCACGGCATCGACCACGCGCGAAACGGTCGCGCGCGTGCTGTCGCAGCTGGCGCAGGACGGGATTGCCGAGCGCAAGTCGAAGACACTCTATATCCGGCAAGTCGACCGGCTGCGGCAGCTCTGCGACAAGGTTCCAGCCGTCTACGTCAAGACCGGCGGCTGACAGGCGTCAGGCGCGCGAGGGTGGCTCCCACGCGGCGAGGACGCTGCGGGCGAGGGACTGGTGGAACGCGGCAAGCGTCCCGACCGGCTGGGTTGCCCCTTCCATGAAGACCACGATGGCGATGCGGCTTGCGCCGCGGCCGCTGGCGATGCCGCTGTCGTTGAAGACGGCGGTGAAGTCATCGATCGTCAGCGTCTGGCCACCGCGATGGGCCAGCGTCCAGCCCTTCGTCATGCCCGCACTCAGGCGATCGAGGCCGCTCTTCGAGCGGCGCAGAAGGTCGAGCACGAGGGCCGCGTTGCGCCGCTGGAGCAGGCGGCCCTGCTCGAGGCGCGCATAGAGCGAGGCGATGGCGCGCGGGCTTGCTGTGTCGCGCGGGTCCTGGAGGTAGCGCGCCTGCGCCTTGCGGCGGACTTGGGGGTCGAGGGCGTCGATGGCGGCCCTGAAGCGCGTCGGGTCAGCAAAGGCCTTATCGGGCTTCAGGCCGAAGACGGCGGGCTGCAGCTCGCGCTCGTAGCGGTCGATGCGCAGCCCCTCGGCGGCGTCGAGGCGGGCAAGCGCACTGCGGATGGCGCCGGGGCCACCCGCGAGGCGGACCAGCGCGTCGGTGGCCGTCGTGTCCCCGTTCAGGAGCATGTGCTCGATGAGCTGGCGGGCGGTGAAGCGCACGGGGCGTACCTTGAGGCGCGCGGCAAGGGGCGAGCGCCCGGGGGCGATGTCGGCGCTGGTGAGGGTCAGCATGCGCTCGAGGTTGATCACGTCCTGCTCGGCGAGGTGCAGCACCGCGATTGCCACGGGCAGCGTGCTGACGCCCTGCATCGGGAACATCTCGTCGGCATTGAGGAGCGCGGTGCGGCCGGCATCGATGTCGACCACGGCGACGCCGATGCGGGTGCCTTCCAGGCTGCGGGCGAGTGTGGCAAGGCGCGCCTCGAGCGTGCGGTCGGGTGCCCCCAGGGCTGCGATGTCCTGGGGCGGCACGGCCGTCGTTGCCGAGGCTGTCGCAGGCAGGAACGCCGGGGCGACGGCCAGGGCGAGGCCTGCCGCGAGAAGTCGGCGTCGGGTGAAGCTCGTCGTCATCAGTGTCCTGTTCCTTGGCCCGGATCAGGTAATGCATCCCGGGCCCAAAGATCAGTGACGGATGAACGCTTTCTGTGGATCACACCGGCAGGGCGCGGTCCGGGGGCGTGAATGCGCGATTCTGCGCTTCTGCGACCGCCTGGTAGGTCAATGCGCCGCGGTGGATATTGAGGCCCGCCAGCAGGTGCGGATTGTCGCGGCAGGCCTTCGTGTAGCCCTTTCCGGCCAGCGCCAGGGTGAAGGGCAGCGTGGCGTTGTTGAGGGCAAAGGTCGATGTGCGCGCCACGGCGCCGGGCATGTTGGCCACGCAATAGTGGACAACGTCATGGACCCTGTAGGTCGGCTGGGCGTGGGTGGTGGGGCGCGCGGTCTCGGCGCAACCGCCCTGGTCGATCGCCACATCGACGATCACCGAGCCTTTTTTCATCCGGCGGACCATCGATTCGGAAATCAGTTTGGGGGCCGCTGCACCCGGCAGCAGCACTGCGCCGACGACGAGGTCCGCCGTCAGGACCTGCTCTTCGATCGCATCGATCGTGGAATAGATCGTGTTCAGCATCGCGCCGAACTGGAGGTCGAGCTCGGCGAGCCGCGGCAGGCTGCGGTCGATCACGGTCACGTGGGCCTCAAGCCCCATCGCCATGCGTGCGGCGTTGGCACCGACGACGCCGCCGCCGATGATCACAACCTTCGCCGCCGGAACGCCCGGCACGCCTCCAAGCAGCATGCCACGACCACCCTGCTCCATCTCGAGGCAATGCGCACCGGCCTGGATCGACATGCGGCCGGCGACTTCGGACATCGGGGCAAGCAGCGGCAGGCCACCGCGCGCGTCGGTCACGGTTTCATAGGCGATCGCCACGCAATCGGACTTGAGCAGGCCTGCGGTCTGCTCGGGATCGGGGGCCAGATGCAGATAGGTGAAGAGCAGCTGGCCCGGGCGCAGCATGGCGATCTCGGGGGGCTGCGGCTCCTTCACCTTCACGATCATCTCGGCCTTCGCGAAAACATCGGCGGCGGTGGGCACGATGTCGGCGCCGGCAGACTTGTACATCTCGTCCGTGAGGCCGATCGCGAGGCCTGCAGAGGCCTGCACGACGACCTTGTGACCGTTCGAGACAAGCTCGCGCACGCTCGAGGGCGTGAGGCCGACGCGATATTCGTGAACCTTGATTTCCTTCGGAACGCCGACAAGCATGGTGCGCGTTTTCCCTTCGAGGCCTTCGGTTGATCAGGACAGGCGGCCAAGCACACGACGGACACCGTCGACGAGCCGCTCCACATGGGCCTGTTCTGCAACGAGAGCGGGGCCCAATGCAATCGTGTCGCCACCGACCCTGAGCACGATGTCCTCGTCAAAAAAGGCGCGGCGGATGGCCTCATGGCCGCGCTTGCCGGGGGCACCGGGGGCAGGCTCGATGTCGATGGCTGCGGCTGCGCCGCAGTTGCGGATATCCACAACGAAGGGCGCGCCCTTGAGCGCGTGGACGGCATCAGCGAGCCAGGCTTCGACCTGGCGGCCGCGCTCGAACAGCCCCTCGTCGCGGTAGATGTCGAGAGTGGCAAGTGCGGCCGCGGCGGCGACGGGGTGGCCGGAATAGGTGTAGCCGTGGAAGAGCTCGATCTGCCAGTCGTTCTCCTGCGCGAAGGCGTCGTAGATCGCATTCGCGGCAATGACCCCGCCCATCGGGATCACGCCGTTGGTGATACCCTTGGCAAAGGTGATCATGTCGGGCGTCACGCCGTAGCGCTCGGCTGCCGTGGGCGCACCCATGCGGCCGAACATGGTGATGACCTCGTCGAAGATGAGCAGGATGCCGTGCTTCGTGCAGAGCTCGCGCAGGCGCTTGAGGTATCCCTGCGGAGGCGGCAACACGCCGGTGGAGCCGGCCATGGGCTCGACGATCACGGCGGCTATCGTGTCCCCGTGAAGGGCGACGAGGTCCTCGAGCGCGTCGGCGAGGTTGGCGCCATATTCGGGCTCGCCCTTCGAGAAGGCCTGCCGGGCGCGGTCATAGGTCGTCGGGAGATGGTCGACGCCGGGCAGCATCTGGCCATAGGCCTTGCGGTTGTTGACGATGCCGCCCACGGACATGCCGCCGAAATTGGTGCCATGATAGCCACGCACGCGGCCAATCAGGCGCGTTCGATGGGCCTCGCCCTTCGCCCGCCAATAGGCGAGCGCGATCTTCAGGGACGTGTCGACGGCTTCCGAGCCGGAGTTGCAGAAGAAGACGCGCTCCATGCCGGCCGGCGCGATCGCGGCGATACGGCTGGCGAGCTTGATGATCTTGGGGTGGGCGAACTGGAAGGTCGGGGCGAAGTCGAGCTCCTTGAGCTGGGCGGACACGGCCTCGGTGATGCGGGGCTGGCCGTGGCCAGCAAGCGAGCACCAGAGGCCCGCGAGGCCATCGAGCAACTCCCGGCCCTGCGGGTCGTAGTAGAACATGCCCTGGCCACGCGCGATGATGCGCGGGTCGGACTTGAACTGCCGGTTTGCGGTGAAGGGAAGCCAGACGGCGTCGATGTCGTTGTTCAGCGGAGCGTTGGTCATGCGGGTCCTGAGGGGTTCGCGCGGGGCTTATAGCATGCTGGTGTCCTGGACGAGGACTGGCTGCCACGGGGCGCGCCTGATGCCCGATGGGTCCGGCCCCCGTTCTACAACTTTTGGATGGAGACCCCCTGGATGGGCCAAACCCGGGGCGAATCGGTCGTGGCTTGACCATAAACCGCGAAAACACCATGCGCGGACCGGCGCTTTTCATTAACCTCCACACCCTCTAGGATGCATGGCCTTGCGTCTTTCGCTTGCGCCATTCATGGGAAACGGTGTTCGTTCGCGTCGCAGAAGATGTCCACTGATACAACAGACGCTCCGTCCAAACCGCCCGCGAAGGGGTTCTCGCTCCGCTCCCGGCTGCTTGGCATTTCGCCTGACGACAAACCGTCGGAAGAGACGCCTGCGGCCGAAGCCGGCGAAGCCGCGGCCGAGGCTGCGTCCAGCGCGCCCACCGATCCCACGCCCGCCGCGCCTGATGCTCCGCCTGCCGAGCCCCCTGCCCCGGATGCAAAGCCCGCCACGCCCGATGACAGCGAGGAGGCCGATGAGCCGCCGCGCGTGGGTGTTGCGGTGGCACCGAAGCGCTCGCTGCTGTCGGCTGCGCTTGGGCTCGGCGACCGCAGCGCAAAGGCCGACCAGGCCCGCTTTGCCGAAACGCACGCTGACGAGGCCGCCGCCGACAAGCCGGCTGACAAGTCGGCTGAAGAGACTCCGGCCGTGGCCGAGGCCCCTCGCCCGGCACAGCCTGCCGACGCGCCGGAACCCCTGCCCTCGCCCATCGAGGTCGAAGCGGTTGCCGCCGGGCCCGTTCCCTTCGTCCGCTTCAAGGGTGTCACGAAGACCTATGACGGCGTGAACCTGGTCGTGAAGCAGCTCGACCTCGACATTGCGCGCGGCGAATTCCTCACGCTGCTCGGGCCGTCGGGCTCGGGCAAGACCACGACGCTGATGATGCTGGCCGGCTTCGAGCAGCCGACGTCCGGGGACATCATGCTGAACGGCACGACCTTGACCGAGTTGCCGCCGCACAAGCGCGGACTTGGCTTCGTGTTCCAGAACTATGCGCTGTTCCCGCACATGTCGGTGGCTGAGAACGTGGCCTTTCCCCTCGAGGTGCGTCGCATCCGGGGCAGCGAGATCCGCGAGCGCGTGGCGCGGGCGCTGGCCATGGTGGAACTCACCGGCTTCGAGAAGCGCAAGCCCGCGCAGCTTTCCGGCGGACAGCAGCAGCGTGTCGCCATGGCGCGCGCGCTCGTGTTCGATCCGGAGCTTGTGCTCATGGACGAGCCGCTCGGCGCGCTCGACAAGCACCTGCGCGAGCAGATGCAGTACGAGCTCAAGCGGCTGCATCGCGAGCTTGGCGTCACCATGGTCTATGTCACGCACGACCAGGGCGAGGCGCTGACGCTGTCTGACCGCATTGCCGTGTTCCATGACGGGGTCATCCAGCAACTCGACACGCCGGCGCGCATCTACCAGGAGCCTGCCAACGCCTTCGTGGCGGGCTTCATCGGCGAGAACAACGCGCTTCCGGGCAAGGTGATCTCGATCCGGGGCGACGAGTGCGTGGTCGAGCTGATCGGCGGGGCGCGCGTTCGGGCGCTGAACGGAAACTGCACGACCGCCGAGCAGACGGGCGTCGTCTGCGTGAGGCCCGAGCACCTGTCGCTCTCGGCCGAGACCACGCCGGGGGGCAACCATGTTGCGGCGCTCGTCGAAGACTATATCTTCCACGGCGACCATGTCCGGGTGAAACTCTCCGCGCCGGGCATGGGCGAGATCTATGTGAAGACACCTGCGCACATGGGCGGGCTTCCGGCGAAGGGCGTGGCTGTCACGCTGAGCTGGGAACCGGCCGCGGCGCGTGCCTTCTCTTCCTGACGCCTTTGAACACGACAAACACAAACAGCTGAGGAAACACCATGGGCCGGACGACCACGATCATCATCGCTGCTGCCGCCGCCGTCGTCATCCTTGCCGGCGTGCTGCTCTACATGCTGGGCCGGGGCGGCGAGAAAGCCGTCAACCAGCTTGATGCGGAACTGACCGACATGGAACTGCCCGATGCCAGCGGCACGGCGGCCGCGCCGGCAGGCGCTGCGGGTGCCGGCGGTTCCCTGGTCGTTGTGTCGTGGGGCGGCGCCTACACGAAGAGCCAGATCGAAGCCTATCACAAGCCCTTCGAGGCCAAGACGGGCACGAAGATCAATTCGGTGGACTACAATGGCGGCATCGCCGAGATCAAGGCGCAGGTCGAGGCCGGCAACGTCACCTGGGATGTCGTCGACATGGAGATCGCGGACGCGCAGCGCGCCTGCGACGAGGGGCTGCTCGAGAAGATCGACGCGGGCATGCTGCCTGCCGCACCCGATGGCACGCCCGCGATCCAGGACTTTGTCGCCAACGGCATCACGCCCTGCGCGGTGACCACGATCCTGTTCAGCCACATCGTTGCCTTCGACACGACGAAGTTCGAGACGAAGATACCGTCGAAGCTTGCCGACTTCTTCGACGTCAAGAATTTCCCCGGCAAGCGCGGCATGCGCAAGACCAGCCCGAAGATCAACCTCGAGCTTGCGCTGCGCGCCGATGGCGTGCCGGGCGACAAGGTCTATGAGGTGCTGGGCACGAAGGAAGGCCTTGACCGCGCGTTCCGCAAGCTCGACACGATCAAGGACCACGTGATCTGGTGGGAAGCCGGCGCGCAGCCGCCGCAGCTCCTGGCCGATGGTGAAGTCACGATGACCACGGCCTATAACGGGCGCATCTTCGATGCGATGGTCATGGAGAACAAGCCCTTCAAGATCATCTGGGACGGGCAGCTGCTCGAGCTCGACGTGCTGGGCATCGTGAAGGGAACGAAGAACCTGGACAAGGCCATGCAGTTCGTCGCCTTCGCTACCGACACGCAGCGCCTCGCCGACCAGGCCCGATGGATCGCCTATGGTCCGGCGCGCAAGTCGTCGCTGCCGCTTGTCGGCCAGCACGCCGAGAAGGGCGTCGACATGAAGCCCCACATGCCCAACTCCGCCGAGAACGCGGCCAATGCCATCCAGATCGACTTCCTGTGGTGGGCCGACCGCCAGGAAGAGCTGAACCAGCGCTGGGCGGCGTGGCTCGCGAAGTAGCCGCCGGGGACTGAACGGGGGGGGACAGGTTGCGGTGAGCACGGCGGTGCGTGTCAGTCTTGCGGATCTGTACCGGCGCTCGGGCCAGCGGGCGCGGCGGACGACGTTCATGCTCGTGCTGCCCCTGCTTGCCTTCCTTGTGGTCTCGTTCGTGCTGCCCATCGGCTCGATGCTGACGCGCAGCTTTGGCGACAGCACGGTTGCCGACATCCTGCCCCGCACGGCGGCGGCGCTGCGCTCGTGGGATGGCAAGGGGCGCCCGCCCTTCAGCGCCTATTCGGCGCTGGCCGACGACCTGTCGCGGGCCAACCGCACCGGGCAGATCGGCAAGGTTGCCACGCGCATGAATTTCGAGCGCGCCGGCATGCGCTCGCTCATCATCAAGACCGCGCGCGAGGCCCATGCCTTCGTTCCGCCTTATGCGCAGGCCTTCAACCAGGTCGACCTGCAGTGGAGCGATCCGGAGGTCTGGGGCGCGCTGCGGCATGCCAGCGCCTTTGCCAGCTCGGGCTATTACGTCTCGGCGCTGGACCAGGCGCGCAAGGCTGACGGCACATGGGTCCCCAAGCCCGAGGAAGAACAGATCTACCTGACGCTGTTTGCGCGCACGCTGGTGGTGGCGGCGGGCGTGACGGCGCTGTGCTTCCTGCTGGGCTATCCTCTGGCCTACTACATCGCCCATCTCGACGAGCGGCGGCGCAACCTCGTGCTCATCCTGGTGCTGCTGCCGTTCTGGACGTCGCTGCTGGTGCGCACCACGGCATGGATTGCCCTCTTGCAGACCAATGGCGTCGTCAATGACGTGATCGCGTCGGTGGCGGGCGAAGGCGCGCGGATGGCGCTGATCCACAACATGACGGGCACGATCATCGCGATGACGCATATCCTGCTGCCGTTCATGGTATTGCCGACCTACAGCGTGATGCTGTCGGTGCCGCCCTCGCTCAAGCGGGCGGCCGTGTCGCTCGGGGCGCCGCCCTGGACCGCGTTCTGGCGCGTCTATTTTCCGATGACCCTGCCGGGTGCGGCGGCGGGCGGGCTTCTCGTCTTCATCCTGGCGCTTGGCTACTACATCACGCCGGCGCTGGTCGGCGGGCGCACGGGTCAGCTCATCTCGAACATGATCGAATTCCACATGAAGACGTCCCTCAACTGGGGTCTTGCCGCGGCGCTGGGTGGGCTGCTGCTTGCCGCCGTGCTCGTGCTCTATGTCTTCTATGCGCGCCTTGTCGGCATGAACAGGTTGAGGCTCGGCTGACCATGGCGGACAAGTCAAAGCGCTGGGACCAGACACCGATCGAGGCGGGCGTGAACCGCTGGTTTGCCTATGGCGTGCTGTTCTTCCTGATCGCGCCGCTTCTGGTCGTGATCCCGCTCTCGTTCAACGCCGAGCCCTATTTCAGCTTCACCGACAAGATGCTGACGCTTCAGCCCGACGGGTTCTCGCTGCGCTGGTACCGCGACATTGCCGAGAACCCGCAATGGCTCGAGGCCATGCGCAACAGCGTCATCATCGGGCTTTGCTCGACGGCGCTGGCGACCGTGCTTGGCACGCTTGCGGCCATGGGGCTTGCGCGCAGCAACATGCCGTTCCGCGACTTCTTCATGGCGCTGCTGATCTCGCCGCTGATCGTGCCGATCGTGATCTCGGCGGCGGGCATGTACTTCTTCTACTCGACGATCGGGCTTGCCCAGACGACGCTGGGCATCATCCTCGCGCACACGGCGCTGGGCGTGCCGTTCGTGGTCATCACCATGACGGCCACGCTCTCGGGCTTCGACAACAACCTGATCCGCGCCTCGGCCAGCCTTGGCGCCGATCCCGTGACGACCTTCTTCCGCGTGACCCTGCCGCTGGTGGCGCCGGGCATGATCTCGGGCGCGCTCTTTGCCTTCGCGGCCTCGTTCGACGAGGTGGTCACCGTGCTCTTCCTCGGCGGCCCCGAGCAGCGCACCATCCCGCGCCAGATGTGGTCAGGCATCCGCGAGCAGATCAGCCCGACGATCCTTGCCGTCGCCACGCTCCTGATCGTGTTCTCGACACTCTTGCTGCTGACGGTCGAGATGCTGCGGCGCTGGAATGCGCCGGCGAAGGGGTAAGCGCGCTCGCTACCCCGGCTCGCGCGAGCACTCATTGCGCGACGCGGCCATGACGATGGTTTAGGCGGATGGGGTGAGCGAGACGGCGTTGCACTGGTGGCGCGAGCGCACACCTGCCCCCACTACCTCGCAATCAACCCAACCATGTCATCCCGGTCGAGGCCGAAGGCCGAGCGCCGGGACCCCTCGGCCCTGCAGCTTGCGTGGCCAAGCGGGGTCCCGGATCGCTCGCGTTGCTCGCGTCCGGGATGACCGGAGTAAAGGGGGCATATGGAATGAAGGAGGGGTTGCTCCGCCCTCTCCACTTTTCCTTGCCGTCATGGCTGGCTTGCGCGGCAGCGAGGCGGAAGCCCCCGCTCCCTGGGTGGCCGGTTCGCGCTGCCGCGCGACGCGGCCATGACGGGTGTTGTAGATGTAGTGGGCCCTAGCCGAGGCGGCGGCGGGCTTCTTCGTATTCGCGCTTGAGCTGGGCGACGACATCCGCGACCGGCTTGACGTCCTGGATCTGGCCGACGCCCTGGCCGGCGCCCCAGATGTCTTTCCAGGCTTTCTTTTCCATGTTGCCGCCGGAGCCGAAGTTCATCTTGGACTTGTCGGCTTCCGGCAGGTTGGCCGGGTCGAGGCCTGCGGCCGTGATCGATGGGGCGAGGTAGTTGCCGTGCACGCCGGTGAAAAGGTTCGAGTAGACGATGTCCTGGGCTGCCGTCTCGACCAGCATCTGCTTGTAGCGCTGGTCGGCGTTGGCCTCGGTTGTCGCGATGAAGCGCGTGCCGATATAGGCGAGGTCGGCGCCGAGTGCGAGGGCCGAGAGGATGCTGGAGCCATGGGCGATCGAGCCTGACAGCAGCACGGTGCCGTTGAACCACTGGCGCACTTCCGGCACCAGCGCAAACGGGGACAGTGTGCCGGCATGGCCGCCTGCGCCCGCGCAAACCAGAATGAGGCCGTCCACGCCCTCCTCCGCCGCCTTCTTGGCGTGGCGGATATTGATCACGTCATGATAGACGAGGCCGCCATAGGAATGCGCCGCGCGTACCACCTCGGCCGGCGCGCGCAGGCTGGTGATGATGATGGGGACCTTGTGCTTCACGCACATGGCCATGTCCTGCATCAGGCGGGCGGTGGAGTGATGGCAGAGCTGGTCGACGGCGAAGGGCGCGGTCTTCTTGCCCGTCTTCTGCTCGTGGTCGTCGAGCTCGTTCTTGATGCGCTCGAGCCATTTGTCGAGGAGCTCGGCGGGCCTTGCGTTCAGGGCCGGGAACGAGCCGACGATGCCGGCCTTGCACTGGGCGATGACAAGCTCGGGCCCCGAGACGATGAAGAGCGGCGAGCCGACGACGGGGATGGACAGGGTGTCCTTGAGGATGGCTGGGAGTGACATGGTGGTTCCAATGGTTGATCCCGCCAGTATGTCATGGTCCGCCTCAACCGGACCATGACAATTTCGCGCGGCGCCCTACGTCGCGGGCATCCAGTTGCCGTGGAAGCCGGGCGGGATGCGGTGGGGGACGGTGATGGTGGCGACGGGTGGTTCCTCGAAGCGGGCGGCGTCGAGGATCACGAGGTCGGTTGTCTCGGCCTTCGTGTCGATGACATAGCCCATGAGCCAGCCCTCGTCCTCGGCGGTGGCGCCGGGCCTTGGCACGAAGACGAACTCGCCCGGCATGCGGCCTTCGCCGAAGTCGTGGACCTGGCGCGTGCCCTTCTCGAGATCGTGCTTCAGGCAGCGGGACGCGGGCTCGATGAAGGCGTCGGTTGCCAGCGCGACCGTGTAAGCATAGCGATAAGGCTTGCCGATGCGTGTTTCGTTGGGGCGCGGGAATTCCTGCGCGTCGGCGTCGATCACGCGGCGGGCCACCTTGCGTGCGGCGGGGTCGATGGTCCAGCGCTCGAAGGGAACACTGCGGGAGTCGGGACCCATCGTGCTGTCGGCAAACATGGAGTTGTGCGCGCAGACGTCGAGGATGACCTTGCCGTCCGCCGTCTCGTAGCCATTGCAGGGATGGTAGACATAGCAGGGATCGACATCGCACCAGATGATGTCGGAACCCCTGCCCTCGCGCGGCAGCAGGCCGACGCGGGCCTTGTGCTCCGGGTTCCAGGCATAGGGGAAGGCGTAGCCGGCGAGCAGTCGCTTCATCGTGAAGGTGACCGGCAGGTCGAGGACGATCACGTAGCTCCTGGTGATCATGCAGTCGTGGATCATGGGGCCGTGCTTCACGGCGATGGGTTCCTCGCGCCGCACGCGGCCATCGCGGCCGACGACAACGTGGCGGATGGTGTCGAGGCTCGGGCCCTCGTAGCAGATCGCATGCATCTCGCCCGTGTCGGGGTCGAGATGCGGGTGTGCGGAGAAGCTACCCTTCAGCGTGCCACCAAAGGGATCGTGGGCGATGGTCTCGAGCTCGGGACCCACGCGCACGGGAAAGCT
>DAISVV010000028.1:0-16538 GCA_036840015.1 Micropepsaceae bacterium
TCGTCCAGTCCGACAGCGCCTATGAACACCCCCAGCCGCACGCCTGCTTCATCCAGGGCATCAAGGACGACCTCGTGAACGAGGGCGGCATCATGGACCTCTGGGTCCGCGAGGCGCGCCTGTGCAAGTACGGCTCGGGTACGGGCGCGAACTTCTCGGCCCTGCGCGGCGCGACCGAAAGGCTCTCGGGCGGCGGCAAGTCGTCGGGCCTGATGAGCTTCCTCAAGATCGGCGACCGCGCGGCGGGTGCCATCAAGTCGGGTGGCACCACGCGCCGCGCCGCAAAGATGGTGATCGTCGATGTGGATCACCCCGACGTTGAGGCCTTCATCGACTGGAAGGTCACCGAGGAACACAAGGTGGCGGCCCTCGTCACCGGCACGCGCCTTCTGAACAAGCACCTGAACGCGGTCATCAAGGCCTGCGTGAACTGCAGCGCCGACGGCGATGCCTGCTTCGACCCGGCCCAGAACCCCGCGCTCAAGCGCGAGATCAAGGCCGCCCGCAAGGCCAGCATCACCGACAACGCCATCCAGCGCGCAATCCAGTTCGCCCGCCAGGGCTACACCTCGATGCACATCCCGGTCCTCGACACCGACTGGGACGGCGAGGCCTACTACACGGTCTCGGGCCAGAACTCGAACAACTCGGTGCGCGTCAACGACGAGTTCCTGCGCGCCGTCGAAGCCGACGGCGACTGGAAGCTCATGCGCCGTACCGACGGCAAGCTCCACAAGACCGTCAAGGCCCGTGCACTCTGGGACAAGATTGCCGAAGCCGCCTGGCAGTGCGCTGACCCGGGCCTGCAGTACCACACCACCATCAACGACTGGCACACCTGCCCCGAGTCCGGCCCGATCCGCGCATCGAACCCGTGCTCGGAGTACATGTTCCTCGACGACACCGCCTGCAATCTCGCCTCGCTCAACCTGCTGTCCTTCCGCAAGGACATGCCGGACGGCACCAAGGTGTTCGACGTGGTCGCCTATGAGCACGCCGTGCGCCTGTGGACCATCACGCTCGAGGTCTCGGTGATGATGGCGCAGTTCCCCTCGAAGGAAATCGCGCAGCTCTCCTACGAGTACCGCACGCTGGGCCTCGGCTACGCCAATATCGGCGGCCTGCTCATGTCCTCGGGCATCGGCTATGACAGCCGCGAAGGCCGTGCGGTGGCCGGTGCGCTTGCCGCCCTCATGACGGGCGCCTCCTACGCCACGTCGGCCGCCATGGCCGGCGAACTGGGCGCCTTCCAGGGCTATGCCCGCAACAGCGACCACATGCTGCGCGTCATGCGCAACCATCGCCGCGCCGCCCACGGCGCCGTCGATGGCTACGAGAAGCTGGCCATCAAGCCCGTCCCCCTGAACGCGATCGACATGCCGTCCACGGGCTTCGAGGGCCTGGTGGACCGCGCGCGCGGTTCCTGGGACGAGGCGCTGCAGCTCGGCGCCGCCCATGGCTATCGCAACGCCCAGACCACCGTGATTGCCCCGACGGGCACGATCGGCCTTGTCATGGATTGCGACACCACCGGCATCGAGCCCGATTTCGCGCTGGTGAAGTTCAAGAAGCTGGCCGGCGGCGGCTACTTCAAGATCATCAACCAGTCGGTGCCCGAGGCCCTGCGCGTGCTCGGCTATCGCCCGCAGCAGATCGAGGCCATCATCAACTACGCCGTCGGCCACGGCACGCTCAAGGGCTCGCCCGGCGTGAACCACGAGTGGCTGCGCCTGAAGGGCTTCTCCGAGAAGGAGCTCGCCGCCGTCGAGACCGCGCTTGCAACGGCCTTCGACATCCGGTTCGTGTTCAACCGCTGGACGCTGGGCGACAAGTTCTGCATCGAGACCCTGGGCATTCCGGCCGAGAAGCTGGACAACCAGGACCTCGACGTCCTCGCCGAACTCGGTTTCTCGAAGGCCGAGATCGAAGCTGCGAACATGTACTGCTGCGGCGCGATGACCCTCGAGGGGGCACCCCACCTCAAGGCCGAGCACCTGCCCGTCTTCGACTGCGCCAACCCGTGCGGCAAGACCGGCAAGCGCGCATTGTCCGTCGACAGCCACATCCTGATGCTGGCCGCCGCCCAGCCCTTCATCTCGGGCGCCATCTCCAAGACGATCAACATGCCCAACAACGCGACGGTCCAGGACTGCGCCGACGCGTACATGAAGTCATGGAAGCTGGCGCTGAAGGCCAACGCGCTCTACCGCGATGGCTCCAAGCTCTCCCAGCCGCTGACCTCGAGCATCCTGGCCACAGAAGAAGACCAGGACGACCTCCTCGCCCAGCTGCCGGAGATGTCCCAGCACGCACGCGCACAGGCCGTGGCCGAGCGCATCGTCGAGCGCGTCATCGAGATCGCCCAGCACGAGCGCGAGAAGCTGCCCCAGCGCCGCAAGGGCTACACCCAGAAGGCGACGGTGGGCGGGCACAAGGTCTACCTGCGCACGGGGGAGTATGATGACGGCCTGCTCGTCGAAATCTTCTTCGACATGCACAAGGAGGGCGCCGCCTTTCGCTGCCTGTTGTACTATTTCGCCATCGCGATCTCGATCGGCCTGCAGTACGGCGTGCCGCTGGACGAATACGTGGAGGCCTTCACCTTCACGCGCTTCGAGCCGGCCGGCATCGTCACCGGCAACGACTCGATCAAGAACGCGACCTCGGTGCTCGACTACATCTTCCGCGAGCTCGCCGTGTCCTACCTGGGCCGCCACGACCTGGCCCATGTGGTTCCCGGCGGCGACGACTCCGAGATCGGTGGCGGCGACGGCGAGAGCAAGCGCCCCGCCCCGACCGCACCCAGCGCCTCCAAGATCGTCTCGGCCGGCCTCGTGCGCGGCCAGATCCCGCAGCAGCTTGTCGTCCTCGATGGCGGCCAGGCGCTGAAGGTGGAGACCACGCTGATGACGGCGACAAGCGAGATCGCCCTCGAGGCGACGCGCAACAATCCGGTGGCCCACGCCATCGAGGTGGTCGAGCGCGAGGTCCAGATCTCGGCGACCTCGACGCGGGTCCGCAAGATCCAGGAAGCCCGCATCAAGGGCTACGAAGGAGATGCCTGCGGCAACTGCGGGAACTTCACGCTGGTGCGCAACGGCACCTGCCTCAAGTGTGACAGCTGCGGCACCACGACAGGCTGCAGCTAGACGGGCATGACGACTTTCCGCGGGAGCCAACAAAAACAACAGGCTCCCGCGGCTGGTGGGACAGTCAGGACATCATGGGACAACAGAAATGATCATCTGCTCCAGACAGGAAGACAACGGATCCACCCGCGAGTTCCTCATCGACGAGGACGATGGCCGCGAGATCTGCGTCAAGACGCATGCAGGCCATGACGGCGACTGGGCGGCAGCAGGATTCCTCACCCGCTCCCGGCACGGCATCGAGGTGGCGGTCTCAAGCCCGCTGGCCCGCGGCCAGTTCGTGAAGCTCGACCGCACCTTCCGCAACGAGATCACAGCCCTCCAGGCACTCGCGGTCAGCTACCACCCGAACTGAACCGGGGCCTCAGGCGCGCCACAGGAGGTTCGCCAGCGCCAGCCGCGCCACGCGCCCGGCTGGCGACACCACCCGCACCGCAGCGGGCTCGTCTCCCCTCGCGAGCACCGGTCGTGCCAGCGTCGCCAGCGCAAGCGCCGGCATGGCCGCGCGGGGAAATCGCGCGCGATTGACCTCACCGAGCGCACTCCGGATGCGCGCGCGTACGTCGCCGAACACGCGCCCCACCGCCTCGACGCCGGCGCCGGCGAACACATCCTCCTCGTTCAGGCCCTGCTCGATGAACGGTCTGAGGGGAAGCCGAAGCCGGCGGTGGCGCCGCCAGTAATCGAACGACCGCAACTGCAGCGCCGCGCCGGACGCCATCCCTGCCGCGTCACAGGCCGCATCCGCCCGGTCATCAGCACCCAGCACCCGCGCCATGAGCCGCATGAGCCCGCCACGGGTCTCGCGCGCATGGGCCTCGAACTGCGCCATGTCGGAAAACGGGATCGTCTCGCATTCAAGCCCATGGGCATCGATCATGGCATCGAACACCGCCCGCGGGAGACTGTGGCGGCTGGCCGCCGGGACAAGCGCCTGCACCACGGGTGAGGCAACCGCACGCCCCTCGAACAGCGCCGCCACCTGCTCGCGCCACCACGCATAGCGGATCTGGGCGATCAGCGGTTCCTTGACCTGCGAGGCAACCCGCCCAAGCTCGACGGACAGGCGCATCAGGGCCAGCACATCCTCGCGCCGCGCCACCGGGACAAAGAACGACGCTACGTGCAGGTCGGGATCCAGGACCGCGGGGGCCTCGCTCAGCGTCTCGTCAGGCATCGCAGTTCCGAGAAAAAGGGGCCGCGCCGGCGAAGGCGCGACCCCTTGGGTTGTGTCCCAATCCGGCCTTAGCCGAGGTTCTGCATGCCGACCATGGCAAACAGCATCGGCACCGACAGCATGAAGTTGGTCCGCGAGAACAGCATCGCCGTCCGGCCGTGGGCAGCGCGCTGGTCCTTGCTGAGGTCAGGGAACTTGTTGTCGATGTTGAGGGCCTTCTGCTGGTTCGGCCAGATCACGAACCAGACATTGAACCACATGATCGTGCCCAGCCACATGCCGATGCCGATCAGGGTCGTCGACGGGGTCGCAAAGCCATCGGTCGCACCCAGCGTGATGGCGCCGATCAGGTAGTCATTGAGCCAGGCCAGGATGAGGCCCGTGGCAATCGTCACCATGGCGGCCCAGCGGAAGTACCAGAGCGCCTCCGGAGCGATGAACTTGGACACGGCCGGTTTCTGCTCGTCGGGGATCTTGGGCATCGTCGGGATCTGGACGAAATTGAAATAGTAGAGCAACCCGATCCACAGGATGCCCGCCAGCACGTGCAGCCAGCGGAAGACGAACTGCCAGAACAGCGTCCCGCTAAGGACCGCCGAGATGGAGTACTGCCCCACGAGCAGGAAGATGAACAGCACCACGAAGGCCAGCACAAAGCCGGCAATGATCGTGTTGCGCAGATTGGTCAGCAAGTTGGCCACGTCAATGGACTCCCCTAAAGTGTGGGCCGGCGACACCGTCGCCGCCCGACTCGATTGCGGCAAGTGAAACAATACACGCTGTCGCCAAGTCAATCTTGGGCGGCGTTATTAACCCCGCCGTCATTGGGTTCATTTGCCGGCGCCCCGCGCACGGCCCTGCGCCATCCGGGGGCAGGCGCAGCCGGCACTGGCTAGACCGGAATGACCGTCCGCCGCTTGGCCCTGACCCACCACCAGACCTGAAGGCGCGTGACATAGATGGCCGTGAACATCGACGTCAGGATGCCGAGGACCAGTGCCACCGCAAAGCCCCTGACAGGGCCCGAGCCAACCTGCAGCAGGATCAGGCCGGCCAGGATCGTCGTGAGGTTCGAGTCGATGACGGTCGTCATGGCGCGCGAGAACCCGGCGTCGATGGCCGCCATGATGGTCTTGCCGTTTCGCTGTTCCTCGCGGATGCGCTCATAGATCAGCACGTTCGCGTCGACCGCCATGCCCATCGTCAGCACGAAGGCCGCGATGCCGGGCAGTGTCAGCGTAGCGCCCACCGCCGTCATGAGACCCAGCAGCAGCACGATGTTGACCACAAGGGCCACATTGGCGAACAGGCCAAACAGGCGATACTGCAGCAGCATGAACCCGACAACGAGCACAAGCCCCGCCAGCGCCGAATAGAGGCCGGCCTCGACCGACTCTGCACCCAGTTCGGCGCCAACCAGGCGCTGGTCTTCGGCCTTGAGCGGCACGACGAGCGCACCCGAGTTCAGCAGCACCGCCGTCTCGTTGGCCTCCTCGATGGTGAAGTCGCCCTCGATGATGCCCGAGCCACCCAGGATCGGCCCGCGGATGTTCGGTGCCGTGATCACCGCCCCGTCAAGCACCGCCGCGAAGCGCCGACCCACATTGTCACGCGTCACGTCGGCAAAGCGCCGCGCGCCCTGCGCGTTGAATTCGAAGGCAATGATCGGCAGCGACGTCTCGGAGCTGAACGTGCCCTGCGCCCGGTTGAGCATGTCACCCGTGATGACGGCGCGCTCCTTGATGACGATGGGAACCTCGCGTGCAGTTGCGCCCCGGCCCATTGTCTCCCGGAGCAGCTTCGTGCCCGGCGGGATGCGGCCGGCCTGCATGTCGGCCAGCGAGACCGTGTCATCCACCATGTGGAATGTCAGCTTCGCCGTGGCACTGCCGCGCTTGATGATGTCCTGCGGATCCGTGGCACCAGGAACCTGCACGATGATGCGCCGTTCGCCCTGCGGCTGGATCGTCATTTCGCGCGTGCCATCCGGATCGATGCGCTTGCGCAGGATTTCCTGGCTCTGCGCCATGGCATTCGCCCGCAACTGCTCGACGCCGGCCGGGGTGATCTTCAGTTCGGCATTGCCTGTGTCCGACACGGTCACGTCGAATTCGTTCGACGAGACGCCCGCCACGCCACCGGCCACCGGGTTCGACAGTCCCTTGAGGAAGGTCCGCGCCGCCTCGATGGACGCCGTCTCCGTGATCTGCACCCTGACCGCATCATCGGTCGTCGAAAGGCCGGAATAGGTGATCTTTTCCTTGCGCAAGCCCCGCCGGACTTCCTCGAGCGTGTCCTGCAGGCGGTCCTTCACAGCAACCTCGATCTGCGCCTCGAAGAGGACATAGACGCCGCCCTGCAGGTCAAGGCCATACGTGATCGGCTTCGTCGGCAGGAAGCCGACCGACCTCTGGATCGACTCGCGCATGTCGGCGGGCAGGAAATTGGGAAGGGCCGTGAAGAACCCGAACACGCATATCAGAAGGATCGTGACGATCTTCCAGGGTTGCATCTGCAGCATGATTGAAGCCCGCCTCCGGTCCTTCGATAGTTATTTCTTGTCTTCGCCCTTGGCGGGCGTGTCGCCCGTGGCTTCCGTCTTGGTCCGGACATCCAGCAGCGTGTGCTTGACGACCTTCACGCGCACCTCATCGGCGATCTCGACCATGATCTCGTTGCCCTCGAGCACCTTGACCACCTTGCCCACGATCCCGCCCGACGTCACGACGACATCGCCCCGGCGGACATTGTCCACCATGGCCGTATGCGCCTTGCGGCGCTGCTGCTCGGGCCTGATCACCAGGAAGTACATGATCGGAATGACAAGCAGAATCCAGCCGATGGACGCGAACGCATCGGCGAGCCCCGAGGAACCCGTGGCTCCCTGGGCATAGGCAGGAGAAATGAACATGGGAGGGCCGTGCCGTTAACTGTTTGATCTGACGAAGGACATGAGGGCCGGGACTATAGCTTTCAACGGCACCAATGCAACAACGGGCAGAAATGGTCACACCCCACCCCCTCGGCGGACCTCCAAAAGGCCAAAAAAGCGGTCGGATTGTCTTGGGCAAGCACCGGCGGATAATGTGCCGCCTCACGCTTCACCTCGCGAATCCCGCGTCCACCCGGAGCCCCCATGACGACCGGCAGCAACGAAGACCTCCTTGTCCGGATTGCCGCCGCGCTCGAGCGCATGGCACCACCGGCCCCACCCACGCCCGACTGGACCGCAGCCGACGCCTTCATCTGGGAAGGATCCCTGATGGCGCTGAAGCCCGTCAGGCAGGTCGCGCGTGTTCCCATCGGCCTTCTCAAGGGCATCGACACCCAGCGCGACATCCTGCTGGCCAACACGCGCCGCTTCGCCGCCGGCCTGCCCGCCAACAACGCCCTTCTCTGGGGCGCACGGGGCACGGGAAAGAGCGCGCGCGTGAAGGCCGTGCACGAGGCCGTGCGCGCCGATGGGCACCCGGCCCTGAAACTCGTCGAGATCCATCGCGATGAAGTCGCGACGATGGGCCACCTGCTCTCCGTCCTCGCCGACGCCCCCGCGCAGGCGATCCTGTTTTGCGATGACCTGTCCTTCGACAGTGGCGACAGCACCTACCGGGCTCTCAAGACGCTGCTCGACGGCGGCATCGCCGGACGCCCGCCGAACGTGATGTTCTACGCCACGTCGAACCGTCGTCACCTGATGCCGCAGGAGATGATCGACAACGAGCGCGCCTCGGCGATCCATCCCGGCGAGGCCATAGAAGAAAAGGTCTCGCTCTCCGACCGCTTCGGCCTCTGGCTCGGGTTCCACAACATCACGCAGCAGGACTTCCTGGCGATGGTCGAGGCCTATGCCCGCCACTTCGCGCTGGATGTGACGGACGCGGAACTCAAGCGCCGCGCGATCGAGTGGTCAATGACCCGCGGCAGCCGCTCGGGCCGCGTCGCCTGGCAGTTCATCGAGGATCTTGCAGGCGAGCGTGGTCAGCGGCTCGCGGTCTCGGTCACGAGGTAGGGAGCCGGATCCACGGGCTTGCCGGCGCGGCGGATCTCGAAATGCAGCTGCGGCTTCGACACGACCCCGGAGGCGCCAACAGTGGCGATCTTCTGCCCGCGCTTGACCCGGTCCGATTTCCCGACCAGAAGCCGGTCATTGTGCGCATAGGCGGTGATGTAGCCGCTGGTGTGGCGGATCAGTAGCAGGTTACCGTAGCTGCGCAATTCATTGCCGGCATACACGACCTCGCCCTCGGCCGCAGCCCTCACGGGCGTGTCCGGGTCGGCGGCAATGTTGATCCCGTCGTTGCGTTGCCCGCTGCCCATCTCCCCGAACCGCGCAATCACCGGACCGCGAACAGGCCACATGAAGCTGCGCGAGGGCTTTGCGGGCGCATCCGCATCCCTGGTGGCGACACGCGCGCCCTCGTCACCGCGCGGCAGCACGGGAACGACACGCTCGCGCGCCCCGCTCGCAGAACGATCCCCGGCGACAGGTCCTGAATAGGGCGCATCCAGGTCACGCTGTGTTGAAGGGCTTGTCCTGCCTGAAGACGCCAGCTGGGGCCGCGCGGGGCGATAGATCATCCGCCCACGGTTGCGCGGGATCTGGATCCGCTTGCCGACGCGCAGGTAATCAGGATCATCAAGCCGGTTCACATTCAGGATCGCGTCCGGCGACACACCGAAGTCGCGCGCGATGGATGTCAGCGTATCGCCGGGCTGCACGCGATAGATCGTTGTCTCGGCTGTCTGGAGGCGCGGCTTCGCATACGCGGGCCGCGAGCGGCTCGAGTCGATGGCTGCACACGCGCCGGCCGAGAGCAGCAGGACCGCGGCGACAAGCACGCGGACTGTCTTCCCGGCCGAAACGCGAGCGGTGCAGCGACGGCGCGGATCATCCCGGCGCTCCATCACGCTTTGCTACGCCTTCCAGCATCGGCACGAACTTTACGGGCAAAAGATCCGTGCTCTGAAACCCCTGTGCCGACCGTCTTGTGCGGACTAGCACCTGCCCATGGCCACTACGATCAACAGGAATAATCATCTGCCCCTTAACATGGAGTTGAGCGAGCAGGTCCGCCGGCAGCACATCAGACACCGCACCCCACACAACGATGCGGTCAAACGGCGCTTGTCCGGGCCATCCGCGCGTTCCGTCACCGATTCTGTAGTCGACATTAAAAAGGAGTAATTTCCTGAGCCGCTCCTGCGCACGTCGTGCGAGCGCCTCGAGTCTTTCGATTGTGTAAACGCGTTTGCAAAGTTTCGAAAGGATCGCCGCCGGATAGCCTGATCCTGTCCCCACCTCCAGCACGCGCAGGCCCGGCTTCAGCTCCAGGGCCTGGATCATGAAGGCAATCAGGAAGGGCTGTCCGATGGACTGTCCTTCCTCGATGGGAAGCGAGACATTGTCGAAGGCTCGGTCACGGAACACCTCGGGCACGAAGGCATCACGCGGCGTCATCTCGATCGCCGAGAGCACATCGCTATCCGAGATGCCACCCCGACGCAGCTCCATCAGGAGCTGGATCATGCGCACATCGGTGACCATCGGGGCCTGCCGCCGTCAGAGCAGCGAGGACGCAGCGCCGTCGAGTTGCGGCACCAGCGCCTGGCGCGCCCGCTCCTCGGTCAGGTTCAGGTGCAGCGGTGTCACCGAAATGCGGCCATCATAGATGGCGCGCAGGTCCGTGCCCTCCGGCGGGTTGCTGAGGAACCTCGAGAAGCCCAGCCAGAAATAGGGCACGCCCCGCCCGTCGACACGCTCGAGGATGTTCGTCAGCGACTGGTCACGCTTGCCCTGCGACGTCACCTCGACGCGCGAGACGTCCTCAGGCCGGCGATCGGGGAAGTTCACGTTGATCAGCACGTCGCGCGGCCACTTCACGGCCAGCAGGCGCCGGACGATGGGGGCGCCAAACCGCTCGCAGCAGTCCCAGCGCACCTCGCGCCCCTCTTCATAGCTGTAGGCCTGGCTGAGCGCGATCGCGGGAATGCCCAGCGCCGTGCCTTCCATGGCCGCTGCAATCGTGCCCGAATAGGTCACGTCGTCGGCAATGTTCGCCCCCCGGTTCACGCCGGACAGGAGCAGGTCCGGACGGTGGTTCTTCAGGATGTGGTTGATCGCCAGCAGGACGCAATCCGTCGGCGTGCCCTGCACCGCGAAGCGGCGCTTGTCCAGTTCGCGGATCCGCAGCGGGCTTGTCAGCGTCAGCTTGCGCGAGGCCCCGCTCTCCTCGGTCTCGGGCGCAACGATCCAGACATCGTCGGAAATCGTGCGGGCGATCTTTTCCAGCGATGCAAGGCCGGGCGCATTGATGCCGTCATCATTCGACAGCAGGATCCGGATCGGGAGTTTCTCGTCAGCCATGGGGTGTGATGGTTTCCTCTCCGCCCATGTAGGGCCGCAGCACCGCGGGTATCGAAATCGATCCGTCAGCCTGCTGGTAGTTCTCAAGGACGGCAATCAGCGTACGGCCGCCCGCAAGGCCCGACCCGTTCAGCGTATGCACGAAGCGGTTCGACTTGCCATCGGCAGGCTTGTAGCGCGCATTCATGCGCCGTGCCTGGAAGTCGCCGCAGTTCGAGCAGCTCGAAATCTCGCGGAACGCGTTCTGCCCCGGCAGCCAGACCTCGATGTCATGCGTGCGTTGCGCGGCAAAGCCCATGTCACCCGTCGACAGCACCATCGTGCGGTGCGCCAGCTCGAGGCGCTTGAGCACTTCCTCGGCGCAGGCCGTCATCCGCTCGTGCTCGGCCGCCGACTGCTCCGGCGTCGTGATCGAGACAAGCTCGACCTTCGAGAACTGGTGCATGCGGATCATGCCGCGCGTATCGCGCCCGGCCGCGCCGGCTTCCGAGCGGAAACAGGGCGTCCACGCCGTGAAGCGCATCGGCAGCTGGCTCTCATCCAGGATCATCTCGCGCACCTGGTTCGTCAGCGGCACTTCCGACGTCGGGATCAGCCAGAAACCGTTGGTCGTCCCGAACTGTTCCTCGCGGAACTTCGGCAGCTGCGCCGTCCCGTACATGGCCTGGTCGCGCACGAGGAAGGGCGGCACCACTTCCTCGTAGCCGAACGTGCCGGTGTGCAGGTCCAGCATGAAATTCGCCAGCGCCCTCTCGAGGCGCGCGAGCTTGCCCCGCAGGATCACGAAGCGCGCGCCCGACATCTTCGCCGCCGCCTCGAAATCCATGAGGCCCAGCGTCTCGCCGATGTCAAAATGCTGGCGCGCGGCGAAATTGAGCTGCCGCGGTGCACCCCACCGGCGCATTTCCTGGTTTGCCGTCTCGTCCGCCCCCTCGGGCACGTCCGCAGCCGGCAGGTTCGGCAACGTGCCAAGGATCTCGTTAAGGGCTTCCTCGCTCTCGCGGACCCTGAGTTCCATCGCCGGGATCTCGTCCTTCAGCCGTGCAACCTCGGCCATGAGGCGCTGGGCCTCGGCTTCATCCTTCTTCGCCTTGGCCTGCCCGATCTTCTTCGAGGAATCGTTGCGCGCCGACAGAAGCTCCTGGTGGCGCGCGGTCGCGCTGCGCCAGGACTGGTCAAGCTCGAGGATCTGCTGGGCCTGGGCCCCGAGGCCCCGGCGGCGGAGGCCGTCATCGAAACCGGCCGGGTTCTCGCGGATGTAGCGTATGTCGTGCATGGGCTGCCTGCTGGCTGATGGGGCGGTTCTTAGCCGCTCGGCCCGCCCGCCACAACTGGGCTAAACCGCCTCGTCCGCGCTTTTGGACGCGTCTTCGCGCCGCTTCTCGATCAGCCGCACGCTCCAGATCGACCCTTCGTAGAGCAGGCAAAGGGGCACCGCCAGCGCGAACTGGCTCAAGACATCCGGCGGCGTCAGCACGGCCGCCACCACGAAGGCAAAGACGATGGCAAAACGCCGGTTCCGGCGCAGGAAGTCCGAACTGACGATCCCCACCCGCCCCAGGAGCGTCAGCAGCACCGGCAGCTGGAAGCTCAGCCCGAAGGCAAAGATCAGCGTCATGATGAGGTCGAGATAGTCCGAGACCTTCGCCTCGAGCTGGATGGGCAGGGTACCCGCGCCACCCGGGCTCTCAAACCCCAGGAAGAACTCGATCGCCACCGGCATCAGGCCGAAATAGACCAGCGAGGCGCCGGTGATGAACAGCACCGGCGTGGCGATCAGGAACGGAAGGAAGGCCGCCTGCTCGTTGCGATAGAGACCCGGCGCCACGAACATCCAGATCTGCACCGCAACCATCGGGAACGACAGGCAGAGCGCACCGAACGCTGCGACCTTGAGATAGGTGAAGAAGGTCTCGTAGAGGGCCGTGAAGATCATGCGCCGCCCGGGCTGCCCTTCCATGGCCTCGGCAAGAGGATGGGTCAGGAAGGCATAGATCTGCTCGGCGAAGGCATAGCAGATCCCGAAGGCCACCACGAAGGTCAGCAGCGACCAGATCAGCCGCTGGCGAAGCTCGATCAGGTGGTCGAGCAGCGGTGCCCGCGAGGCCTCGATGTGGGCATCCTCATCCTTGCCTGCCTGCCCGCTCATGTCTGGCCGGTTGTCCCGGTTGGAGCCGCCGCAGCCGGCACCGCCCCAGCAGCCTTCGGGGCAGCAGGATCGGGCATCGCGCCGGCCGTGTCGGGCTTCGCAGCGGCAGGATCGGGCTTGGGCTTGGGCGCCTCTTCGGCCAGGTCACCGCGCATCAGGTCCGCCTCCAGCTTCTCGAACTCCGGCACGCGGGTCATGTCCCGGAACTCGCGCTTCATCTCCTCGACATCCGACTGGCGCATCATCTCGTCAATGTGGGACTGGAACTCCTGCGCCATGAGGCGCGCCTTGGCCATCCACTGTCCGGCAACCCTGAAAGCTTGCGGCAGGTCCTTCGGACCAATCACGACCAGCGCGACGATCGCGATGACGACAAGTTCGCTCCAGCCAATATCAAACATGAAACGGCCGCGCGCTCAGTTCTTCTTGTCGTTCGCGTCCTTGTTGGCTGGCTCGATGTTCTTGTCCTCATCCGACAGCCCCTTGCGGAAGCTGCGTATGCCGCGCGCGACATCGCCCATGACCTCGGTGATGCGGCCACGACCACCGAAAAGCAGCATGACAATCACGGCCACGACAAGCCAGTGCCAGATCGAAAAACTTCCCATGATGAAAATCCTCAAGGCCGCGCGCAAGGACAGAGGCAACGGGGGCGGCGCATCCACGACGCCGATTGTCCCAAAACCGGCAGCGGCGCGCAATGACGGAGAAAGGCCGCAAGGGCCGCATTTCCACGCTCTCCCGTGGGCAATGCGCCGGTTAACGACGGCTCATCCCTCTTCTGGCCCCGCCGCATCGGGCTCGAAGGTCTCGCCTTCATCACCGGCGAGCAGCGGATCCTCGTCCTGCGCCAGCGTGTCCGAAGGCGAAGGCACGATGAAGGCTGCCGGAATGCGGCCCTCGAGCAGCCCGGCCGCCCTGAGCTCTTCAAGGCCCGGCAGGTCGGACACCTTGTCGAGGCCGAAATGCATCAGGAAGGCATCGGTCGTGCCATAGGTCACCGGGCGCCCCGGCACGCGCCGCCGGCCACGCATGCGGATCCACCCGATCTCGAGCAGGATGTCGAGCGTCCCCTTGCTCATGGTCACGCCGCGTATGTCCTCGATCTCGGCCCGCGTCACCGGCTGGTGATAGGCAATGATCGCCAGCGTCTCCATCGCGGCCTTCGACAGGCGCTTCTGCTCGACCGCGTTGCGCTGCAGAAGCCCGCTCAGGTCCGGCGCCGTGCGGAACACCCAGCGCCCGGCCACGCGCACAAGGTTCACCCCGCGCCCGGCATAGGTCTTCTCCAGCTCGCCCAGCAGCGCTGGCACATTGGCATCCGGCGGCAACCGTTCAACCAGCGTTGCCTCGTCGAGCGGCTCGCTCGCCGCGAACAGCACAGCCTCGAGCATGCGCAGCTGCGCCGCTTCAGGCGTCAGCCGCTCACCGGCAACCGCCTGCGGCGGGTGCAGGAACTGCGCGTCATCGTCCGGCGCGTCTTCAGGCGTACGTTGCGGCAGCCCGTTCATGACGTGGCCTCGCTTGCAGTCTCGGCCGACGCGGGCCTGAAGCGCACATAGACCGGCGCGAAGGGCGCCATCTGCCGCAGCTCCACCTGCCCGTCCCGCGCCATCTCGAGCGTCGCCGACAGCGTGCTCGCAAGACCCGACCGGCGCGATCGCCCCTTGCTGAAATCCGCCGGCAGCAGCGCATCGATCACCGACCAGTCCATCACCGCGCCGATCATGCGCTCAAGCCGCCGCCGCGCATCCTCGATGGCAAAGACCCTGAGCTTCTGGATCTCGTAGTTCGCATGCGCGATCTTCTTGACGCGCTGCGTCGAATAGGCCTTGAGCAGGTCGATCAGCGTATCGGCATGGCGCGGCGTCTTGATCACACGGATGCCCTCGGGCGATCCGCGCCAGAACACCTCGCTGCCCAGCCTGTCGCGGGCCATCAGCCGCGCCGCCGCGATGCGGATGGCCTCGAGCCGCTGCAGGCGCAGCGTCAGTCGCTCCGCCAGTTCATCCGCCGACGGCTCACCGGGCTTGTCATCCTGTGGCAGCAGCAGGCGCGACTTCAGATACGCAAGCCACGACGCCATCACGAGGTAATCCGCCGCCAGGTCAAGCTGCCGGATGCGGACGGCCTCGATGAACGAGAGATACTGCTCGGCCAGCGCCAGGATCGAGATCCGCCTCAGGTCCACCTTCTGCACGCGCGCCAGCGCCAGAAGCACGTCGAGCGGGCCCTCATAGCCCTCCACGTCGACAATGAGCGCCTCGCCCTCGGCGGCACCAAATCCATCTGTCACTGCCGCCGGGCCTTGCATCGCCTAGGCGCCCAGCGTGCCGTCGACGCGCGCCGTGGTCGCCGCGATGTCGAAGGGCTTGGGCCGTGACAGCACGGCCAGCGCCCGCTGTGCACGCTCCAGCGCCTTGCCGCTCAGCATCGGCGCGGCATCGGCAATCTCGCGCATCTCGTCCATGTTGCGCGTGCAGTGCAGGATCATGTCGCAGCCCGCAGCGATCGAGGCCTTGGTCCGCTCGGCCAGCGAGCCCTTGAGCGCCCGCATGGTCAGGTCGTCGGTCATCAGGAGCCCGTCAAAACCGATGAAGCCGCGCACGACCTCGTCGATGACCTTCTTGCTCGTTGTCGCCGGCGCGGTCGGGTCGATCGCCGAATAGACGACATGCGCCGTCATCCCCAATGGCGCCCGCGCCAAAGCCCGGAACGGCGTGAAGTCCGTCCGTTCGAGTTCCTCGCGCGACGTATCGACGACCGGAAGCTCCATGTGGCTGTCCGCCCGCGCGCGCCCATGGCCGGGAATGTGCTTGATCACCGGAAGCACGCCGCTGTCCATCATGCCGTCGATCACGGCCTGCCCCAGCGAGGCCACCACCCAGGGGTCATTCGCAAAGGCACGGTCGCCGATGATGTTGTGGGCCCCCTCGACCGGAACGTCGACGCACGGCGTGCAGTCCACGTTGATGCCAAGGTCGCAGAGCTCGGCCGCCATCAGGCGCGCATTGTCATAGGCAAGGTCGCGCGCCGCGCGCGGGTTTTGCCGGCTGATCGTGCCAAAGGCGGCCGCCGCCGGCCGCGCCTTCCAGTTTGGTGCCCGCTGGCGCTGCACGCGTCCGCCTTCCTGGTCGACCAGGATTGGCGCATCCGGGCGTCCCAGCAACGCGCGCATGGACGAGGTGAGCTGGCGCACCTGTTCGGGCGATCCGCAATTGCGGCCGAAGAGAATGAAACCCCAGGGTTGGACCGCACGAAAGAAGGCGACCTCATCGGCCGTCAACTCATGCCCGTCACATCCGAAGATGACTGCACGCACCGACATTCAAAGCTGCTTCCGCAAGGGACAAAGGGACGGGACCGCAAGGCCCCATCCCTGCGCTTAGATCACTTCCCGACCGGCATGCAAGCGCCGCCGCCGGCGATGATCTCGTCGCAAGCCGCCTTGGCCGCGGATTTGTCAGGAAAACCGACAACCCTGAGGCGGAAAAGCTCACCCTTGCCCTCGACCTGCACCGGCTGGAAGCGCGGCGTATAGGGTCCGAGCAGGGCTTCGTGCCTGCCCTTGATGCGCGACCACTGGTCGGCCGCCTGCTTGGCAGACGGAAAAGCGCCAAGCTGGATGCCGATGCCGCTCGACGACGTCGCAGGCGCAGCCTCGGCCACGGCAGCAGGCGCCTCGGGGGCGATCTGCGG
>DAISVV010000028.1:16638-19467 GCA_036840015.1 Micropepsaceae bacterium
CCTCGACCTCGACCCTCGGGGCCGCGGGATCGGTCAGCTGAACGGTCGGGTCCATGCGGGGATCAAGCGGAACGGTTATGGGTGGGCCGCCCTGCCCACCCTCGACAACCTCCTGGGTCGTCGGCGCTTCGCGATCGACACCGGCCGATGGGTCCGTGCTGGCGACCGCCGCGTCAGCGCCGTCCTCGGCCCACAATTCGTCATACGTCTTCTCGCTGCCCAGCGCCGAGGGATCCGCCTGCGCGACGTTGGTACCGTCCGGCCCCTGCCGGTACGGCCCGGCATCGCCCTCAAGCACCGGCGGATTGCGATCACGCTGTCCCTGGATCACTCCCTGGTTATAGGCCACCCACACGACACCCGCGAAGGCGGCCACGACCACGAACCCCAGCATCACGACCAGCGAACGGCTGCGCGGACGCTCCGGCTCGGTCTCGGTATCGTAGAGCAGCGCATCGTCGTACGGCGGTTCGTACAAGTTGCGATCTGGATTGACCATCGAACATTCCCCTTATGACGCGCCCGCACGGGAGCAACCGACGCAACACGCAACGAATCGCCGGCACCCGACTGGAATTACACCCGGGTCCCTCGAAACTTTGAAGTCTTTTCGCGCATCACTCGTCGAGTTCGATCGCGAAAAGCCGACGGTGTTCCTGAAGTGCAAAACGATCCGTCATCCCCGCAATATAGTCCGACACCACGCGCGCCGTGCGAACGGATCTGGGGACATCGCAGAGTTGTGCCCAAGAGGTGGGAAGCACGTCGGGCTCTGCGAGAAACAGTGCGAAGAGATCAGCAATGACCCGCTTCGCCTTCGACATCACGCGATTGACCTTGTAATGCCTGTACATATGCGTGAACAGGAATGTCCGCAGCGCCTTGTCATGCGCCGTCATCGCTTCGGAAAACGCAACCACCGGCCTGCCGCAAGTCCTCACATCCTCGGCGGTCCGTAACTTCAATTCAGCAACGCGCCGTCGCGTCTCCATGAGCGCATCATCAACCATGGCCGTGATCAAACGTCGCACGCACTCATAGACCAGCCGCGACCGCTCGAGCGCCGGATAGGCGCGCATGACCTCGAAGAAGATCGGGCCCACCAGCGGCAGCGCCAGCAGGTCATCAACCGCAAACAGCCCTGCGCGCAGCCCGTCGTCGATGTCGTGGTTGTTATAGGCGATGTCATCCGACAGCGCGGCGACCTGCGCCTCGACGCTTGCGAACGTATCGAGCCTCAGGTCGAACCCGGCATTGAACTCGACGATCGCCTCGGGCAGGGGCTTGCCCCGCGACTGCGGGCCCACCAGCGGCCCGTTGTGCTTGACGATCCCCTCAAGCGCCTCCCATGTCAGGTTGAGCCCGTCGAACGTCGCATAGCGCGCCTCGAGCTTCGTCACGAGCTTGAGCGAATGGGCGTTGTGGTCGAACCCGCCATAAGGCGCCATCGCCGCCGCCAGCGCATCCTCGCCCGCATGCCCGAAGGGCGCATGCCCCAGGTCATGAGCGAGCGCCAGCGCCTCGGCGAGGTCCTCATCCACGCGCAGCACGCGGCTGATCGAGCGGGCGATCTGCGCCACCTCCAGCGAATGCGTCAGCCTTGTCCGGTAATAGTCGCCCTCGTGATAGACGAAGACCTGTGTCTTGTGCTTCAGCCGCCGGAACGCGCCCGAATGGATGATCCGGTCCCGGTCGCGCATATAGGGGGTCCGCGTCAGGCTTTCGGAGTCCGGCCACTGCCGCCCCCGGCTCTCCGAGGGCCGCGACGCCAGGTGCGCCAGGTCCTGTCCGGCAGTAAATCCGCTCACGCCAAAGCCTCCTTGCCCCGGAAAGGAGCCAACGGGCCCCTCCGGCATTTGACTATCGCCGCCAGGCCCCAAAATAAAGCGATACAACATTTGACCTTTCGTTGAGAGCGGTTAACCAAGCCCCATGACCACCCCGATCGTTACCGTGTCCGACAAGGCCGCCAGCCGGATCGCCAACCTGACGGCGGCCGAGGGTCCCCAGATGATGTTCCGCATCGCGGTCAACGGGGGCGGCTGCTCGGGCTACCAGTACGATTTCACCTTCGACGACACCCGCACGGGCGACGACATCCTCATCGAGAAGGACGGCGCCCGCGTGCTTGTGGATCAGGTCTCGCTCGAGCTTCTGGGCGGCTCCATCGTCGACTTCGTCGACGGCCTCATGGGATCGCACTTCGAGATCCGCAACCCGAACGCCAAGTCGTCCTGCGGCTGCGGCACAAGCTTTTCGGTCTGAAGTCAGGCCTCTGGCCTTGGCGCCCCGTCCGGCGTTAAATGCCGGCCATGAAAATCGCGACCTTCAACGTCAACTCCGTCAAGGCGAGGCTCGAGGCCGTCACGGGCTGGCTGCGCTGGGCCAACCCCGACGTGGCCTGCCTGCAGGAACTCAAGTGCGAGGCCAAGGCCTTCCCGCGCGAGGCCTTCGAGAGCCTCGGCTACACCTGCGCCGTGCTGGGGCAGAAGACCTATAACGGCGTCGCCCTGCTGTCGAAGCACGGCATCGAGGACGTGCGCGAGGGACTGCCCGGCGACGACACCGACGAACAGGCCCGCTACATCGAGGGCACGATCGTCACCAAGGCAGGCGCCGTGCGCGTCGCCTCCATCTACGCGCCCAACGGCAACCCCGTCGACAGCGAGAAGTACCCCTACAAGCTCGCCTGGATGGACCGGCTCATCGCGCACGCCACGCGCCTGCTTAAGGACGAAGAGCCGCTGGTTCTCGCCGGCGACTACAACATCATCCCCACGCCCGACGACGTCTGGGACCCCGAGGTCTGGAAGGACGACGCGCTCTTCA
>DAISVV010000029.1:0-19134 GCA_036840015.1 Micropepsaceae bacterium
ACCGGTAATCCTGGAGAATGCCGAGGAACTGGTCGCGCCAGTGCGCGCGCGCCTCCGCGCGTTCGGCCAGCGCCACCGCGCCAGCGACGCGCGCCCACGTGTCTGCGATCGTCTCCTCGCTGGTCACCCCAGCGCCCTTGAGACGGTATTTCAGATCCCAGATCTGCCGCGAGATGTCGCCCGGGCCATTCATCGCCGAAGGTCCTGCTGCCAGCACGCCTGACTTTACATGACGGTCGTGAACGTCACAATAAAGCGTTCCTGCTATGTTCATTGGCCGTCAGGCGAGGGCTCATTAACCGCGCCGCGCGCGGAAATTCAGGCAACCGCCGTCGACGCCTGCATCTGCCCTTCCTCAAGCAGCCGTCGCGTGGCTGTCTCGATGCTGGCCTCGAGGTCCGCCATGACGCGCGCGCGCGCCAGCCCCGGCTGGATCGGGGGCAGGATCTCAAGCACGATCCGCCCGGGTCGCGGGCTGATGCCCTTGCGGCCCCAGAACTGTCCGGAATTGAGCGCCACCGGAACGCAAGGCACGTGCAGCGATCCATAGAGGGCAGCCACCCCCGGCTTGTAGTCGGGTGCATCGCCCGGCAGCTTGCGCGTGCCTTCCGGGAAGATGACGATCGGACGTCCCGCAGCGATCCGTTCGCGGGCCGTGCGGATCATGTTGCGCAGCGCCGAGGCATGGCCGTCGCGGTCGATCACGATCATCTCGCACTTGCGCGCGTACCAGCCATAGAAGGGCACGACCAGCAGTTCGCGCTTCATGACGATCGCCGGATCCGGCAGCAGGATGTGCTGCGCGATCGTCTCCCACATCGACATGTGCTTGACCGCGAAGATCGCCGGACCAGCAGGCAGGTTCTCCCGCCCGCGCACTTCGAAGTCCAGCCCCACGATGTGCCGCAGGCCCCAGAAGCAGGCACGCGCCCATATCTCCATGCCATGCGCCACCACGCGCCGCGGCATGAGCAGTGCCGGCAGGTAGGCGAGGTTGATCAGGGCGGACCATGTCCAGAAGAAGAGCAGGAACAGGATGAGCCGAATGGTGGTCACGAGGATCTCTTGCGTACCGGACGTGTCAGTTGCTGGAACTGGTCGCGAGGTCGGAGGGGGCGGGTTCGATGGTGGCCGGTTCAGGCGGGTGGGCGGCCTGCGTCCACAGGCTCGACGCCGCCGCGACCCGGGCCGTCGCCGCGAGGAACTTCATGTATTCGCCGGCAAGGACGCTCGACGTGTAGGCATCCTTCCACCAGTCATCGAGCCGGACATTGTCCGGGAAGACGGGATAGGAGATGAATTCGATCTCGGGCTTGACCGCATGCAGTTCAAGCAGGCTGCGCGGCATGTGGTAGCTCGCCGTCACGATGATGACGCGCTTGTAGTGGTGTGTCGTGATCCATTGCGCGGCCTCGCCGGCATTGCCGATCGTGTTCTCTGCACTCCGCCCGAGGTCGACGCAGCAGGCAGCCCGGCGCGGTGCGCTGCCGGCGGCATCGAAAAGGTCGGCCCGCGTCGTCTCGGCATGAACGCCCGAAATCAGCAGCCGCTCGCCCTTGCCCCTGTCGAGCAGCGCAATCGCGGCCTGCAGCCGCCCTTCGCCCCCGGTAAGCGCGATGATGCCGTCCGCGTCGGCCGGCTCGGACGAGGCCCGCTCGAGCGACCACACCCAGACCGGAAAGCCCAGCGCGCACACGACGAACGCCGCCACGGCCAGGCGGAAGGCAAGGCCAATCAAGGCCAGCGGTCCGGAGGTGCGGCGGTCCAAGGCGTCAGGTCTCCTGCAGAAGGGCGTCGGTGGCCGAGTGGAGGTCATCATAGACGGCCACGGGCAAAATGTCGTCAGGCAGTCCTTTGGCCTGCAATTCTGCCCCTTTTCCCGTACGCACCAGCAGCCGGCGCACCCCGGCTGCGCGCGCGGCCTCAAGGTCACGCAACTGATCGCCGATCATGACAGCATCGCCGGGCGAAATGCGGAAATGGCGAAGCGCCTCAAGCAGCATGCCGGGCCGGGGCTTGCGCCGCTCATGGTCCGACCAGAGGGGCTCGTGGCAGGTGAGGAGCAGGTCGACATGCGCGCCCTCAGCCGCCAGCGCCGCACGCAGCCGTTCATGGATCCGCTCCAGCATTGCGGCGCTGAGAAGTCCCTGTCCCACGCCGGACTGGTTGCTGACGATCGCCGTCTTGAGCCCCGCCCGGTTCAGCCGCGCGCAGGCAGCCGCTGCCCGCGGGATCATGACCAGTTCGCCCGGGTTCTTCACGTGGTCGGCACGATCCTCGTTCAGGACGCCGTCGCGGTCGAGCAGCACCAGCCGCGTCATTGCATGCGGCCCAGGACGCGCAAGACCGTCAGCCGCGCCGTCATCATCGCGATCAGTCCCAGACCGGCCGGCACCATGAGAAGCCAGAGATACAGCAGTGGCGAGCCTGTGATCTGCGGCAGGTACTGCCCCGCGACAGGCGTGGCACGGCTGTCCCAGAGCAGGCTGCTGCCCAGCAGCGTCAGCAACGCGATGACAAGGCCGATGGCGCCGCCCCGGATCCCGAGCCACAGGAAATGGTTCTGGAATTCCTTTGCGATGAACACGTCACGTGCGCCGATCATGTGCACCACCTCGACAATCTCCCGATGCGTGCGCAGGCCAGCCTGCGTGGCAAACACGATGATGGCAAGCGTGGCAAGGCCGATCAGCAGCAACATCGACCACCCGATGGCAGCAGACGAAGCCGCAAAGCCGGCCAGTTCGGCATTCCAGCGGCCATGGTCGTCAAGCTGCGCACCGGGCACCGTGTCGGCCAGCTTGCGCGCCAGCCCGTCAAGTTCGATCGGCTGCCCGGGTTTCAGTGTGACCTCGATGAGCTGCGGCGCCGGCAACTCGTCGACCAGGTTGCCTTCCCCCAGCCAGGGCGCGAGCAGCGCGTTGGCCTCCGCCCGGCTCAGCGCACGCGCCGAGAGGACACCGGGCCATTGCGTCACGAGGCTCAGGGCCTCCTTCACCTGGTCTTCGGCCGAGATCTGCGGCGAGGCCATCAACTGCACCGTGGCTGACCCCGAAAGCCCGTCCGTCCACTGCGTTGCAAGCCGGCTCAGCGTCAGGACCCCCCCCAGCGCAAGGCATGCAAGGAAGCTCATGACCGCCACGATCGTGTGCAGCGTCGCGCCCGACGCGCTGTCAGAGGGCATCAGCCCCGCGGATGACCGGCGGTTCATGCCCGACGCGCCTCCTGCAGCAGCAGGTCCCGGGGCTTTGTCACCGTGAGCTGGCCCTCCGCAAGCCGGAAAATGCTGGTCGCCGGCAGCCGCTCGAGGATGCGCTGGTCATGCGTGGCGATCAGCACGCAGGTGCCCAGCCGGTTCAACTCGATGAACAGCCGGATGATGCGCGCGCCGATCTCCGGGTCGACATTGCCCGTAGGCTCGTCGGCCAGCAGCAGTTCGGGCTTGGCCACGACAGCGCGCGCGATCGCCACGCGCTGCTTCTCGCCGCCCGACAGGGTCGCAGGCTTGGCGTTCAGCCGGTTGCCGAGCCCCACCCACTGCAGCAGTTCCTCGACCTCCGCCCGATAGGCCCCCTCCTGCTCGCCGGTGACCCGGCGGGGCAGGGACACGTTCTCGAAGACCGACAGGTGGTCCAGCAACCGGAAGTCCTGGAACACGACGCCGATCCGGCGCCGCAGGGCGGGCAGTTCCTCCCGCGGGGTACCGGCAATGTCGCGCCCGAACATGGAAATCGACCCCCTGGAGGGCCGCTCGGCCAGGTACATCAGCTTGAGCAGCGACGACTTCCCCGCCCCTGAAGGACCTGTTAAGAGATGAAACGTGCCTTTCTCCAGCGTGAAGGAAATGTCGCGGAGCACTTCTGGCCCGAGGCCATACCGCATCCCGACATTTTCGAATCGAACCACCGATTAATCCTTTTCGGTTAATGGTTTAGGAGAGGGCGCCCTGTCTGCGCCTGCTTGCGGGCGCAGAGGCGGTATGTCAGAAAAACCCGGAATCGACGCGGGCGTTGGCCTGGAATGATAATTACCTGCCCACGGTGCGCAACTCGCTATTTCCTTGGAGGCGGAGATATCCGCCCCCCAGGAAGACACGTGCGTTGTGCCCGCTGCCAGCACACCTGGTTCCAGGAGCCCAGTACCGATCTTCCGACACCCCTCCCGGTACCCGTCGATCAACCCGAGCCGGGAGTTCCCAGCACCGACCGCTTCCTCATGCTCGGCCCCCCGCCGGCACCCGAGCCGGACTACGGCCCCGAACCGGAAGCCTTCACCCAGCCCTTCGACCCGAGGCCCCAGCCGGCCTACGAGCCCCTGTCTGCGCCACCCGAACAGATGGTGCCGCGCCAGCAAAGGCCCGTGCCCGATCAGGGCAGCGCGAGGTATCGCGGCATGGTGGGCCTCGTGGCAGGCGTCAGCATCCTCTCGCTGTTCCTTGTGATCTTCTTCTCGATGCCGCGCGACATCGCAAACTTCGCCCCGGCAACCGTCGGCATCTACAACGCGCTGGGCATCGAGGTGAACAAGACAGGCTTTGATGTCGTCGCGACGCAGGGCCTCGACTACGCCAATTCGATCCCGATCATCGTCATCAAGGGCGAGCTGATCAACGTGACGGACAGCCAGCTGTCTGCCCCCAGCATTCGCATCGCCGTGCGCGACAAGCAGGGCAAGGAACTCCACAATTGGGTCGTCAGGCCCGACAAGGACAGCGTCGGCCCCCGCGGCAAGTCACCCTTCAGCGCCCGCCTCGAAAGCCCCCCGGCCGAATCCTACGACCTCGAGTTCCGTCTCGAGCCGGTGGAAGAACGCTGATGCCGGAGGCAGGGCTGAAGCCTCTCTATTCGACGTCCGAAATCGCCGACCGCCTGCAGCAGATGGCAGGAACCATTGCCGGTGAAATGTCACCCGGCTTTGTAATGGTTGCCATCCTGACCGGAAGCTTCGTCTTCGCCGCCGACCTCATCCGGGCGCTCGCGGCCCAGGGTAGCGACCCTTCCGTCGACTTCATGATCCTCTCGAGCTACGGCGGGTCGACCCGCTCCTCGGGCACGGTTAACCTGCTGCGCGACACCGCGCTCGACGTGCGGGGCAGGGACGTGCTTGTCGTCGACGACATCCTCGACAGTGGCCGGACCCTGGCCTTCGCCCGGGACCACCTGCGGGCCCGGGGGGCCTCGTCAGTCCGGATCTGCGTCCTCCTCGACAAGGCCACGGCGGCGAGGGGGGAACTTTGTCACGCCGATTTTGTGGGTTTTTCGTGTCCGGACGCCTTTGTCGTAGGGTATGGCATGGATCATGACCACAAATTCCGTGGACTGCCCCATATCGCTGTCCTATGTCAGTGACAGAAGTGGAACGTGACGGATGGCAAGGATCCTGATCGCTGAGAACGAGTATGCGCTCAGGGAATTCATCGCCCGGGGGCTCGAACAGCGCCGCCATAAGGTCACCCAGGCCCAGGACGGGTCCGAGGCCCTCGAGTGCCTGAAGACGGGCAAATTCGACCTTCTGCTGACCGACATCGACATGCCGATCATGGACGGCATTGCCCTCGCGCTGGCCGCCAGCCGGGACTACCCAAAGCTCAAGATCATCATCATGTCCGGGCACGAGCACCAGATCGAGCGCGCGCAGGGCCTCAGCGAGATGATCTGCCGGGTGATTTCGAAGCCCTTCACCATCGCCCGGATTGGCGAGGTGGTCGACGAAGTCGTCTCCATGCGCAAGGCCGGTTCAAAACCGGCGTAGCAGACGCTCGATATACTCAAGTTCCGCGTCCGGCCGTCCACGCTCGGCCGCCCGGCGTTGCAGCTCCTGCAGGATCTCGCGGGCCTTCTGGATGTCCGACTTGTCCGGCACCTTCACCGAATTGCCCGTGGTCGCCCCGCTCGCCGATTGGGGCCGCCCGAATGGATCCTCGTTGTCCCCGCCGCCCGCGCCTGCCGAGCCGGGGACCATCGCCCCGGAACCCGTCATCTGCTGCATGAGTTGCTGCGCCATGGCCCTTCCGCCCTTGCGCAACTCGTCCATGGCCCGCTGCTGGCTCTTCACGGCAGGCCCGAGTTCACCCGCCCCCAGTTCGTCTGACGCGTCATCCATCGCATCCTGCGCGCGCTTCAGCGCATCCGCCATCTCCTTGCTGCGCGACATCTGCTTGATGATCGGCGTCAGCTCGTCGCTAAGTTTCTCCTGCGTCCCCTTCAGCGCGGAGGGCTTGCGTGCGCCGGATGGCTCGTTCTGCTGCTGCTCGCGATAGGTCTGGTCCATCAGCTCGCGCTGCCGGGCTGCGATATCGCCGAGCTGCTCGAGCGTCTTGGCCGCCTGCTGCTGCTCGGGAGACATGCGCCCGCCGCGTGCCGTCTGCACGCTCTCAAGCAGGTTCAGCAGCTCGCTCAGCTTCTGCTGCGCCGCCGCCTTCGAGCCTTGCCGCGCAAGCTCCTCGATCTGGTCGATCATGGACTTGAGGTCCTGCGGGCGGATGACCTGTCCGCCCTGGCTCTCGAGCACCGGATTGTCGATGCCTGCACGCTCGGCCAGCGCCTTCAGGTTTCGCTCCATCGCGGCCCTGAGCTGCGCCATGAGCCGTTCGATCTCGGCGTCCGGCGCACCCTTGGCCAGCGCATCCATGAGCTTGCGCTGGATGTCCCTCAACTCGGCCTGCGCCTGCCCGACATCGCCCTCCTCGATGCGCACGGCGATGTCCCAGAGCAGTTCCTGCGCCGACGCGACACGGTTCTCGTCGATCCGCACCGCATCAAGCCGGATCCGCCGGACCTCGTGCGCCGCGGTCCGCATGGCAAGATAGATCCGCGCATCCGGCAGGAACCGTTCCGGTGCCAGGGTCAGCGCGTCCAGCGCCGCCGCTACCATGCCGCTGGTCGATGGATCGCGCGCCAGGTTGCGCCGCTGCTCGATGAGCGCCCGCGCCAGCGGGTCGCTGAAGCGCCGCTCGGGCAGGGTGATCACCACGGCCGGTGAGCGTCCCGTCTGCCCGGGTTCATCCTTCGCGATCAGCTGGACGCTGACCTTGAGCCCCGCCCACGGGTGCGAGGTGAGGTCCTTGAAGATCATCGCATCGCCATTGCGCGCCGGCGCCGGCGGCAAGGGCAGGTCAATCGACAGCGGCTGTTGCGTGCTGCCCTTGTAGCCCTTTTCCGCCAGCTCGACCCGCGCCAGCGCTGAGACGACACCATAATCGTCCTGCACCGCATGGTGGATCCGAAGCGACTGCGCCTCCATGACGGCAAGCGGCGACTTGAACGAGATCTTCGGCGCCGCATCTGCCGCTGCCTCGAAGCGCCACAGCCCGACAAGGCTCGCGTTCATCGAAAGCCGGACCGTCATGCTCTCGTCGATCACGAGCTTGGCATCGCGCGCATCGCCACCCGCCGACAGGAACTGCGGCCTGATCTGCCGCGGCGAGGGGCCGTCAATCGCCGACGCACGCAGCGCCGCCGACGCCGCGCCATGCGTGCGCACCGTCAGCACCGAGCCCGCGAGGATCCGGATCGGGCGGTCATCATCCGCACCGCGCGTGAGCGCCGTCAGGTGCTTCGGCGCCTCGCCCGTGTGCGCGGGCGGGGTGACCCAGGCTTCGACGGTCGGGGGAACCTGTCCCTGCGCAACGCCGGGAGATAGCGCGGTCTGCAGCCGTGAAGGCACTTCATCCCAGTTCGCCACGCCGAGCACGGCAATCGCGATGCCAAGCAGCACGCGGATCGCGTGCGGATCGCGCGAGGTCAGCGAAAGCGACGGCCAACCCACCTTCAGCCGGCTGAGATGCGCAACCACCCAGCGCTGGTGCGCCCGCCACAGCTGGCGCGTGTCGTTGTCGGCGATGAGGGCAGGCTTGTCTTCCAGCGCACTGAGCGGCCGGTGCACGAGGCCACTCGTCAGCTCGAGGTGCCTGATCGCCTGCGCATGCGTCGGGATGCTCGACTGCCGCAGCGACCACGCCACCGCCCAGCCCGTGGCGCAGAACAGCCCCGCAAGCACCAGAAGGTGCAGCCAGGCAGGCAGGTAGACGAACGCGTTGGATAGCGCGAGCACCAGGAACACGCCGATCACGCCGCCGGCCGGCCACACGACCGGATAGAGCCGCTCCGCCGCAAGCGAAAGCCAGCTCAGCAGGACATGGCGGCGCACCTCCCGCGGCAGACCCGGGCCCAGCTCGTCCTGCGGTGGCTTGCTCTCCTGCGTCACGCGTTCCCCGTTGTTTCAGCGACAGCATGCAAACGGGGAAGGAACACCGTCAGCCGAGCCACTCCGGCATCCGTTCCCGCGCAATCATCTCTTCGACACTCTGCCTTGGGCGTGTGACCGCAAAACGGCGGCCACTGACCAGGACCTCCGGCACCAGCGGTCGGGCATTGTAGCTCGAAGCCTGCACCGCGCCATAGGCCCCCGCCGAAAGGATGGCCACGAGTTCATCCGCCGAAAGGGGCGGCAACGCTAGGTTTCGCGCGAACTGGTCGGCGCTTTCGCAGACGGGCCCGACCACGTCGTAAACCCTGTTTTCTGATTTTTCCGGTTCCCGGACGGGGATGATGTCGTGGTGGGCGTCATACATGGCCGGCCGGACAAGGTCATTCATGCCGGCGTCCAGGATCACGAACGTGCGCTGGTCTCCCCGCTTCACATGGATGACCCGTGAAACCAGGATGCCGGCATTCGCCGTAATCAGGCGTCCGGGCTCCACGATGAGGTCCGCGTCGAGCCCCGCGAATTCCTCGCGCACCACATCGCCATAGGATGCCGGCAGGGGAGGTTCGTCGCCCTTCGTGTAGGGCACGCCAAGCCCCCCGCCCAGGTCGATACGCTTGATGTGCATGCCCTGGCTTCGCAGGCGGCGCACCAGCCCGGCCAGCTTCCCGAAAGCCTCGCGGAAGGGCTCGATCTCGGTGATCTGGCTGCCGATATGCATGTCGACGCCCGCAACATCGATGCCCGGCAGCCGCGCGGCCTGTGCATAGGCAGCCTCCGCCCGATGCCAGGCAATGCCGAACTTGTTCTCGGCCTTGCCCGTCGAGATCTTGGCATGCGTCCGCGCATCGACATCCGGGTTGATCCTGAGCGCCACGCTGGCCTTCTGCCCGCGCGAGGTCGCAACCGCGCTCAGGACTGCAAGTTCCTCCTCGCTCTCGGCATTGAACTGCAGGATGCCATGCGACAGCGCGAGCCCGTTCTCCTCGCGCGTCATGCCGACACCCGAAAATACGATTTTCGAGGCCGGAACACCTCCGGCAATCGCCCGCTTCAGCTCGCCCCCCGACACGATGTCGGCGCCCGCGCCCAGCCGTGCCAGCGTGCGGATGACCGCAAGGCTGCCATTCGCCTTCACCGCAAACGCGATCAGCGTTCCCGCCGGCAGCGCCGCCGCAAGGACCTTGTAGTGGCGCTCCAGTGTCGCCGTCGAATAGCAGTAGAACGGTGTGCCGACGGCGTCGGCAATATCGCTCACCGCTATGTCTTCGGCGTGTTGTGTGCCATTCCGATATTGAAAATGGTGCAAGGGTGGGGGCCTTCGCGAGGAGGGAGCGGGTTGAGCCTAGCGGACCTGTCCGACCGACGGTTTGGGCGGCTCAAGCGGACCCCGCTTCCCGCAGGCTGAAACACCAAGGCCGGCAATCACGGCCAGCACCACGATGACGCGCGTAATCATTTCAGTCGCTCCTGCCAAAGTTGAACCTGTTCCATCACGCGTTGCGGTGACGTGCCGCCAAGGCTGGTGCGGCTGCCCGCCGACGCCTCGACACCCAGGACCGACATTACATCGGCCGTGAGGCCGGGCTCAACCGATTGCATGTCCGCAAGCGCAAGGTCGCAAAGCCCGCAGCCCCGCGCTTCCGCCAGTGCCACGATCCGTCCGGTGATGTGATGGGCCTCGCGAAAGGGCTTGCCCAGCACCCGCACGATGAAGTCCGCAAGGTCGGTGGCGGTGGAAAAGGCGCTGCCCGCCATCGCCCGCATGGCCGGCGCGTTGACGGTCAGGTCGGCGACCATCCCCGCCATCGCCGCCAGCGCAAGTTCCGCCGAATCGGCCGCGTCGAACACGGCCTGCTTGTCTTCCTGCATGTCCTTCGAATAGGTCAGCGGCAGCGCCTTCATGACGCCCAGCAAAGTCACCAGCGAGCCCGTCACCCGCGCGCATTTGGCCCGGACCAGCTCGGCCGCATCCGGGTTGCGCTTCTGCGGCATGATCGACGATCCCGTCGACCACGCATCCGGCAGCCGCACGAACCCGAAGGCAGGCGACGTCCAAAGCACGATCTCCTCGGCCAGGCGCGAAAGATGTGTCGCCAGGATCGCGCAGGCCCCGAGGAACTCCAGCGCAAAGTCGCGCGACGACACCCCGTCGAGCGAGTTGCGCATCGGCTCGCTGAACGCAAGGCTCGCCGTCGTCATCTCCCGGTCGATCGGGAACGACGTCCCCGCCAGCGCCGCCGAGCCCAGCGGGTTGATGTTCGTGGTCCGCCGCGCCGACGCAAGCCGCCCCCGGTCACGCTCGGCCATCTCCACATAGGCCATCAGGTGATGCCCGAAGGTCGTGGGCTGTGCCGTCTGCAGGTGGGTGAAGCCGGGCATCACCGTTGCCGCGTGCTCGCCCGCGCGGCGAACGAGCGCCCGCTGGAACTGCAACAGCCCCCCGTCCAGCCGGTCGATCGCATCGCGCACCCAAAGCCGGAAATCCGTGGCAACCTGGTCATTGCGCGAGCGCGCCGTGTGCAATCGGCCCGCCGGTGCGCCGATGATCTGCTTCAGCCGCTCTTCGACATTCATGTGGATGTCTTCAAGCTCGCGCGAAAAGGTAAACTGCCCGCTTTCGATCTCGGCCTTGACCTGCGCCAGCCCCGCGATGATGGCCCTTGCATCCTCTTGCGCGATAATGCCGCGCTCGGCCAGCATGCGTGCGTGCGCGGTCGAGGCCATAATGTCCTGCGCGTAGAGGCGCCGGTCGAAATCGATGGAGACATTGATGTCCTTCATGATCTCGCTGGGGCCCTGCGCGAACCTGCCGCCCCACATCTCGTTCTTGCTCATGCCGTCCTGACGTCCCGGGAACCTAGGAAGATGCTACTCAACAGAAGACATCTCTTCATTGCTGCTGCGTTGGCCATTGTGACGCTACTGGCGGTGGTCGTCTACACCCGCATGCCGGCAGGCAATGGTGAACGGCCCGAGGGTTTTGGCGACATCAGCGCCTTCAAGCCCGCAACCGAAGCCCGGCCCGTACCTGCGCTCGCGTTCACCGACGCCGCCGGCAAGAGCCTCACGCTCGCCGACTTCCGCGGCAAGGTCGTCGTGCTGAACCTCTGGGCCACCTGGTGCACGCCATGCGTCGCGGAAATGCCGATGCTCGATCGTCTGCAGCAGGAACTCGGCGACGAAGGCGTCGTGGTTCTAGCCCTCAGCATCGACCGGGCCGGCAGCAAGGCTGTGCAGGAATTCTACGACCGCACCGGGGTGCGCCATCTCGGGGTTTATGTCGACCCCTCGATGCGCTCAACCACCGACCTGCGCGCACCCGGCCTGCCCACGACGCTGCTCATCGACCCCGAGGGCACCGAGCTCGGCCGCGTGATTGGTCCGTTGGAATGGGATTCACCCGAGGCAATCGAACTCGTGCGCACGGCGATGAATACCGCGCGCACGCCCTGACAGGGCGCCTCCCCGCGCTCAGCGTGTGGGAACCGGCTTCTCGCCGCGATAGTCGTAGAACCCGCGCTTGGTCTTCTGGCCAAGCCAGCCCGCCTCGACATACTTCACCAGGAGCGGGCAGGGGCGATACTTGGAATCCGCAAGCCCCTCGTACAGCACCTGCATCACCGACAGGCACGTATCCAGCCCGATGAAGTCTGCCAGCTGCAGCGGGCCCATCGGATGGTTCGCGCCCAGTCGCATCGCCGTGTCGATCGCCTCGACCGTGCCCACGCCCTCATAGAGTGTGTAGACCGCCTCATTGATCATCGGCAGCAGGATGCGGTTGACGATGAAGGCCGGGAAATCTTCCGAATTGGCGGGCGTCTTGCCAAGACGCTTCACCAGGCCCTGCATCGCCTGGAAGGTTTCCTCTTCCGTGGCAATCCCGCGGATCAGCTCGACGAGCTGCATCAGCGGCACCGGGTTCATGAAGTGCAGCCCAATGAAGCGCTCCGGCCGGTCCGTGACCGACGCCAGCCGCGTGATCGAGATCGACGACGTGTTGCTCGCGATCATCGCGCCCTTGTTCAGCTTCGGGCAAAGGCTCTGGAAGATCTGACGCTTGATCTTCTCGTCTTCAGTGGCCGCCTCGATGGCCAGGTCCACGCTCGAGAACGCGTCAAGCGAGGGTGCCCCCGAAAGCCGCTTCATCGCGCGGTCCTTGTCGGCGTCGCTGATCTTGCCGCGCGCGACCTGCCGCGACAGGTTCATCGCGATCTGCTCGAAGGCCGCATCGATCTTCTCCGCCTTCACGTCGTGAAGCAGCACGTCATACCCGGCGAGCGCACAGACATGGGCAATGCCATTGCCCATCTGCCCGGCGCCGATGACACCGATCCGTTGAATGTCCATGGGATCCTCTTCTCGCTGCCCTGTCGGTTGCGGCCGCCCGCGGGCGGTCAATAGCCTTTGCTTTTCAGTTCGTCGTCGAGTTCCGGAACCGCCTTGAACAGGTCCGCCACAAGCCCGTAGTCGGCCACCTGGAAGATCGGTGCCTCTTCGTCCTTGTTGATCGCAACGATGACCTTGGAGTCCTTCATGCCGGCCAGGTGCTGGATCGCCCCCGAGATGCCGACCGCGATATAGAGCTCCGGCGCCACCACCTTGCCGGTCTGCCCGACCTGGTAGTCATTCGGCACGAAGCCCGCATCGACGGCCGCGCGGCTGGCGCCAACGGCGGCCTTGAGCCGGTCGGCGACCTTTTCGAGCATCTGGAAATTGTCGCCCGACTGCATGCCGCGTCCACCCGAAACCACGACGCGCGCGCCCGCAAGCTCGGGCCGTTCCGACTTCGACAGCTCTTCGCGCACGAACTGCGACACGCCCGGATTGGCCGCAGCCCCGATCGTCTCGATGGGAGCCGCCCCGTTCGCCTCGGCCGCCTTGAACGCCGTCGAGCGCACGGTCAGCACCTTCTTCGAGCCCGCCGGCACCTGCACCTGCTGCATGGCGTTGCCCGCATAGATGGGGCGCGTGAACGTGTCGGCCGCATCGACCGAGACCACTTCCGAGACCTGCGCCACATCCAGCGCCGCCGCCACGCGCGGCATGAAGTTCTTCCCGCTCACCGAGGCCGGCGAGACGATGCTGTCATACTTGCCCGACAGTTCGACAATCAGGCTCGCCATTGTCTCGGCCAGCTGGTGGGCATACTGCGCATCATCCGCGAGCAGCACCTTCGACGCGCCGGCAAGCTTCGCAGCCGCCGCCGCAACGCCCTTTGCGTTGTGTCCTGCAACCAGGATGTCGACCGGCCCGCCAAGCGCGGCCGCAGCCGACAGCGCCTTCGCGGTGGAGTCCTTGAGCGACGTGTTGTCGTGCTCGGCAATCAGCAGAACGGCCATGTCAGATCACTCCCGCTTCGTTCTTCAGCTTCTCGACCAGTTCCTGGACCGTCTTGACCTTCACGCCACCCTTGCGCTTCGCCGGCTCGCTGACCTTGAGCACCTTGAGACGCGGCGCGGCGTCGACGCCATAGTCCTGCGGCGTCTTCTCGTCGATCGGCTTCTTCTTGGCCTTCATGATGTTCGGCAGCGACGCATAGCGCGGCTCGTTGAGCCTGAGATCCGTCGTCACGATCGCCGGAAGCGCAAGGCTCACCGTCTGCAGGCCACCATCGACCTCGCGCGTCACTTCGGCCTTGCCGCCCTCGATGACGACTTTCGAGGCAAACGTGCCCTGGGCCCAGCCCAGCAATTGGGCAAGCATCTGTCCCGTCTGGTTGCAGTCATCGTCGATCGCCTGCTTGCCAAGGATGATCAGCTGCGGGCCTTCCGCCTTGGCGATGCCCGCCAGGATCTTGGCAACCGAAAGCGGTTCGACATCAGCCGGCGCTGTCACCAGGATCCCGCGGTCAGCGCCCATGGCAAGCGCCGTGCGGATCGTCTCCTGCGTTTCCTTCGGACCGATCGAGACGGCCACCACTTCCGTGGCAACGCCCTTTTCCTTGAGGCGAATGGCCTCTTCCACGCCGATTTCATCGAACGGATTCATCGACATCTTCACGTTCGCGAGGTCGACACCGCTCTGGTCCGCCTTCACGCGGATCTTCACGTTGTAGTCGACGACGCGCTTGATCGGGACAAGCACCTTCATGCGTAACATCTCTCTGTTGGAGCCTCATGGCCCCGTTTGCTGGAAATCCTGATCTGGCTTGCGGCTTCGCGCTGGTTCTGGCCGATCGAGCCTCTTGCGTCTGGATGCTATTGTGCGGTGCACAAATTACGGGCAAGCAATAAACCTGTCAACGAAGCGCCACACTTTACATGAGACCCATGCCCCAAATCCCACAGGGCAGAGGTTAATGGCCGTTTGCCCTGACATCCCGGGCAGGTGACGCTAGTGATGCGCCCCGCTGGCGAAAAGGGGATGGCCGGGGCGCCTGAAAATGAAAACCAGCACCACGCCCGCCGCAAAGCCCCCGATATGCGCCCACCAGGCCGTGTCGCTTTCCACCTGGGCAACGACCGAGACGATCTGGAAGGCAAGCCACGCACCCACCATCAGGTAGGCCGGAATCTTCAGCGGGATGCGCGCAAACGCCAGCACCCACATCTTCACCCGCGGATAGAGCACGAGATAGGCGCCCACCACGCCGCCGATCGCGCCCGATGCGCCGATCAGCGGACCCTCCGACACGGGATGCGCAAACGTGTGCGCAAGCCCCGCGACGACGCCGCAGAACAGATAGAAGAACAGGAAACGGAAGAACCCCATCGAGTCTTCGACATTGTCGCCGAAAACCCAGAGAAACAGCATGTTGCCGAGCAGGTGCCACCAGTCGCCGTGCAGGAACATGTAGGACAGCAGCGTGACTTCCGTCGGCAGGTCCGTGAACTGCGCCGGCAACCGGGCATCACCGAGGAACACGCTCGGCACCAGCCCGCCCGACATCGCGACATTCACAAGCTCGGCCTCCGGCAGTGAGTCCTGCCAGATGAACACCAGCACATTGATCGCGATCAGCAGCAGGGTTGCGTACTGGAACGGGATCACGCGCAGCGGATTGTCGTCTTTGAGCGGAAGAAAGACCATGGGTGCCTCGCATGCCGCGTCATCCCGGCGCGGCGCGTGCAGTCTAGAATGCAACGCCCGGGGCAGGGAACCGGTTTTTCTCGCCGCAAGCCCGGGGCGCGGGGACCGTCAGACCCTGATCAGCCCGCGCACGTCATCCAGCACCCGCAGCCAGTTGTCGACCTGCTTGCGCAGGTTGCCGGTCGTCACACCGTCCTGGATGTTGATGGAATAGTCGAACATGAACGTCTTGCCGTCCTCCGAGAGATAGGCCCGGCCGAACACGAACTTCTGGTTATAGGCGTTGGCCGCCTCGACCGTCGTGTTCTTGTTGCGCTCCCACTGCGCGAGGAACTGCAGGTTCGTGCAGCGCCGTCCCGAAGGCCCTTCGCCCGCGCACTGGTACATGTTGATGTAGAACTCGACACCCTTCGGCGTCCTGGCCTTGAGCCACGGATCCGCCTCGTTCTGCGTCGCATCGCGCACGGTCATCCCGTGCGAGGTCAGCACCTTGGTCAGCTCAAGGCGCGTGATGCCGTTGGCAAAGCTCCCGCCTGTCGCCTTCCCGGCACCGGCTGGCTGAGCGGCAAGCGATGCGCTGTGGAACACAAATGCCAGGGCAAGAAACGCGCCGATCACCAGAAGCCGCTTCATGACGGTCTCCGCAGCAGGGAATGACAATGACCGGAAGATAGGCGGCACCGTGCGGATTTCAACTAAAGCAAAGTTCAGGTCCGGTTGGCGCCCGGCACCCAGAGCACGTCGCCTTGCGGCAGGTTGGCTAGCCGTGCCGCCACGAACAGGAAATCCGACAGCCGGTTCGCGTATTTCACGGCAGACGCACCAACCGGTTCGCCCTGCGCGAGCTTGACGATCAGCCGCTCGGCCCGCCGGCAGACCGTGCGTGCAACATGCAGGTGTGCGGCTGTCGCCGTGCCACCGGGCAGCACGAAGGATGTCAGAGGCTGAAGCCGGGCATTCATTGCATCGATTTCATGTTCAAGCCGCTCGACCTGCGCATCCTTCATGCGCAGGGCCTTCTGCGCGATCTCGCTCCCGTCCTCGGGGATGCAGAGGTCCGCCCCCAGGTCGAACAGGTCATTCTGCACCCGCGCCAGCATGGCATCGAGTTCCCCTGAAGACGACAGCCGCGCCACGCCGATGCACGCATTGGTCTCGTCGACCGTGCCATAGGCCTCGATGCGCAGGTCGAACTTCGGCACGCGCTTGCCCGTGCCGAGGCCCGTGTCGCCCTTGTCGCCGGTACGCGTGTAGATGCGGTTGAGAACGACCACGTTGATGACCCTATTGTGGGCCGCGTCCTGTCAGCCAGAGCACGGCGAGGATGACGATGATGGCGCCAAGCTGCGCGACGATGCGCATGCGCATCAGCTTGTTCGACCACGTGCGCGAAAAATCTCCGCCGCGGAACAGGCTGTAAAGCCCGAACCCGAGGATGACGGCCACCACCAGCGTGGAAGCCAGGACAACGATGCTGCCTGCAGTCATGCGCCAAGGCTTAACGCTAATGCGTGTGGCCTTCAATTGCGTTGTTTGCGCGCGGGTCAGGGGACACGAAAATCCGTTGCGTCATTCAGGCAACGCGGCGTCACCACCGTGTCCTGGAGGCTATGGCAGTCATCCCGCCGACCTCGTATTCTGTCACGCATCGGGGAGGCGGCGCAGCCATTGGGGGTGGCATGGATGCCGGATGGATCATCAGGGCGCCGGCAATCCTGCTGGCCATAGCCATCGTCGCGACCATGACGGGCGCGCCGGGCGAGGGCGGCTGGCTGCAAGCCGCGCTCGCATCGCTGGTCACGGCCATCGGCGCCGTCTTCCAGCCCCTCGACGCGCATCTTTTCGACCCGGTGCGCACCTGGCTCGGCAAGAAGGGCCTTGCCGTCCCGGCAGCGCCATACGCAGCGCAGGCCTCGCTGCTGCTCTTCCTGCTCCTCATTGCCTTGGACGGGGTATCGCAACCCCGCTCACCGACCATCCGTGCACTGCGCGTGGCATGGGCGGTGCTCGTGGCGCTCCTGGCAGGCGCCCTCGTGGGCGCGCTGGCGCTGTCCGACCCGCGACTGCCCTGGGCCGTGATGGCGGCGATTGCCTTCTGGGGTGCGGGCCTGCAGTCGGCTGCACCCGGCACCGGCCTCCCGGCGCTTCCCGTGATGCTCGCGGGCACGCTCCTTGCCGCCATGGCAGCCGGGATCGTGCCCGTCCACTTCAGCCTCGCGCCCGCAGGCGAGGGCGCCGGTTTGTCGGGGACAGGATGGATGCTCGCATGGCTCTCCCTCGTGCTTGTGGGCCTCGCCACGCTCGGCGATCGCGACATGCCGCAGGGCCTGCGCGCCTGGGCCAGCGACCCGGCGGCGCAGGCAGGCCTGTCGATCCTCGCGGTCATCGCCGCAGCCGCCGCGATCAGCGCTGGCACGTGAAGGCCGACTTGACCTGAATCAAGGCGCGGCGCGGCCGGCCGGTGTCTTCTGGCTCCAGCATCACCCTCAAGGAGACAGGAACCATGTCCCAGTACCACGCCGTCGTCTGGATCGACCATCACAACGCATTCATCCACCAGTTCTCGGCCGCCGAGGTTGAAACCGTCAAGGTCAAGGACCACAAGCACTACACGCATCAGCACGGCAGCGACGTGCGCGCGATCCACGAGTTCTACGCCAGCGTCTGCGACGCGCTGAAGGGTGTACCCGAGATCCTCGTGACCGGCGCGCGCCAGTCGCACGCCGACTTCCGTCACTACGTCGAGAAGCACCGCCCGCAGCTCATGCCCGCGATCAAGGGCTGGGAAGTATCCGAGCGCCTGTCGGACGCCCAGCTCGTGGCAATGGCCCGCAAGTACTTCGACCAGATCAACCGCGTGCCGCCGCCCCGCGCCGCCGGCGCGTAAGGGAAATCATCTCCTCGTTGCGCCCGCGCGGCGTTTGCGCCAAACAGGGTCAGGCGCCAGGCGCCGCGCGTCACGCACCAGCAGGGGATGAGAGACAATGAAAATCGACAACACGGTTGCAGCCATCGTCACGGGCGGCGCCTCGGGTCTTGGCAAGGCAAGCGCCGAGGCTCTCGCCGCAGCGGGCGCGAAAGTCGCCATCTTCGACATCAACGAAGCCGCGGGCGAGGCCGTGGCGAAGGCCATCGGCGGCATCTTCTGCAAGGTCGACATCACGAGCGAGGACAGCGCCCTCGCTGGCTTTGCAAAGGCCCGCGCCGCGCATGGCCAGGAGCGCGTGCTCGTCCACTGCGCCATGACCTCGAAGCGCGGCAAGACGCTCGCCTTCGACAAGGAAGCCGGCCGCTACAAGCGCACGCCCACCGAAGACTATGCCTATGGCGTGAACGGCATCCTCGTCGCCAGCTATCGCATGGCCTCGATCGCCGCCGAAGGCATGGCGACCCTGAAGGAACTCGAGGACGGCGAGCGCGGCTCGATCGTGCTCACCGCCTCCGTCGCCGCGCAGGATGCCCAGATAGGGCAGGTGATCTATGGTTCGGCCAAGGCCGGCGTGAACGGCCTCGTCCTGCCGCTCGCCCGCGACCTGATGGATCTCGGCATCCGCGTCAATTCGATCATGCCCGGCATCTTCGCAACGCCCCTGATGCTCGGCGCGCCCCAGAAGGTCCTCGACAGCCTCGCCGCCTCCGTCCCGTTCCCCAAGCGCCTCGGCAAGCCCGAGGAATTCGCCAGCCTCGTCCTCGAGCTCACCCGCAACACCTACTTCAACGCCCAGTGCCTCCGCCTCGACGGCGCCATCCGCATGGCCCCGCGCTGACGCACACAATGACCCCCTCATCCCGGACGCGAGCGCCGGCACGCGATCCGGGACCCGGCTCAAGCTGCGTCGGGCAACGCCTCCGTCTGCAGCAGCTGACGCTGCTGCCGACACCTCCTCACTGCGTGAG
>DAISVV010000030.1:0-18857 GCA_036840015.1 Micropepsaceae bacterium
CGTCGCCGCGGCCTCGGGGCTGCCCGTGACGTACGCCGACGTGTGGGGACGCTGGCTGGACCACAGGCGCCTCGCGGACGACGTGTCGTTCGTCACGGTACACCTCCTGCCGTACTGGGGCGACGACCCGCTGGGCATCGACGAAGTCATCCTCATCCTGGGGCACAAGATGTGGCATGAGGGCAAGGGCAGCTTCCTCGTCAAAACAACGCTCGGCCATGAACGACCTTCCTTTCTGTTTGGATGATGCAGACAGCGGCCTCAGGCCACCGCAATGAGCCGGCCCGCCACGTGATTGAGCGGCGCCAGGACATCCAGCACGTTCACCCAGTCGACAGGCATGTGGGCGACACCCTCGCGTGCGCCCCAGATCTGTCCGGCGATCGACCCCGTGCTGTCGCTGTCGCCGTCGTGGTTGACGGCGATCATGAGGACCTCCTTCAGGCTCCGGCCACGCAATGCAGCATGCACGCCCATGGCCAGGGCTTCCTCGCCGACCCATCCCTCACCCAGCTCATCGATGGTGGCAATGCGGGGATCAAGCGCCCGCCGCAGGGCCGCGACCGTCTCTTCACTGCGCGCGCGATGCTGAAGCATAGCGATCACCTGGCGCACGGCCTCCGCCGTCTCCACGCCGTCGCAGGTCAGGCGCACGATCGCGGCAATCGCCCCGGCCGTCCAGTAGCCGGACGGATGACCATGCGTGATCGCTGCCGCGCGCGCGCCAAGCGCGAGGCATTGTTCCGGGGACAGGGTACGCACCAGTCCGATCGGTGCCGTGCGCATGACACCGCCGCACCCCTTGCTGTTGTTGGCGGGCCGCTCAAGGCTCCCGCGCCCGCCAGACGACAGCGCCGTCAGGCAGGTATGTCCGGGATCACGCTGCGCCCAGAGCGCGCGAAACGAGGCAAGCCGGTCGGCCCCGGCTGCCGGATTGAAGCGGTCTGTCTGCGTGGCAAGCCAGCTACCGTATGCCTCGCGCAGCCTTGCCAGCGCATCGCCGCCGCGGCTGAGCCCGTCAACAAGCCCCTCGACCGTGAACAGCGTCATCTGTGTGTCGTCGCTGACCTCCCACTGCTCACGGTCGTTCAGTTCCGGCCCCGCAATCCCCTCCGCGCCATAGGTCCGGCGGATCCGTGACAGGCTGATGAACTCGACCGGATAACCGAACGCATCGCCGATGGCCCCGCCCATGAGGCAGCCCAGCACCCGGTCGGCATGCGCACCATCACCGGCGGGGCGGCAGCCACGCACATGGGCCTCCTGCGCCGGCGTCTCGATGGCGCCGGGTCGCGCCGCCCGCACCGCGGCCATGGCTTCCTCCGGCGCAGCACCCAGCTCGACCAGCAGGCGCGCCGCAATCATGCCCGACCGGCCAAGCCCGGCCCGGCAATGCACGAGCACGCGCCCGCCCGCCTGCAGGCGCCGGCGCAGCACGTGGCCATGATAGGTCCAGTCGCGCTCGAACGCCGCATCCGGCACCTGCATGTCGACGATCGGCAGGTGATGCCGGTCGGCCGAACGCCGCCCCGGCGCAGCCGCGAAGCCCGGGCGCGCGTCCCCCGGGGCTTCGACCAGGCTCACCACGGAGCCAGGCCGCCAGGCATCGATCCGGGCGAGGGCGGCCGCGAGGCTGCCCCCGCCGCTTCCGGGCTGGTGGGTGATGCCGATCAGGCCCGCCCCCGCGGGGATCTCGGCGATGTCGACAGGCGGCGACGGATCGTTGCGTGCGGTCATGGTCCCCCTTTTTTGGCAAAAGCAATGCTGCCCGCCGGCGGCAGGCATTGAATTCCGGATGAATTGTGGGATTGTTAGTGTCTGGAAGACATTATATAGGTTCAGACTTCGTGTTGTAAAGGCTCTAAGTGAAAAAATGTCGGAAATACGAGCAAGATTTCACTACGATCACCCCCGGCCCGGCGTGGCGACCGACATGGTCCTGTTCAAGGCGCGGCAGGGCGAGGTCCACGTCCTGATGATCGAGCGGGGCGAGAACCCCCATAAGGGCAAGCTCGCCCTGCCCGGGGGATTCCTGCGCCCGGACGAAGACCTCGACACTTGCGTCCTGCGCGAACTGGCCGAAGAAACCGGCGTCACCCATGTCACGCCGCACCACTTCGCCAATTTCAGCACGCCCGGCCGCGACGAACGCTGGGTCGTCTCGGCCGCCTACTTCGCGCTGCTGCCGCACGACGCCGAACCCCTGGTCCAGCCCGGCAGCGACGCGGCCACGGCCGGATGGTACAGCCTGGAGGAGGCCCGCGCCCGCAAGCTTGCCTTCGACCACGCCCGCATCCTCGAGGCCGCCATCAGCGCAGTCGGCCACAGGCTCGACGACCCCGTGATCGCGAAGGCGGCCCTTGGCATGATGCCGCCCGCCTTCACCCTCTCCGACGTGCAGCGCATCCACGAACAGTTCCGCGGCGAGGCTCTCGACCGGGGGAACTTCCGGCGCAAGCTGAAGATCATGCAGCTCATGGACCTGATCGAGCGCACCGGCGAAACCCAGCGCACCGACGAAACCGGCAAGGGCCCGAGGCACCGGCCCGCGGAGTACTATCGCCTGAGGAAAAAACCGGCTTCACTGCCACGGCCGCAGCGAGCCCGCCCATGATCACCATCACCCGACTGTCGACCGAGCACCACGCCGAATGGAAGCGCCTCTGGCAGGGCTACCAGGCCTTCTACCGCGAGACCATCGACGCGGCGACGACCGAACGCTCATGGCAGCGTCTCGGGGATCCCGACGAGCCGATGTTCGCCTTCGTGGCGCTCATTGACGGCAAGGTCGTCGGCATCGTGCACGCGCTCTACCACCGTTCCACCTGGACGCAGGGCGACGACTGCTACCTGCAGGATCTCTTCACCGATCCGGCCCATCGCAACAAGGGCGTCGGTCGCGCCCTGATCGAGGCGGTCTATCGCGAGGCCAGCGAGCACGGCGCCGCCAGCGTCTACTGGCTCACCCATGAAACCAACGCCACCGGCATTGCGCTCTACGGCAAGGTCGCCAGCCGGACCGGCTTCATCCAGTTCCGCCACGAGCTATGAGGAATTACCGTGACCGTGCACTTTGTTCCCGGAGAAGTCAGGCACCAATCAATGAGGTCACGCGCGACCAAAGTGAACTGTCACCGCAATTCGGCCCGCATCCTCGCAATCACAGCGCTTCTGTTGGCAGCCCCTGTAGCCGAAGCCGCGCAAGAAACCCCGGACATCGCAACACAGTACGCGGCCGATGCACAGGCCATGTGTGACCTCGTCCCGAAGGTTTACGCATACTATGCCACGCGTGCCGCGCACTGGGCCGAAGCCTGCCGACAGGCGCAAGCCGCAGCGGCGGCCGTGACGACACCCCGGCAGGGCGTGACCATGCTCGAACACCTCGTCGAGGCCCTGTGGGACCATCACGCATCACTGGGCGTCAACACCGGCATTTCGCCCTGGCTGGTCCCGTCCGGCTCGGACATCTGGGTTGAACAGCAGGGAACGGACGTGGTCGTAACCGGCATACGCCGCAATGGCGCAGCCGATCGCGCAGGAATCAGGCCCGGCGACCTCATCCTGTCGATCAACGGCCTCCCCCCTGAGGACGCGGCCCGGTCCCGCATCCGCACCGGCGGGGATGACATCCTGCCCGCGCGGATGGCATGGGCACTCAATGCGGCAGCGGCAGGCCATCGTGGCCAGACGCGCAAGATCGTCCTTGCGCGGGGCCGCGAACGCATCACCGTTGAGCTGGGCGATCCCTCGCCTCCGGACATCGCCACGTCGGTCACCGCCCGCATGATCGGCGAGATCGGCTACATTCGCTTCAACGACAGCCTCGGCAACAGCGATACCGTTGAGGCGTTCGATGCTGCCGTCGAAGGCATGCGGACGGCAAAAGGCTGGATCGTCGACCTGCGCGACACCCCGAGCGGCGGCTCCACGGACGTGGCCGAACCGGTCATGGGTCGCTTCATGACAAGGCCTGCAGGCTATCAGGTCACCCTGCCCCTGCGCGCAGCGGCCTCCTCGCGCCAAGTCGAACCGCGCGGACCATGGACGCTGTCCGGACCTGTGGTGGTACTCGCCGGACGCTGGACAGGCAGCATGGGTGAAGGCATGGCGATTGGCTTCGACGGCATGAAGCGCGGTACGGTTGTAGGTGGTCCCATGGCAGGGCTCGCGGGCGGTGTCGAGGCATTCAGCCTGCCGGCGACAGACACAACCCTGCGCCTTCCGGCCTATGGGCTTGCGCACCTCGATGGGACGCCCCGGGAACAGTGGGTACCGACGGACCGCGCGCAACCCGATGAAGGCGGCCCCGGTGACCCTGCACTTGCACGCGCCCTCGAGAAATTACGGTGACAGTGAACTGTCACCGTAATCAAGACAAACACACTATCTGGCCGCCGTCTCGGCCTTGAGGAAGGCAATCACGCGCGGCCAGCCATCGATACGCGCAGCCGCATTGCCTTCCACGGTACCACCAAACATGTCCAGACTGTTGAAGAACTTGCTGGTCCGCGGGATCGGCGGGCCGAAGAGCAGGTGCCCGGCATTGCGATAGGCAAGGACCTGCACCTTGGGGCCGCCACGTTGCGCCGCACGCGCCTCGATCAACCGCGACATCGGGCAGGCCGGCCACATTGTCTCGGCCTCGCCGCACACAAGCATCAAGGCAGCCCGCGCACGCTCGATCGGGATCGCCGCCCGCTCGGCGTCGGCACGCAGCGCCGGATTCTCGACCGACCGGTAGACGCTGATGATCCCGTCGCTCATGTTCCAGGCCGCATAGGGCATGGTCGCAAGCTCGGCGCCGCCACTGGTCCAGGATGAATGCAGGCTCTGCCCGCCACGCGACCAGTTGATTCCCTTCCAGACGACGCTTGTCGGCATCCCGGCAACAACAGCACGCAGCCTTTCATTGCGCGTCGCCGCCAGGAGCACGGCCTCGGCCCCTTTCGAACCGCCGAGAAGGGCGATCCGGTCGCCATCGACGCCCGGCTGCGCCGCAAGCCACGCGATGCCGCGGTCAAAGAGTTCGAGCGGGATACGCTCGAGGCTTTCCGGCGTCCCAGGCACGCCGAAATAGCCGAGTTGCAGCACGCTGAACCCCTCCGCCTGGAGCGACAGCGCCATGTGCTGCACACCTCGGGCAAGGCCCCCTTCCGATCCGCCGAGCAGCAGGATCGCCGGGTGACGACCTTCCCCTTTGGCGGGGTAGTAGTTTCCAAAGAGCCCGTTGCTGTTCACACGAGCGCCCGTCGGACCCGGCTCGGCGACCTCAATCTCCGGCATCCAGAAATTTGCCGGCACAAGAAACTGGAAGGCTGCAGCCCCGGCAACGAGCAACCCGACGACAACTGCAAGTCCAATGGTCTTCCTGAAGCGCATGAGACGTTTCTCCTGTTTGCAGGAAGACAATGGCGCCACATGCACTCACGCGGCAGTGCACGAGGTCACGAGAGGCGGATGACAAAGGTCATGTCGAAAGGAATTACAGCCAGCCCCGATCGCGCGCGATGCGGCCCGCCTCGATGCGGCTGGCAGCGCCCAGCTTCGCCGAAGCCTCGGACAAGTAGTTGCGCACTGTCCCCGGCGACAGGTCAAGCAGGCGTGCGATCTCCTTGTTGGATCGGCCTTCATCTGCCAGGCGCAGAACATCGCGCTCACGCTCCGAGAGCGGATTGGCAGGCGCATCCCATGCCACCTCGGCCAGCTCTGGCGCAATCGCACGGCCACCGGCAGCAACCTTGCGGATCGCCGCCGCCAGCAGGTCCGACGGTGCATCCTTCAGCAGATAGCCCCGCACGCCGGCATCCATCGCGCGCCGCAGATAACCTGAGCGCCCAAACGTCGTTACGATGCAGACCTTCGTGCCAAGCCCCTCGCGCGCAATGGCCTCGGCCACATCCAGCCCCGAGAGGCCCGGCATCTCGATGTCCGACAAGAGCACATCCGGTGCAAGCCGGCGCACGGCCTCGAGCGCAGCGGTCCCATCACCCACGCGCGCCACGACATCCATGTCGCCTTCAAGCGAAAGCAGGGCGGCGAGCGCCCCAAGCACAAGCGCCTGGTCTTCGGCAATCACGACACGGATCATGCCGAAACGCCAGCCGGCATCCGGGCCACCAGCCGCGTGCCGCGGGCATCGCCCACGATGTTGAGTCCCCCGCCCGCCGCTGCCAGTCGCGAGCGCAAGCCGCCCAGTCCGCCGCCCTCGCGCAGCGTTGCGCCATCACCGTCATCGCTGACATTGAGTTCGATGCCGCCCTCATGGCGGGTCAGGACGATCCGGCAACGTCGCGCACCCGAATGGCGAATGACATTCGTGACGGCCTCGCGCAGCGTCATGGCCAGCACCGCCCCCGCACCCTGTTCGATGGCTTCGACATCACCTTCGATATCGCACGAGACACCGGCAGCAGCCAGCGCCGTCCGGGCGTTCGCAAGCTCACGCGCGAGGCTGGCGCCTGTCATCCCGGCAACGGCAGCGCGCACCTCGGACAGTGCCTCACGGGCCGCCGTGGCGATCTCCCGCATCTCGGCCTCGGCACGCGTGGAATCCCGCGAGGCCAGTTTCACCGCGAGATCCGCCTTGATGGCAATAAGGGTCAGCGAACGCCCCAGGAGATCGTGCAGGTCACGCCCGATGCGCTCCCTTTCAGCCGTGGCAGCCATCTGCCGGACTTCATCCTGCGCACTTGCAAGCGCGCGGTTCTTGTCCTCGAGCGCACGGCGCGAGATGGCGCCAATCCCTACCATGACCATCAGCAGCACGCCGGGCGCCCAAAGGACAACATGCTGCCCCAGGAAAAGCCCCATCAGCACCACAGCTGCCGCGAAGAGCCCAAGCAAGAGCCCCGCCTTCCGGACCGGGCGCAAATCGCCGATCATGGCCGCTGCATAAACCGCAATCACGGTCCAGTTGCTCTGCGTGAAGGCGAGTGCGAACGCGAGGATGAGCGCGCCCGAGGCAAAGGCAACCAGCCTCCAGCCCTGTGCACCAGCACTCATGACATAGAGGACGAGGAAAACCGCAATCCCGAGCAGGGCTGCCACCATCTCCGGCGTCGATGGCAACTCGAAGTACCACGGCACGAAAAAGAACGGCAGATAGACCAGCCAGATGAGCGGGCTGTTGATGTCGATCCAGCTGGCAAGGCCGCTTGCGGTCCGGGTCTGCGTCGTCATGCAGCGAAACTCCCTTCAAACACCTTGCACTGTCAAGCCGCGTGCCGCTCCTGTCCCGTCCATGCAAGCAGGCCAGCCGCAATCGTGATCAGCGCGAGGGGCCCCGCATGAAGCCACGCATTCGCCATGTTGCCCTCGCCCACGACCATGAGCGCAAGCGCACCAAGGTGATAGGACGGCAGGGCCCACGCCGCCGACTGGATGAAGGACGGCAGAAGGGTGATCGGCATCCACAGTCCGCCCAGGACCGCCATGCCGAGAAACGCAACATTGGCAACCGCGATGGCCGCCTTCTGGCCAAGGCGATAGCCGATGGAAAGCCCGATCAGCGCGAAGGGAATGACCGACGCCACATGCACGCCCGCCAGCAGCGCCCATTGCTCCTGCGACAGGCGGACACCTGCAGACGCAGCCAGCACATAGATGACGCCGAACGCAAGCACGCTGAACACGATGGTGGCCACCAGCTTCGCGACGACATGCGCGCCAGCCGGCATGGGTGACAGGCGCTTTAGCTCGAGCTCGCCGCTTTCGCGTTCGGCCGCCACACTGGCACCGAAGCCGAACAGGGCTGGCCCCATGGCAGCAAAGACGCCATAGGTGGCGAGCAGCTGCATCGCGATCTCGACGCTTCCACCGCCCATGCCCAAGGCAAAGAGCCCATAGAACGCCGGCGGCAGCGCAATCGTGGGAATGAGGAACTGCGGCAAGCGCGCGGACTTGCCGATCTCGGCGAGGGCTTCGCGGACATAGATGCCCGGGGCTGAAGCAACGAGGGAAGACATCAGGCAGCCTCCTGTCCTGTCGAGGAAATGACATCGGCAAGCGCGTCCTCGAGCGAGGCGCTGGTCACCTCGAGGTCGACGAGCGACGGATCGGCACTGAACAAGGCCTCGAGCGTCGCGCGCGCATGGGTTGTCAGCAGGGTCGCATCGGCCCCGCGCAGTTCAACCCGGGCCACGGCCGGCAGCGCCTTCAGCGCTGCAAGCGTCATGGGCGTCCTGATGCGGATCATCGTGCCGGCAACCTTCGCCTTGATCGCAGCCGGCGTTCCATCGGCGATGATGCGGCCACCCGCGACCACCACGATCCGGTCGGCCAGCGCATCGGCTTCATCCATGTAGTGGGTTGCCAGCAGCACCGCGGCGCCTTCATCAGCCTTCTCGCGCACCAGCCGCCACAGGCCGCGGCGCGCCTCAGGGTCAAACCCCGTCGTCGGTTCATCGAGCACCAGGAAGTCAGGCGACCCGGCAATGGCGAGCGCAAAATGCACCCGGCGCTTCTCGCCGCCCGAAAGCCTGTCGCAGCGCCGATGGGCCAGTTCCATAAGTCCGGCCTGCGCAAGGATATCCTTCGTCTTCAGCCGGCGCCTGTAGTAGCCGGCATGCAGGTCCACCACCTCGGCAACCGTCAGCGTGTCCGGCAGGCCCGCAGCCTGCAGCATCACCCCAATGCGCGCCCGCGCCTCGGGATCGCGCGGATCCCGGTCGAACAGCCTCACCTCCCCCGCATCGGGCGCAAGCCGTCCGGTGATGAGGCCGGCGACCGTCGACTTGCCCGCGCCATTGGGCCCAAGAAGGGCAACGACAGCCCCCGCCTCCAGCCCGAGGTCGAACCCCTTCAGCACCGGACGGCCGGCATAGGCCTTTGCCACACCCTCGAGCCTCGCAATGACGGCGGCAGTTGAATGATGCACGGGTCGCTCTCCGCATGACTACCCGCGAAGCACAGCACACTGGCGACCCGGCGACGAGTGCAGGGGGTAAGGGGGCCGACATGACAGATGTCACCCGCAAGCGGGCCTTCGCATGCGTGCCACCGCATCCGGCGCCGCCGTTCACGAATCTGGCGGCATGTCGCGGATTGTTATACCAATTCACCAAGGGGAGGGGCGGCAGCCAGCGGTCACCGGGCGCGCCCTCGAGGACCTGGCAGGCAAGCCTGCCACCATGTCGGGAGAAGAACATGTCGGGCCCAGCAAACGTGCGCAAGGTTGTGGTCGCCGCCTCGGTCGGCACGGCACTCGAGTGGTACGACTTCTTCGTCTACGGCGCGCTCGCCACCATCCTGGCCAGGCACTTCTTCTCGGGCCTCCCCGACGCACAGGCCTTCATCCTGACGCTTGTGACCTTCGCAGCAGGCTTCGTAGCGCGCCCCTTCGGCGCCCTTGTCTTCGGCAGGATCGGCGACAGCCAGGGCCGCAAGGGGGCCTTCATGGCAACGATCGTGGTCATGGGTGTGGCGACCACGCTGATCGGCCTGCTGCCGACCTACGAGCAGGCAGGCCTCTTCGCGCCCATGGCCCTTGTGACGCTGCGCATCGCCCAGGGTTTCGCGCTGGGCGGCGAATATGGCGGCGCTGCGATCTTCGTGGCCGAGTACAGCAGCAACAAAAGCCGGGGGTTCAACACGAGTTGGATCCAGGCGTCGGCTGCCGGCGGCCTTGTGCTGGCGCTCGTGTTCATCCTCGCGCTGCGCCTGGCCATGGGGGAAGACGACTTCGCCGCCTGGGGCTGGCGGCTGCCATTCCTGTTCTCCGTGGTCCTGCTGGCCGTTTCGGTCTGGATCCGCCGGCAGATGGATGAAAGCCCCGTGTTCATGGCGATGAAGGACCAGGGCCGCACCACGGGCCACGCCATCGGCGAGACCTTCCTGCGCTGGCAGAACCTGCGCCGCGTCCTCCTCGCACTGTTCGCCCTTATGATGGCGCAGGGCGTGGTTTTCTACACCGGCTACTTCTATTCGCAGTTCTTCCTCGAGAAGATCCTGAAAGTCCCAGGCCCGGTCGTGACCGAGCTCATGCTCGCAGCCTCCCTTGTAGCAGCCGTGCTCTATGTCTTTTTCGGATGGCTATCGGACCGTATCGGCCGCAGGCCTGTCATGCTGTTTGGCATGGTCCTGATGCTGGCGGTCTATTTTCCAGGCTTCCATGCCCTCGCCCAGTTTGCCAATCCGGCACTGGCGCAAGCCGAGGCGCAGAACCCCGTAGTCGTTCGGGCAGCCTCCGGTGATTGCGCATTGCAGCTCGACCTCACCGGCGGCGCACAGGCCTTCGCATCATCCTGCGACATGGCCAAGTCCGCGCTGGCAAATGCCGGCATTGCCTACACCACTGAAACTGCCGGACCGGGCGTACCGACCGTGATCGCGATTGGCAGCGCGGCAACGCTCGAAGCCCCTGACCTGCGCGGCCAGCCTGTCGCCGACATAAGACAGGCAAAGAAGGCCTTCGACGCCACGTTGAAGGAGGCGCTCGCTGCAGCAGGCTACCCACCGGCCGCAGACATGGCAGCCTTCGACACGCGCGCAGTGTTTGCGATCATCATCGTGTTTATGGTAGCGGCAACAGCCCTTTACGGTCCGTTGGCTGCCTGCCTCGTGGAACTCTTCCCGGCACGCATCCGCTACACAGCCCTGTCCTTCCCCTATCACGTAGGGACAGGATGGTTCGGTGGCTTCATGCCAGCCATAGCCTTTGCGGCCATCACGGCGACGGGCGATATCTACGCCGGCCTCTGGTATCCGTTCACGATCACCTTCGTGGCCTTCGGGCTTGCCTGCCTGTTCCTGCCCGAGACGCGGGGCCGCGACGTGAACGCCTGACGATCAGGGCCAGAGCCGCTCGGGCGCATGGGTGCAGCTGGCCTGCATCCAGCGCAGGTTGATGCCAAGGCGCCCGGCATCGAACTCGCCCCACGCATAGCTGACCGCCCGCTCATTGCCAGGCTCCAGGACATAGAGCGTCAATGACGGGCGGTTCGGGCCCGACGGCCATGCGACGCGGCGCAAGCGCAAACGCAGTTCCCGTGCAGGGCTCTCGTCCGTGCGCACGATGGCAACCCCGCCTTGGTCATGCAGCCAGACATCGCGCGTGAAGAACCAGTCGCTATCCTTGGCGCCGACGCCCTGATCGCCATGGCCGGCCCCACGCAGCACGGCAACCCAGCACGAGAAGGGACGGACGCGTCGCAACTGGTCCGGCTTCAGCCCGTCCGGACGCCCGATCTCGAGAACCTCGGCGGTTACCCGCAAGGGCCCCGGGAACAGCGACGCGCACGCCTTTCCCTGTGGCTCACCCGCATGGCCACCCTCGGTGCGCGTCCACCGGACGATGCAGTCGACGGCCGTCCCGTCGGGACGGGCGACGCGCATCATGTCAGCCTCGAACCGAAGCGCGAAGGCGGGCTCTGACCTGGTCTCGGCATCGGGGCTGCGTGAAAGCAGCAGCCGTCCGTCATCCGCGGGCCGCAGCGACCAGTGCTGGCGCGCGCGCAACGGTGCTTCAGCCTTCTGCTCTGTCTCGAAGAAGACTTGCAGTTCGTTGTCGAACCGTCCGGCGAGCAGCGAGCGGGGCGTCTCAGCCGAAGCCCCTTGAGTCGCAATCAGACCGAGAAGGATTGCAATGAAGCGCATCACGTCATCACCCGCAAATGAAAAGGGGCCCGGACATGCCGGGCCCCTCGAGACTTTCAGGCTTTGGTCGAGCCTCAGTACTTGAACTTCAGCTCCACGCCGAAGTTCTGTCCAGGACGCATGCCACCGAAGAAGGCGCGCGGCGAGGAACCTGAGAACCCGGCAGGACGGGTGCTCGAGGCCGTGGCACCGAAGCCATAGGGCGTTGTGAACCAGCGCGTCGCCAGCGTGATCGAGTCTTCGTCGGTCAGGTTCTGACCGTAGGCCGAGAGCGTCCAGTTCTCGCCTTCGAAGCCCAGGCGGGCGCCGACCAGCGTGGTGTCGCCGGTTTCAGCAAGGTTGTGCACCTGCACGTACTTCGTCGACTCGTAGGACACGTCGCCCTGCGTGAAGAACTGCCAGCTCTTGCCCCACATGTCGAACTGGTCGGAGCGGTACTCGAGCTGGAAAGTGGCCTGGTGCTGAGGAACCAGCGGGTAGAGCTTGCCGGCGATCGAGCAGTTGCCGGTGAATCCGGCCTGCGCCGTACCAACGCCGGTACCCGAGCCGACGCCTGACAGCAAGCCGCCGCCCGACGTCAGGATCCACTGGTCTTCGTCGCAACCAGACACGAATTCCGGACGGGTCCACGAATACGTGGCGCCAAGATTGACGTTCTCGCTCAGGAAGTAGCGCAGGTCGATTTCCGTACCCCACGTCTCGCCGACACCCTGGTTGGTGACAATCGAAGTGGTTGCGCCGCTGCCCGAGAGGGGCGGAACGGCGGTCGTGAGCTGCACGTTCTTCGCGTCGATGTGATAGCCAGCCAGGTTGGCCGACAGCGCGCCGTCAAGCAGCAGCGCCTTGATACCGATTTCCTGGTTCTTCGATGTCTCCGGCGCATAGGACGGCTTGCCGACGCCCAAGCCCACCGCGCCATTCAGGCCGCCCGGCTTCACGCCTTCAGCATAGATGGCATAGGCCATGAAGTCATCGCTCGGCTTCCAGCGCAGGGTCATGCGCGGGGTCATGCGGTTCGACTTGGCAGTCTGGTCGAACACCACCGGCCCGCCAGCGGGATTGAAGTCGATAAGCTGCTTCTCTTCCGCTGCATGACGCGCCTCGAGCGTCGCCGTGAATTCATCTGTCAGGTCGGCTTCGATGAGGCCGAACACGGCAGAATTGCGCACCGTCAGCACGTCATCCGGGCGGCTGAGCCCACCAAGATCGGCGAAGGTGATGTCGTAGCCGCGGTTCTCGAGCTGATAGTGGTAGAAACCGGCGCTCCAGCGGAACGAGGCCGTCGAGGGTGAGCCGATCTGGATTTCAGAGACGTACTCGTTGACCTTGTCGCGAGCGGTATTTGCAAAAAATGCCTCCGCGCCGGCAGCTGCACCCGGCGATTAGATCACGTAGACTCCCGATTGGTCGGTTTCAGTGCCGAACTTCTCGTCCTCGAATCCGTAGCCGTAGTTTGCATCGACCGTGTAGCCGGACTTGTTGATGTCCCAGCCCGCCTTCGCACCCAGCCAGAGCACATTGCGCTCGACGCCGTCGAAAGCCGTACCATCAGCCGGGTTGTAGACGCCACCCGCCGGAATGAACGGCAGCGTGGCAAGGCCTGTCGGCACGCCTGCGACCGGGACCACCGGGTTCGTGCGCGCGGAAGTATTCAGGTTCACGAAGCCAGGCGACTGGATCACGCCGCAGAAATACTGGTTCATGTTGGTGGAACCGGAGCCGGGGAAGTAGTTCAGGGAGCGATAGCCCGGCATGCAGTTGTTGGCAGCGGCCGACTGCAGGAAGATCGGCAGCGGACCATCCTTGTCGTTCGCAAACGACAGGCGACCACGGAAAGTGAGTTCGTCGTTCTTGTTCCAGTCAACGGTGGCCGAGAGGCTCTTCGACGTTTCCGAACCGACGGTCTCGTTGTTCACGACGTTGATGTATTCACCGTCATAGTTGTAGTCGCGCACAGCAATGCGGAAGCCGAGGGTCTCGTCGGCAACCCCGAGCGGGATCGGCATGTCGACGGACGCGCGATAATCGCGACGCCCTTCGGTGCCGATGCGGGCGCTGCCGGTGACGCCGAACTCCTCACCGACAGGGGAGGTGATGAAGTTGATGGCGCCGGAATAGGTGTTGCGCCCGAAGAGCGCGCTCTGCGGACCCTTCACGATTTCCACGCGCTCGATGTCGCCGAGGTCGAGCGACTGGATGGAGCCGCCATAGTAGAGGCCGTCAACGAAGTAGGCCGCGCCGGACTCGACGCCAAACTGAACGTTGGCAAGCACGTTTGACTGGCCACGAATCACGGGGCGATCTGTCGAGCGGCCGAACGTCTTGGAGAAGCTGAGGCCAGGCGTGAAGCGGGCAACGTCATCAACGGACTGGATGTTCAGTCGATCAAGCGAGTCCTTCGTGAACGCCGTCACTGCGACCGGAGCGTCCTTGAGCGACTCCTTCCGCTTTCGCGCCGTAACCGTCACCTTCTCGACCTGCTGGGCCTTTGCACCATCCGCACCCTGCGCATGTGCCACCGGCGCGACGCTCATGGCGACCATGGCCGCTGAGAACGCGGCACCCGTCAATAAGGCGCGACGAAAACCCTTCAAACGATAATCAGACATTGAATCCCCCGATCCCTGCACCACTTCCGTGCACAAAGCACTGGTATATGATATACCAAAGGCGATCAATTTTAAGACGTGGCGATTCATTGCTTAAACTGCTGGCAACAGCCGTTCAGCAACCAGTTGTTGCAGTTTTGCTACATCCCGCTCGCCCGAGCAGGGAACCAGGGGAAGCAGGCATGCCCTCATCAGAACTCGAGTTTGCACCCACGATGACGCGCTCAAACCAGACCGCGCGGGAAATCTTCCAGGAGACGCGGGCCAACCCGTCCCGGGCCAGGTTCGGCTTCGGGTCGAAAGCGGCCTTGGTAAACGTCGATTTCCAGCAGGCCTACACGCGGCCCGACCTATTCCCCAAGACAGCCTACGTGACCCATCCAGGCCAGGTTGGACTGGTGAATGGCATCGCCGACGCCTTCAGGACCGCCGGCATGCCCGTGATCTGGACCCGCGTCGCCTACAAGGCCGATGCCGGCGACGCCGGCGTCTGGGGCACACGCACGAACACGCCCGACAGCCTCCAGAACATCAGGTCAGGCTCTGAGCGCCACGCCTTCGACCCGCGCTGCCGCATTGATGAGGCGCGCGACCTCGTCTTTGACAAGCGCATGCCCTCGGCCTTCTTCGAGACGCCGCTTGCAAGCTACCTGGTCTGGCACAAGGTCGACACGGTCATCGTCACGGGCGGCTCGACGTCGGGCTGCGTGCGCGCCACCGCTGTCGACAGCCTGAGCCATGGCTACCGCACGATCATCCCCGAAGAGTGCGTGGCCGACAAGCACGAGAGCTTCCATTACGCGAACCTCACCGACCTGCTGCTGAAATATGCCGACATCGTATCAGCGCAGGAGGTCCACGACTGGCTGAAGGCCCGCGCATGACGCACGCCGATCCCAATCTCTACGACTACTGGCCCTATCGCGATCGCCCGAAGATCTCCTGGCCCGGCGGCAAGAAGCTGGCGTTCTGGATTGCACCCAACGTCGAATACTACGAACTCGATCCGCCTAAGAACCCCTCGCGCCCCGGCTGGCCCAAGCCATCACCGGATGTGCCCGCCTACGCACAGCGCGACTGGGGCAACCGCGTGGGCCACTGGCGGCTGATGGAGTTGATGGACAAGTATGGCCTGCGTGGCTCGGTGTCGCTCAACGTGGCCATGTGCGACCACTGCCCCGAGATCATCGCGGCCTGCGCGAAGCGCGGCTGGGAGTTCTTCAGCCACGGCGTCTACAACACCCGCTATTCCTACAACATGACCGAAGCGCAGGAGCGCGCGGTACTCGAGGATTCGATCCGCACGGTGCAGCAGGCGACAGGCCAGCGTATACGCGGGTACCTCGCCCCCGCCCTGACCCACACTGAGCGCACGCTCGACCTGATAGCGGAGTACGACTTCTGGTACACGTGCGATCTCTTCCAGGATGACCAGCCGCAACCGTTGAAGACGAAAACAGGACAGCTCATCTCGATGCCCTACTCGCTCGAGGTCAATGACGTCATCACCTATGGCGCGCTGGCGATGAGCCCCGTGCGCTATGCCGACGTCCTGAAGCGCCACTTCGACCAGTTGCTCGCCGAGGGCGCAGACAGCGGTACCGTGATGTGCATCCCGCTGCATGCCTATCTCGTGTCGCAGTCCCACCGCATACGCCCCTTCGAGGAGGCGCTCCGCCACATCACGGCGCACAGGAACGACGTCTGGTTTGCGACCGCAGCCGAAATCGCCGCCCACTATCGCGCGCATTGCTGGGACGCAGCTGAGGCCGATATCGCAAGACGAAGCCTTGCAAGGCCAGGAACAGGATTTGCCCCATGAGCCTGCCTGACGACTACCTCGCCTATCCACACCGCCGCCATGGGATGGACCACGACCGCTATCCATGGCGCCTGTCGATCGACCGGCCCCGCAAGGAACTCGCCGACGGGAAGAAGCTGGCCTGCATGATCGTGGTGCCGCTTGAGTTCCACCGCCTCGACCCGCAAGGCAAGCCCTTCAAGCACCCCGGCGCCATGCAGACGCCCTACCCGGACCTGCGTCATTACACGACACGCGATTACGGACTTCGCGTGGGCGTCTTCCGCATCCTGAAGGAACTCAGGGCCGCAGGGCTGAAAGCGGTCTTCCCGCTGAACGCCGCACTGCTCGACCGCACGGGCCCGTTGATCGAGGCGATCCGCAATGAAGGACACGAAATAGCAGCGTACGGACTTGAAGCCGATGCAATCCACTGGGGCGGCATCGACCCGCCGCACGAGAGGAAGCGGGTTGCGGCCATTAGTGCGGAGGTCACGAAGCAAGGCATCACCCCGCGCAGCAGGATCAGCCCCGCACGATCGCAGGGATTCCGCACACCCGACGCGATCCGCGCCGAGGGCTTCGACATATGCCTCGACTGGGAGATCGACAACGTCCCGGTGTCGTTCCGCACCGACCACGGCACGCAGACATGCGTTCCGCTGTTCGGCGAACTCGACGACCGCAAGCTCCTCATCGACCAGCGCCAGTCCGAGGACGAATGGCGCGGCCAGATCCTCGAGGCGGCGGCGATGCTCTTGTCCGAGCATGCACGCTTCGGTGCGCAGGTCCTCTCGTTCACGCTGACGCCCTACGTCACGGGGCAACCCTTCCGCATCCATGCCGTGCGCGAGGTCTTGCAGAACCTGGGCGGCAACCCGGACATCTGGTCGGCACCCGCCACCGAAATCACGGAAGCATGGTCATGACGATTTCCGCCTACACTGCCCTTGCCCTCCAGGTGCGCTGCGATGCCGTGAACCAGGACCAGGCGCCCGATGACTCACGCAAGCGCATCGCCGCGACGATCACCCGCGTGGGCGCGCAGATCGGAGCCGCAAAGGGCTTCCTCGCAGGCTTCAATGGCCTGCCCGTCAGGCTCGTCGTCCTGCCGGAATACTGGATGACCGGCTTCCCGCTCGGCGAGAAGCGCGAGGTCTGGCAGGCCAAGGCCGCGATAGCAACCGACGGTCCTGAAGCAACAGCCCTCGCCGCCATGGCACAAAGGCTGGGCGTCTATCTCTGCTCGAACCACTACGAGACGGACCCGCTTTTCCCGGATCTCTATTTCCAGGCCAACGTGGTCTGGGCTCCATCAGGAAACGTGGTGCTGCGCTACCGGCGCATGATTTCGCTCTACACCCCCTCGCCCTTTGACGTCTGGGAAAAGTATCTCGAGGTCCACGGCGAGGACGCGATCTTCCCTGTCGCCGATACCGAGATCGGCGTGCTCGGCACGATCGCGTCAGAGGAAATACTCTATCCCGAGATCGCCCGTGCCGTGGCGCTCAAGGGCGCCGAGATCCTGCTGCATCCGACCAGCGAGGTCGGCGCGCCGACACTGACACCCAAACACATCGGCAAGATGGCCAGGGCCAGCGAGAACATGGCCTATGTCGTTTCGGCCAACTCGGCCGGCATCTTCGGAACCCCCGTTGCGGCGAACTCGACCGACGCAATGAGCGCCGTGATTGGGTGGAAGGGCGAGATCCTCGCAGAGGCGGGCACGGGTGAGACGATGGTCGCCAATGCCGCCCTCGACATCGAAGGCCTGCGCGCCGCGCGCCGGCGCACTGGCATGACCAACATGCTATCGCGCCTGCCGATGGAGGCCTTCAGCATGGCCTATGCCGGACAGCGCAGGGCCTTGCCCAACGGGCTGCCGGACGGACGCATGATAGAGCGTGACGTTGTCATTGCACGCCAGCGCGACACCATCGCGGCGCTCGTGGACGCAAACCGGTTGAAATGAGGCAAACCCCTATTCGGCAGCCTTGCGAGGCGGGCTATAGGACTGCCCCTCTGCCATCAAATCAGGCAACCCCAGCAGTGCATTGATCGAGGCAAAATCGAACATGCGTTCGCGATAGGGCGTCGAGGAACCCTGAGACTTAAGGACGTGAAGGAACTCCTGCGACATGAAGGCGAATGCCCTCACCAGAGCGCCAGGAGCGATGACAAGGCGGAACCCGATCTCCTCGAGTTGCGCCCGCGAGAGTATAGGCGTCTTGCCACCCTCGACCATATTGGCAAGCAGCGGCACCCGGTGCGCGAATACTCCGCATATTTCCTTCATCTGCTCCAGGCTTTGGGGTGCCTCCACGAAGAGAACATCGGCCCCGGCCTCAAGATACGCGTGCGCCCTGTCAAGCGCGGCACCGAGCCCCTCGACAGCAAGCGCGTCCGTGCGAGCGATCACGAGCGTTTCAGCCGACCCTCGGGCATCCACGGCTGCCTTGACCTTGCCCACCATCTCGGCTGCCGGAACGAGTTCCTTGCCCTGCAAATGACCGCAGCGCTTGGGCGAGGTCTGGTCCTCGATTTGCAGCGCATTGGCACCCAGCCGCTCGAACTGCCTGACCGTCTGCTTCGTATTCAGCGCATTGCCGAAGCCGGTATCGATATCGACGATGACGGGAATGCTGACCCGATCGCGCACCCGCGACACGACGTCAGCCACCTGAGTCGAACTGACCAGACCGACATCGGGCCGCCCGATCTGCGTATAGGCAATGGCAGCCCCTGAAAGATAAACAGCTTCGAAGCCTGCCTGCACGAACCTCACCGCGGAGCGCGCGTCGAACGCTCCGGGCGCCAGCACGGACCCAGGCTGCCGGACTCGGGAAAGAAGG
>DAISVV010000031.1:0-7447 GCA_036840015.1 Micropepsaceae bacterium
CACCGAGCAGATGCGTGTGCACGTCCATGAGGCCAGGCAGCACCGTCTTCGCCGACCAGTCAATGACAGGCCCGTCCTTCGCAGCCTCATCCGACCAGGGACGCACGGAGACAAACCGCCCCCCCTCGATCCGCACGGCCTGGTCGGTGAGCACGCGCCCGCTTACGACATCGACCAGGCGTCCTGCACGCACGGTCACGCCATCGGCACCGGCTGGGGCCGCAAGGACCATCAGCGAGGCAGCGGCAAACACCGCAGCAAGCAACGCACGCTTCAACACATGGATCATCTGGCGTCTCCCCGGTCGTGCAATCCTAGCACGCAAGCCCGACGTCCTCCAACGGCCCGGCGGAGCGCTCAGCCCTTGGTGAGGAAGTTCCGGATCCGGTGGCTGACCATGTCGATGATGGCGACCGTCACGAGGAAGAAAAGGATGATGAACGCCGCCTGGTCCCAGAGCGCCAGCTTGATGCGCTCGTTCAGGAAGCACCCGATGCCACCGGCGCCCACGATACCGAATACGGTGGCGTTGCGCACGTTCGACTCGAAGAAATAGAGCGCCTGGCTCAGCATCACCGGCAGCACCTGCGGCAGCACGCCAAAGCGCAGCACCAGCGAGCGCGCAGCCCCCGATGCCTCGAGCCCTTCGATCGGCTTGCGGTCGGCATTCTCGATCGCCTCGGCATAGAGCTTCGCCAGGGCCGCAAAGTCGCCGAGGATAAGCGCCAACACGCCTGCCATGGGACCCAAGCCCACGACACCAATGAAGATCAGCGCCCAGATGAGCGACGGCGTAGCGCGGAATACGTCGAACACGCGGCGTATCGCAAAGTGCAGCACCGGGTTCGTCACAACGGTCGACGCACCCAGGAAGCCGAGCGGCAGCGCAATGATCGCGGCGATCACCGTGCCGAAGAAGGCCATGCCCAGCGTCTCGCCCATGGCCTGCACATAGGCCATCGCCTGCCCGTTGTCGGTAGGCGGCACCATCAGCCGCACGAGGCCGCCGAGCTGGTCCAGCCCGTCATGCAGGCGCTGCGGCGTGATGCCAAGCTGCACGCCGGCCCAAAGCGCGTAGAGCACGACGGCCGCCGCTACCAGCGCCCGCACGACCGAGGTGCCCATCGGCACGGCAAACAGGCGCGGCAGGCGGGCCTGCGCAGCGGCAATGTCGCCAGCCGTGATCTTCGCAACGCTGGCTGCCATCACGCCGCCTCGCCGAAGATGAGCCGCCGGCGCACCAGGCCCGAGACGAAGTCGACGGCGAAGATCACGATGATGATCATCGCCAGGATCGCGCTTGCATCGCGATAGGCACCGAACTGCATGGCCGAGATGAACTCGTGCCCGATGCCGCCGCCCCCGACGAAGCCGATGGCGGCCGCCGCGCCGACGTTGATCTCGAAGCGCAGCAGGCCATAGGACGCGACATTCGGCAGGATCTGCGGGATGACCCCAAACCGAACGGTCTGCAGCCAGCTCGCACCCGCGCCGCGCATGCCTTCGATGGGCGCCTCCGAGACATTCTCGATCACCTCGGCATAGAGCTTGCCCAGGGCACCGGTCGCGTGCAGCCAGATGGCAAGCAGCCCCGCCAGCGGCCCCACGCCGAAGGCAAACACGAAGATCAGGGCCAGCACCAGGTCGGGCATCGTCCGCAGCAGTTCGAGGAACCGCCGCACCGGAAAGCTCACGACGCCGGGAACGCCAAGGTTTCGCGCCGACAGGAGCCCGAGCGCCAGACCTGACGCCACCGCCAGCGCGGTCCCGAGGACGGCCATGTTGATCGACGTCAGGATGCTCTGCGCCCACTTGTCAGCATCATAGAACCAGTAGGCCAGCGAGCCCTCCGTCCGCACGTCATCCGCCAGCCGCGCCGCCTGCAGGTCCGGCAGGAACTGCGTGAAGAACCCCGAGATGTTGGGCCAGCCGGCGATCAGGTGCGGCACATCCACCTGCGCAATCAGGGCCGAGCCGCTCATCAGCACGAGGAACACGAGCACACCGAGAACCTGCACGAGCCGCGCCCGCACGCGATGGCGCGCAAAGGCCTTCTCGAAATCAGCCGCGGCCCGCGAGCCGCCTCCCGGTGTCGCGCCCAAGCTCAGCGTCCTCCGCGCCGCGCGGCTTCCTCGGCCTTGCGCATGTCGACGATCACCTGGTAGTCCGCGTGGCTGACGCGCGTGAAGCCGGGGCTGTCGCCCGACACAACCGCCTTGAAGGCCGACGGGTTTTCCTTCGGCAGGTCCGTCATCGCCTTCACCAGCGCCTCCTTGAAGGCCGGCGGCAGCGCCGTGCGCACGACCACGGGTCCGTTTACGATCGGACCGGCCTTCCAGATGATCCGGAGGTTCTTCATGTCCACAAGCTTCTGGTCCGCCAGGCGCCGCAGGATGCCGCGACTGTAGCCCTCGGCCGGGTCGCCCACGCCCGATGCCCACGTCACGCCAGCATCCGCCTGACCCTTGGCGACCGCGATTACACCCTGGTCATGGCCGCCCGCTAAGAGCGGCGAGCCGAAGAAAGTGTCGGGGATGATGCCCTCCGCCCGCATGGCATGGCGCGGGAACAGGTAGCCCGAGGTCGAGTTCACGTCCGCATAGGCCAGCGTCTTGCCCTTAAGGTCGGCAAGCTTGCGGAAGGGGCTCGAGGCCTTGACGAACAGGACCGAGAAATAGCCCTTCGACCCGTCGATCTCGAGGTTGGTCAGGATCGGCTCGACCTTGCCCTTCGTCTGTGTCCACATCATCGCATAATTGGACGGCCCGACCAGCGCCACATCGATCTGGTTGGCAAACATCGCCTGCGCCACGCCGTTGTAGTCGGAGGCGTTGAACACCTTCGCCGGTATGCCGAGCTTGCGGCACATGAAGTCGGTGAACTGCGAGAACCCCGTGCGCGCGGCCGTCGAAGTCTCCGGTGTGGTGAAGCCGAACCGCACCTCGGGAACCTGCGCGGCCCATGCGGGCTTCTTTGCGCCGGCCGTGCAGTCCGCCTGCGCAATCCCGCTGAGCGCCAGCCAGAGCACTGCCGCCACAAGTCCCATCGCGTGTTTCATCTCGCTCATCCTTCCAGTTGCCATGAGGCCCCTTGCCCTTCCGGTGCCCCGACCCTCAGGCCGAAGCCGGCGCCTCGTATACCGATTTGATCGTCGCCTCGCTCAGCTGCGCGGGCAGTCCATCGAACACGATCTTGCCAGCCCGCATGGCGACGACGCGGTCTGCATAGGCCATGGCGATGTCAAGATCGTGAAGGTTGCACAGCACCGGGATCCTGTCATCGCGGCAGATGGCCTTGAGCGTGTCCATCACCGCCGTCGTGTTGGCAGGGTCGAGCGACGCCACCGGCTCGTCGGCGAGCAGCAGGCGCGGGTCCTGCAGCAGCGCCCGCGCAATCGCCACGCGCTGCTGCTGCCCGCCCGACAGGGTCTCGGCGCGCTGGAAGGCCGCCTCGAGCATCCCCAGCCGCTCCAGCGCCTGCACCGCCATCGCCCTTTCCGCCGTCGTGAAGCTCTTGAACAGCGATGCCAGGACGCCGCGATGGGCGAGACGCCCCAGCAGCACATTCGTGATCACGTCAAGCCGCGGCACCAGGTTGAACTGCTGGAAGATCATCGCGGCCTTCGCCCGCCACGCCCTGAGCGCCGCTCCACGCAGGCGCCGGATGTTCGTCTTGCCATAGGTGATGCTGCCATCATCCACCGCGACAAGCCGGTTGACGGCCCTGAGCAGGGTTGACTTTCCCGCCCCCGAGCGGCCGATGATGCACACGAACTCGCCCGGTGAAATGGTCAGCGACACGCCATCAAGCGCGCGCTTGCTCCCGAAGGCTTTCACCACGTTCTCAAGGATGAGGCTGTCCAAGTCGTGCGCCCTGGCTGGGGAAGAAGTTGCGCATGCAGGCCGGCTGGCACCCTGCCCGATTCAGGGACCGGCACCATCTCTGCCATACTCGCACACTTTAGGGCACCTTTCGACAGGGCCGGCGGCCCTGGCCGCGGCAACTTTCCCCCGTCACGCGAGTCCTGCTGCCTCCCGCGCACGCATCGCGCCCTGCAAAAGCCCCGTCACGCAACAAGGAGATACACAAGATACACTTTCGTCAGACGTTTTTCGAATTCTCCTCCCTACAGCCACCCGCGGGTGAGCGTGCCCAAAAAGAACATATAGGGAACTCCAGCCACCCCCACAACGGGGCGCCTTGCCGCAGCCCTGGCAGACGCCCGTTACAGCCGACAGCGGCGCAAGCCCCGTTGGCGCGTTCGCCCAAAACAGCGCTTGCGACAGCAAGGCTGAAACCTCCGGCAGAAGATGTCCAGAAATCGCATTGCAGATGAATGCGTCAGGCGCCGCGGGAGCGATCAGCCCCGTGGCGGCAGGAAACTTGAAACTGCCCCGACCCTGCCACTGCAAGAGACCCCGCCCGGCAAACCCCAGTGCCCGTCACGAGCGTATCTGCGAGAAACGGAAAACAAGCAGCCCGAGGACGCAAGCCAGCGGCGTATCCACGAAAGTCGTATAGAACAGCCAGCCATCCTTGCTCAAAAGCTGGGTCGCCGCCACGTTCAGCCCCGCCATCGTCAATCCAAGCAGCGCAATTCCCAAGCCCAGCCGCTGATGGTCCACGTTCCCGCCTGGAACATAACGCGCGACGCGCGCACCAAAATAGCGTCCCCGGTTGAACAGGGCATCACCCATGATGAGGCTCGCAATGGATACCCCAAGGATCGTTCCCTTCAGTTGGACCATGCGCTCGTCCTGAAACCAGAGCGAGAAGCCTGCCGAGAGCAGCATCGTGAAAACGCCAAACATGGCAAGTCCACCCAGCAGGTCGACCTTCACGAAGCGCTGAACCACCACGATCCCCAGACCCACCCCCGCCCCGACGCGCGCCGCTGCATTCAGGTCCCCGGACAGCTAGCCGACCGCGAAGAAAAGCAGTCCGAGGCACACATCAACAATCAGCGACGGCTTGTTACGCTCCCACTGTGCTTCGTCACGGGCGTTCTGGGCCTTGAGCGCAGCCAGCTCATCCGCGTTCCCGGTCCCCTCTGTCGTCAGCAGAGGCCACGCGATACGTTGGCCGGGATGGCTCTCATGCACCAGTGTGCCATCCACGCGCACGACAATGCCCACCGTCCACCAGCCGCGAAATCCAACCTCAACCTCGACCTGCCGCCCATCAGCCAGCAAATGGCGCAGCCTGTGGTTTCGCAAATCCGAGCGCGCCCCGGCCAGTTCGGTCTCATCCGCGTCAATGGCAACCCCCGCCTGCAGCAGGCGGCTGGCGAACCGTTTCGTGCCGACACGGCTCACTATCTCGAAGGCCTGCCCGTCGACCACAAAGGGACGACGATACGTCATGAGATCCAACCTCATTCGCGCAGACGAGTCCGCCAGGCCATGCCAAACCAATGCAGCATCATGAGCACTCGTAGTGTCGACACGCGGAAGAACGAAGAACTAGCGTATTGCAATGGGGTTCACCACCATCTGCACCGCGCCCTGGAACCGGGGCTGTCCCAGCACGAACAGGAACGCTGTAGCGCCGTCCCGCGCGAGCTCCGCCGTATTGATGTTCTCCAGGATATGCACCCCGTTCCTGGCAAGCAGGATCTGGTGCACGGGGAACGCCTCGGTCTTGTCCTCGAAGGGAATGACCTCGAGCGCCGCCGTATCCGCCCCGACAGCAACGACACCGAGCGACGCGAGGTACGCAGCCCCCTCCTTGCCGAGCCCGGGTTGCTCAGCGATGAACTTCGCCGGCTCCTTCGCGGCAAGTGCAAGATAGCCCGTGTGGAACAGCACGACGTCGCCCTTGCCGATTGTCACGCCGGCAGCCTTGGCGGCCGCATCGATCTCCTTGCGGTTGATGGCGGTTCCCGCCGCCAGCATCTTCACGCCCTTGAGCTTGGTCATGTCGAGCAGGATACCACGGGTCGCCATCGGCGGAATGTTCTCGGTGCCAAGCTTGGTCAGCCCGCCCGGGCTGACGAAGTCCTTGGCCTCCATGCCATTGTAATAGCGATGCCCGATCCCGACATGGCCAAGCCCGTCAAGCTGCGTGCCGATCCCAAGATAGGTCATCAGGATGTCGTCATTCGCAGTCACCCTGTTGCCGGCCATGGGAACACCCATCCCGTCATTGGACTGCGTGACGACGATGTTGTAGCTGCGCGGCGGATAGGCTGGCGTCGTCCGGTCCGTCACCACGCCCAGCGCATAGGTCTTGCCCAGCTTCACCAGCTGTGCCGCAGCCTTTGTCGCCTCCGGACTCAGATTGTTGGCAGCCCCCAGCGTGTCGCCCGCACCATGCTTCGAAGGCCACCAGTCATCGCCAGCCATCGCCGGAACGCTCAAAACGACCACCGCCGCCATAACCGCAAGTCTCTTCATGACGCTTCTCCCTTGTTTCGGTAACAGTGCAATTGTCTCAACCAGCCACGACCACGGCCGTGACCGCCGCCTGATCCGCGTCGCATCGCAGGCCACGCAAGGCGCGCCAGCCGGTGACACGGCGGCCAGATCAAGCGGGCGTATCGCACAGCCGTCGGCGCTCTCCCCTGTCCTATCTGGCTACTCCTGGGTCGACAGGAGAGGGCCTCATCCATTAAAGTGCTTTGCCTCGTGGAGTATTGCTCGATGACGAAGACCGGACAGTTCCTGCTTTTCGGCATGTCTGTTGTTTGCGGCCTGTCGGCAGGTGCACTTGCACAACCTGGGCCCATAACCATTCCCCGCGTGCCAGACACACTTGGGCCGGTGCCGGGCGCGCAGCCCCCACCGGCGATAATGCCGGAGATGTCGATAACCTGCAACGTCGCTGGCCTCGCGGCGTTTCGCAACCGGGTTCACATCCGCTGTGCCAGCGGTGCATGCCCACCGGGCGTGCTGTGCCCGCCGGGCGAGCCGAACCCCGTCTCGCCACAAATCGTCTTCTACGCCACCGAGAACGTTTCAGTGCCAGACAACCTCGCAGCGACAGCCCTGACGGTCGCCGCCGAAGCGCGGCGGTCCGGCCAACGCCTGCGTATCATCTATCGCTCAAGTGCCGGCGAGAATCCGGCGGGCTGTCTTGCATTCGATTGCAGGCGGTTCGTTGCCGTTACACTGAACTGAGCGGAACTGCACAAGCGGGGATCAGCGCCCTGAAGATCAGATCGCCTCAAGCGCCGTGACGCAAGGCGTCGGCGGCTCGTTCGGCCGCTTCATCGGATCGACGATGCCCTGCTTGTTGGCCGCATTGATCTGCAGCTCCGATGCGATCGCGCGGACAACCGTATTCGCCTCGTCCTGTGTCAGCGTTCCGCTACCCACGGCCTTGTCCACCACGGCACAGGCACCGACCACCGCACCGCCGACACCACCCAGGAACGCGCCACCGACCGCGCCCAGCAGCGCGCCGAGCACGAACACGAAAAGAAATGCAAGAAAGCGACCCATGACAA
>DAISVV010000031.1:7547-18667 GCA_036840015.1 Micropepsaceae bacterium
AGCAGCGCGCCGAGCACGAACACGAAAAGAAATGCAAGAAAGCGACCCATGACAAGCTTCTCCCTCTCCAGGCGCCCAATGGCCTCATGCGCATGGTTGCAGCAATCGGGAACGCTTTCAATGCCGACGCACAGGGACACGTCCCACGAAATCAGCCCGCCTCACGCCAATGTGCCCCCCCAATGCCCTCAAAACCGCGGCGGCAGCAGGAATTTCGCCCCTGGCCGCGCGGGTGATAGTGTTCCGCCGGGATTCACGGGGGACACACATGTTTGGCATCGACCTGGTCGCACTGGTGACGGCAGCCATCGCGGGCGCAATCGGAGGCCTCATCGGCGCCCTGATCGCACGGCAGGTCCCTGAAGCACGGGCGAACCTGCGCATCGCAATCATCGTGGCGGGCGTGGTGGTGCTTCCCGTGCTCGCGCGCCCCTTCCTTGCGCCCCGGGTGGAACAGGTCGCAGGCAGCTGGCTGCGCACAAGCCAGTTCGACACGCTCTACGATACCGAGGTCCTGGCCGAACTGAAGAAAATGCCTGCCTATGAACGCATTTTCCGCGAGCACCCCGAAATCGAGAAGAAGTTCCGCGCTGCCGCACGCAAGGCCTACCAGGCCGGCGGGGCCAAGGCCTTGCTGCAGCGCGCGCCCGCCATCGGCGCCGAGGTCCTGTCGGATTCACTCATGCTCTACCTGCCGCGGGCGCGTGGTGAAGACCTGATCCTCTTTGCACGCACCATGGCGCAGATCGTATCCGCGATGAACGAGCGCGACCCGGAACTCTGCATCATCTACCAGTTTGGCACGCAGTTCGGGCAGCCCCTCGACAACGCCCGCCTCGAGGCCGTGATCGGCCGTGACAGCCAGACGACGATGCTCGACGCGATGAACAAGGTCGTCAGCAACGCGGCCAGCCAGCCCGTCCCCTTCGACCGCACGCGCGCCGAAGGCGACGTCGCCGACCTCGCCGAACGGCACGCACCGCTACTCACCGGCAACGCCGCCGAAGTCGCAGCCGGCACCCGCCTTCACAAGGACAAGGCCGAGGCCCAGGCCGCCTGCAGCTTCGCCACCGCCATGTTCAAGGACCTCGCCACCATGGACCCGGCAATCGCCGAACGCATCATGCGCCAGCTATATGCACCACCGCCTGTCGAGAACCCCGGCCGCTGACCACGCCCCATCTCCTCCTCGCACAGCGAGGAGGTGGCTGACCGGCGCGCAAGCGCCGGGCAGACGGAGGAGTTCCGTGCCGACGGGTACCCAGCCCCACCAAACTCCCTCCCCTTCGCAGCGCCCGGCGGCGCCGCAAACGTACTGCCTCGCGATGCGAGGGAGAGACGCCACTTCTACTCCTCGCGCAGCGAGGAGGTGGATGCACGGCGCGCCAGCGCCGGGCAGACGGAGGAGTTCCGTGCCGACGGGTACCCAGCCCAACCCAACTCCCTCCCCTTCGCAGCGCCCTGCGGCGCCGCAAACGTACTGCCTCGCGATGCGAGGGAGAGACGGAGCTTCTCCTCCTCGCGCAGCGAGGAGGCCTATACCCGGCGCGCGCAGCCGATCATGCTCTCCCTGAGTACGTTTAGGAGCAACGCACCGCACGCCGCGATACCGTACCCGTCCACGCCGACGTGCAAGGGAAAGCCAGCAGCGCCATGCGCATCAGCGTCTGCAACTGCCGCACGACGGCCGACGACACATCCCGCACGCTCCGCGCCGTCAGCAACGCAATTGACGCCGTCGCCTGACCGCCGGGATTAAATGTTCGGAACAAGTCATTCTTGATCTCCCTCAATTGTGCTTGCTCATTCCGTGACAGGGTTCGATCGCTCGCGGAGAAGCCTGGTTGAAAGGCAACAGCGGTCGAAGCGAAACAAGATCACGTGGGAGTTTTGATCGCCGGATATCAAGTCAACGGCCAACGCGGTATTGCTCATCATCATCGGTGCAGCAGCGGTGGCGGGTGGAACTTACTACCATGACCACTACATCGAGCCGAAGAACGATGGCCCGATGGAGCGTGCCGGGGAAAAAATCGACAACGCCCTCGACAGCAACCGCAAGTAACGCACGAACAGGAGATTGAACATGCCTCTTGTCCAGGTCGTGGTCGCCTTGGTCGTCGTCGGCGTCCTTTTGTGGGCGATCAACAACATCATTCCAATGGACGGCAAGATCAAACAGATACTAAGCATCGTCGTAGGCATCGCGGTCGTGTTGTGGCTGCTGCGGGTTTTCGGTGTCTTCAGCGGGACCGGATTTCATATCGGCAATTGAACCGACGATACTTCGCACGTCGCAAGCCGACGTCACATCAACGGCGCTTCCCCCTCCGCCCCGCCGGCAGTAACCGCCTCAAGGCTCGCCGCATGATCTCGCGCCCGGTCCCCAAGGACATGCCGCCGCGCCGCCCCCCACGGTTCACCGCCCAGAGCGCATGGTGATCCCGGACCCACCATGCTTAACCGGGTTAATCACTGCGCACAGAACCCCGCATTCAGCTACGTTCGCGATCAAAGTACCGGCGCGGAACAAGGTCCAATCGTGTACGCTGGATCAAGGGGGCGTCGATCACCCGCGAAATCCAGCTGCGAGTCTCAAGAGCGATGCGTTCCAAGCTATTCCTCGTCCTCATCGGCATGGTGCTGCTCGCAGTCACGGGTTTCGCCTACAGGGCGATGCCCCGCAATACCGAGGTCGCGGTTACCACGGTCAAGGCCGAGACTGTCGAGCGGGCTCTCGCCGCCGTCTGGCGCATCCGCGCCGACCAGTGCCTGTCCGTCTATGCAAGGGGGGCAGGCCTCGTCACAAACCTCAGGAAGGAAGAGGGAGACACCGTCAAGGCGGGCGATATCCTCGGCGAGATCGAAGCAAGCCAGTCACGCGCAGCGTTGAACCAGGCGCTTGCCTCCGTCGCAAGCCAGGAACGCAAGCTCGCGCAGTCAACGCGCGATCTCGCACGCGTGCAGGCACTTGCTGACCGCGGCTTTGCCACAAGGGCCACACGCGAAGCAGCGCAGCTTGTCGTTGACCGCGACCGGGAAGAGCTTGCGCGGCTCTCGGCAGCCGCTCAGGAAGCGAAAAGCCGCCTCGAGGACTTCGTCATTCGCGCGCCCATCTCGGGCCAGGTCGTGCTGCGCCCGATTGATCCCGGACAGGTGGTCGACCTGCGCACACAGATCTTCCAGCTCGTCTCAAGGACCCAGCCGGAAGTCGAAACCGAGATCGACGAGACCGTTGCGGGCGCCTTGCGCGGCGGCATGACGGCGCGCCTTTCACCCGCCGGCACGAACGGCAGGATCTACGAGGGCAAGGTGAAGTACGTAGCCGACCGGATCGAACCTGCGACCGGCGGCCGTACGATCCGCCTCGCGTTCAGTACCGCGCCGACAGATTTGCCCCCCGGCCTGTCCGTCGACATCAACGTGTCCGTCGCCACGACGCCCGCGGCCCTCGCCATTCAGCGCGCCGCCATCGCAGACACCGACACGGCCCCTTATGTTGTGGTCATCCAGGGCGATCAGGCCGTTCGCAAACCCATCACCTTCATCGACTGGCCTGCCGAGCGCGTGATCATCACTTCCGGCATCGCTGCAGGAGACAGGATTGCGCTTGCCCCGGCTACAGTCCCCGCTGGCAAGCCCATTGATCCCGTCGAAAGCGCGGACGCCAGATGAAGGTGTCGGTGACAGCATGATGTTTGCGATCAAGGTCGCCTGGCGGTACCTGTCAAGCAACCGCACGCAGACGGCGCTGCTGCTTGGCGGCGTCGCGATCGGGGTACTCGTCTTCGTGTTCATGACCGCCCTCATTGGTGGCCTGCGCGTGTTCCTGATCGTGCAGACGACCGGCAACATTGCCCACATCACGCTCGAGCCACCCGAACGCATCGCCCGCGACATGCCAGGCCCCACCGGCGCAACACGTCTTGTCGCCCGCGTCGCCTCCACCACCAAGCGCCAGCAGATCTTTGCCTGGCAATCCCTGCTTCGGGTCGTCGAGAAGACACCGGGCGTCCGGATCGTCTCTCCGCAGATCAACGGCAATGCCTTCCTGATCAAGGGACAGGCGACGTCGCCAGTCCTGATGAATGGCCTTCGCCCCGACCGCCTCGACGCGATCTCGGCCATCTCGCCAAAGATCATCGCCGGCACCGCACGGCTCGACATGGACGGCGTGCTGATCGGCAGCAAGCTCGCAACCAATCTGGGGCTGCGCGTCGGACAGCCGGTGATCGCACGCACCGATCGCGGGCGCGAACGTACCCTCACCGTCCGCGCCATCTATCGCACGGGCGTGGGCTCGCTCGACGAGCGTGTGGCCTTCGTAAACATCCAGCTTGCACGCACACTGCTCGACCTGCCCCAGGGCATCTCGCAGATCGAAGTCAAGCTCGATGACGTGAACGCCGCCCCCGCCATCGCAGACACCCTCGCGCGCGCGACGAAACTGAAGGCGACAAGCTGGGTCGCGCGCAACGCGCAACTCTTCGTGGCACTGAGCAGCCAGGCCCAGACCGGAAATCTCATCCAGATCTTCAGCCTGATCACCATCGTCATCGGGGTCTCCAGCGCGCTGCTCCTCACGACCTACCGGCGCAGGGGTGAAATCGCAATCATGCGCTCGATGGGCATCTCGCGCGTCTTCGTGGTCATGATCTTCATCCTGCAGGGCCTCTTCATCGGCCTGCTTGGTGCCGGCATTGGTGCCGGGGCAGGTTACGCCTTCTGCTCGTTCCTTCTGGACGTATCGCGCAGAACCGACGGAACGGCCTTCCCGATCGACCCGGCACAGGGCGGCTATATGGCGGTAATCCTGCTGACGACGCTGGGAAGTGCACTCGCGGCCATCCTGCCCGCACGAGCAGCCTCACGCGTCGACCCGGTCGAGGTGCTCAACCAGTGACCGGCAAGCCCCTCTACACGATCCGCAACCTTGTGAAGGATTACGGCACCGGAGAGCTTCGCACGCGCGTGCTCAAGGGGCTGACCTTCGACCTGCACGAAGGCGAGTTCGTGGCGCTCCAGGGCCCAAGCGGCTCAGGCAAGAGCACCCTGCTCTCGATCCTCGGCACCCTGCTCGAGCCCACCAGCGGCGAGCTCGAGCTGCTCGGCCAGAAGCTGACGCACCTGACAGAGGCCAAGCTGACCGAGTTCCGAAACGAGCACATCGGCTTCGTGTTCCAGTTCCATCACCTGCTGCCCGACTTCACCGCGCTTGAGAACGTGCTCTTCCCTGCCGCCGCCAGCGCCGGCCGCGAAACGGCAAGGATGCGCCAGCGCGCGAAGGAACTGCTCGACCGTGTGGGCATGGCCAACCGGCGCGACTTCCGTACGCCAAAGCTCTCGGGCGGTCAGAAACAGCGCGTGGCCATCGCACGGGCCCTGATGAACCACCCTGAACTGGTGCTGGCCGACGAACCCACTGGCAATCTCGACCGTGAAAGCGCTGACCAGGTGCTGGCCCTGCTGCGCGAAATGAACCGCACCGAACGCACGACCTTCCTGATCTCGACGCACGACGCGCACGTGGCGGCGTTCTGCGAGCGAAAGTTTTCTGTGGGCGACGTCAATCACACCGCCGAGGCCCCGCCCGCCACGACCTGAGTAGCATAAGACGCCATTCCCTTCGATCCGGGTGCCGCACCACAAGTTCCGACAACGCACGCTCGTTGCAGATCACCTCCTGCGCAAGCTTCGCCTTGAGTTCACGGGTAACTCTGCGACACGCATTCCTCTCGCGTGGCCGTCCTCTCGGGGCTGCAAATCCGACTTGCGTCATTGCCTCGTTTGCCGGGACCTACTCTAGTCTCAAGCCGCATTCATCGTCAGCAGGTCATAGACGGCAACCGCCTCGCCAGCGCGGTTGGGCACGACGACATCCCAGCGTACCTCACCCTGATCGGGCCTGCGCAGTGACTTTTCCTTCACTGTCAGGGTGACCTGGATGGCATCACCCGGCTTGACCGGCTTGACGAACCGGAGGTTGTCGAGACCGTAATTGGCCAGAACGGGGCCCGGATCCGGGTCAACAAAAAGACCCGCCGCAAACGCGAGGACAAGATAGCCATGGGCCACGCGGCCACCAAACAGGGGATTGGCCCTTGCAGCCGCCTCATCCATGTGCGCGTAGAATGTATCGCCGGTAAAGCGGGCAAAGTGCTCGATATCGCCGAGTTCAATCTCTCGTGAGCCGGTCTTGAGCTGATACCCGATCGGCAGGTCGTGGAACTTGCGCCTGAAAGGATGCTCCGAGGCCGATTGGGTTGGCATGCCCGCGATGTAGCGGCCCACGACTGCCGAGATGACGCGCGGGTGCCCCTGCAGTGCCGTGCGCTGCATGTAGTGGGTGACGCCACGAATGCCACCCATTTCCTCGCCGCCACCGGCGCGTCCCGGGCCCCCGTGGACCAGATGTGGCAGAGGTGAACCATGCCCTGTGCTCTCCGCGGCGCAATCGCGATCCACGACAACGAGGCGGCCATGGAATGAGCCGGCGCCAAGGACAAGATCCCGCGCAAAATCGGCATCGTGCGTAAAGGCACTCATTACCAGCGATCCCTTGCCACGGTTGACGAGCGCGACAGCGTCTGTGGCGTCCTGATACGGCATGAGGGTGCAAACCGGACCGAAAGCCTCCACTTCGTGAACGCCATTGGCAACCCACGGCCGATCGCACCGCATGAGAACAGGCTGCATGTATGCACCCTTCTCGTGGACGGGGGTCTCGCTTGTGTCTCCGGAGACAATGACCGCGTCCCTGGAGAGCACGACAATCCTGGAGCGGACCTCGCTTCGATGCCTTGTGCTGACCAGGGCCCCCATGCGCGTGGTTTCTTCACGCGGATCCCCGGGCTTGATCTCGCTGAGCGCAGCACAGAGAGCCGCCTGTGCAGCCTCGACAAGCGCTTCGGGAACAAGCGCCCGACGGATCGCCGTGCACTTCTGGCCAGCCTTCACGGTCATTTCGCGGGCCACCTCCTTGATGAAGAGGTCGAATTCCGGCGAGCCGGGTTGCGCATCCGGGCCAAGCACCGATGCGTTGAGCGAGTCCTGCTCGGCGATGAAGCGCACGCTTTCGTGAACAATGACCGGGTGGCGCTTGAGCAAACCGGCTGTCTCCGACGAACCGGTGAACGAAACCACATCCTGCCCTGTCAGGTGCTCAAGAAGATCGCCTGTCGAGCCTACGACCAACTGAAGCGCGCCCCGGGGCAGCACATTTGCCTCGAGCATGATCCGCACTGCCGCTTCTGCAAGATAAGCTGTCGCCGTGGCAGGCTTGACGATTACGGGCATGCCCGCAAGCAGCGCCGGGGCAAGCTTCTCGAGCATGCCCCAAACCGGAAAATTGAAGGCGTTGATATGGACAGCCACGCCCTGTCGCGATGTGAAGACGTGAAGCCCCTGGAATGTACCGTTTCGCGAAAGCGCCTCGGGATTCCCGTCAATCAGAAGGCGCTCATTGGGCAACTCGCGGCGACCCTTGCCCTGGTAGACGGTAAACGTTCCTATGCCGCCATCAATATCGATCCGGCTGTCAGCTTTCGTAGCGCCGGTACTGAAGCTCAGGTCATGCAAGACCTGTTTGCGTGCTGTGAGCGCGTCGGCAAGGTCTTTCAGCATCTGCGCACGCTGGTGAAAGGTGAGCGCACGCAAGGCGGCTCCACCCTGCTGGCGCGCAAATCGCGCCATGCCGGCAAAATCAAGACCTTCAGATGACGCAAGCGCCACCACCTCGCCATCGATCGCAGAGCGCATCTCTGCCATCGCACCCGCGCCTTCAACCCATCGGTCTTCGGCGAAATTCCTGAGAACCAGAGGTTTCATCATTGTCAGGCTCCCTTGAAAACCGGTGACCGTTTTTCCATGAAGGCCGCAAGCCCCTCCTGATAATCAAGGCTACGGCCAAGGGCGCTCTGGGCCTCACACTCGGCATCCAGCTGCGCCTGCAAGGAACGCGCAACGCTGTCGCGCATGAGCTTCTTCGTCAATGCAAGACCTCTGGTTGGGGCCGAGGCAAACTTTGCTGCAAGGGCATCGACCTCGACGTGAAGCTTGTCATCATCGACACATTTCCAGATCATCCCGATACCCTCGGCACGCTCTGCCGAAAGGGGTTCCCCCGTGAGCGCCAGTCCCATTGCGCGCGCCTGTCCGCAGAGGCGCGGCAGGTTCCAGGTCCCGCCGGCATCCGGGATCAGGCCAATGTTCGAGAAGCTCTGTATGAACCTCGCGCTGCGGGCGGCGATGACGATGTCACAAGCAAGCGCGATGTTGGCACCAGCGCCGGCGGCAACACCATTCACGGCGGCAATCACCGGCATCTCAAGACTGGCAATCGAACGCACCAGAGGATTGTAGTGCTTCTCCAGCATGTCGCGCAGGTCACTGCCCGGCTTCACGGCAGGATCGGAAAGGTCCTGTCCCGCGCAGAAGCCACGCCCTGCCCCCGTTATCACAAGGACGCGCGCGCTGCGTGACGTCTCGCCGATCGCATGCGCCACTTCCTCGTGCATCTCGACGGTGAAACTGTTGAGCCGATCGGGGCGATTGAACGTGATCCGCGCCACTGCATCACGCAGGTCGAACTCGATCCTTTCGTACTTCATTCCCGGACTCCCCTTGGTTGACTGATCTTCCAGACGCGGCGTCGCTGCCCGCAGCTCGATGTGGCAAGGGCTGCCGCGTCGTCCGCTTGCGGTTCTGCGCTCGCACGAGGCGCCGGGGACAGATATCGGCCATCCGCGGCATGCCTCAGCCACGCATCACGTTGTTGACGGGAGCATTATTCGACCGATCGGTCAACTATTGACCGATCGGTCAAGCTTTGCCATCCTCCGACTGGAAGCTGCCATCGCATGCAGCGCCAGACATGTCCGCGCTGGTACGACGCGATGAGAAGCCATCCGACCGCTCATCGAACCCGAAACAGGGGTTACAAGGCTGAGGATACTGTGACCGAGCGATCACCGATCAGGAATGCAGGTGCGACTGGCCTCGCCGACGCCCGCCCGGGGCACGAGGACCCCGCCCTCGTCGAAGCCTTCGAACGGCGCGTGGCCAACGATGAATTCATCGAGCCCAAGGACTGGATGCCGGATGCCTACCGCAAGACGCTTGTGCGCCAGATCTCACAGCACGCCCACTCGGAAATCGTCGGCATGCTTCCGGAGGGCAACTGGATCACACGCGCACCAAGCCTGAGGCGAAAGTCAATCCTGCTCGCCAAGGTTCAGGATGAAGCTGGCCACGGACTGTATCTCTATGCTGCAGCCGAGACGCTGGGTGTGTCACGTGAGGAGATGATCGAGGCGCTGCACGCCGGCAGGGCCAAGTACTCGACGATCTTCAACTACCCGACCCTCACTTGGGCCGATATCGGCGCGATCGGCTGGCTCGTTGACGGCGCAGCCATCATGAACCAGGTTCCCTTGCAGCGTACCTCATACGGACCCTACGCGCGCGCCATGGTTCGCGTGTGCAAGGAAGAAAGCTTTCACCAGCGGCAGGGTTACGAATTGATGATGGCGCTCTGTACCGGTACCGCCGCGCAAAAACGCATGGCGCAGGACGCCCTGAACCGCTGGTGGTGGCCATCGCTGATGATGTTCGGCCCGCCTGATGACCAGTCACCCAATACCGAGCAAAGCATTCGCTGGCGCATCAAGCGCGAGACCAATGACGAATTGCGCCAGAAATTCGTTGACGTCGCGGTGCCCCAGGCCGAAGCCCTGGGCCTGAAGATACCCGACCCCGAACTGCGGTGGAACGATGCGCGCGGCCACCATGATTTCGGCGCGATCGACTGGGACGAATTCAACGCCGTCGTCAGGGGTGACGGTCCGGTCGCAAAGGAGCGCATGCACGCCCGAAGGAAGGCATGGGCCGAGGGCGAGTGGGTACGAGCAGCGGCGCGCGAGCATGCACGCAAGCGCAGCACAACCGAATTGGCGGCGGAATAAGCCATGAACGAACGGGATTGGCCACTCTGGGAAGTCTTCGTGCGGGCGAAAGGGGGCTTGTCGCACCGCCACGCCGGCAGTGTGCATGCGGCAGATGCCCGGATGGCGCTGGAGCACGCCCGCGATACCTACACCCGGCGCATGGAGGGCGTAAGCCTCTGGGTTGTCCCGTCGGCGCAAATCACGGCCTCAGACCCAGGGGATGCTGCCGCGCTGTTTGAGCCTGCCGAGGACAAGATCTATCGCCATCCAACTTTCTACACCATACCCAGCAACATCAAGAACATCTGATGTCCGCGACAGATCCCATTTTCGTCTACGCCCTGCGCCTTGGTGATGATTCACTCATTCTGGGTCAGCGATTGAGCGCATGGTGCGGCAGCGCTCCGACCATCGAAGTTGACCTCTCGCTCGCCAATGTCGCCCTCGATCTGATTGGCCAGGCCACCCACTTCCTCGAGTTTGCAGCCAACCTCGAAGGTGCCGGCCACACCGCCGATACTCTCGCCTTCGATCGTGACGTACTCGACTTCACCAACTGCCTCCTTGTCGAACAGCCAACCGGTGAATTCGCACAGCCAATCGCGCGACAAGTCCTATTCTCGACCTTCCAGGAACTCTTCCTCGAACGGCTCAGCACCAGCAAAAGCATTGAACTGGCGGCGATCGCATCCAAGGCCGTCAAGGAGGTTGCCTATCACAGCCGACTGGCGCGCGACTGGACCATGAGGCTTGGCGACGGGACTGCCGAGAGCAAGTCGCGGATGAGCGCCGGCCTGGAATGGATGTGGCGCTTCGTCGATGAACTCTTCGAGATGGACGCCATCGAAGCCGAACTCGCCAGCAAGGGCATGGCCGTTGACAAGCGCGAGCTGCGCAGCGCCTGGGACCAGCGGATTGCCTCACTGCTTTCGGAGGCAACACTGCCTCGCCCCCGCGAAAGGCGGCCTGTGACTGGAGGGCGCAAGGGTCATCACAGCGAGCACCTGGGACATCTGCTCAGCGAAATGCAGTTCCTGCCCCGCGCCTATCCGGGGGCGTCGTGGTGAGAGAGGCGACGAGCGAGCCAGATGCACTCGAAGCAGTGCTTGCGCCACTCCCGGATCCGGAAATCCCCGCTGTCAGCATTGTCGACCTCGGCATTGTCCGCTCGGTCAC
>DAISVV010000032.1:0-12783 GCA_036840015.1 Micropepsaceae bacterium
CAGCAGCCCAAGCCCATAGGCGCCGAGCCCGACGAGGCTCATGACCACCATCAGGATCTCCGCCCGCAACGCGAGACCCGGGGACAGTATGTCAGCAATCACGCCCACCAGCAGCCACGCCACCACCCCCGCATAGGCCGCAGCACCCGCCATGCGGGCCACAGTGGCGGCAAAGGCGTCCGACACCTCCATATAGCCCAGCCGCCACCCCTGCCCGCCCAGCACCAGTAAATTGACCCATGTCCCGATCGCGGTCGCCAGCGCCAGGCCCACGACGCCGAAATTGAGGCCCATGACGAACAGCGCCTTCAGCGCCAGGTTCACGCCGATCGCAATCCCCGTCGCAACGACAGGCGTGCGCGTGTCACCGCGCGCATGGAACAGGGGCGTGACCGTGCGCAGCATCACAAAGGCGGGCAACCCCGCCGCATAGGCCAGCAGCACCGCTGCCGCCGCCTGGGCCGCCTCGACGCTGAAGGCCCCGCGCGCGAACAGACCCGTCATGATGATGTCGGGGATCACGAAAAAGGCCGCCGTGCAGGGCAGCGTCAGCAGCAGCCCCGTCTCGGTCGCACGCCGGAACGCCCGATGGGTAGCCCCCATATCGCCCAGCTTGACGGACTTCGATACCTGCGGGAGCAGCACGGTCCCCAGCGCAATCGCAATCACGCCCATCGGCAGCTGGTTGATGCGGTCGGCAAAGTAGAGCGAGGTATAGGCCCCCGCCCCAAGGAAGCTCGCAAAGATCGTGTCGGCAAACATGGCCAGCTGCACGCCCGCCGCACCCACCGTCGCCGGCACGAAGCGACCGAAGAACGTCCGCACATCCTCCGTCAGGCGCGGCACGCCGGGCAGGATGGAGGCCCCCAGCCGCCGCGCCGAGAACAGCAGCAGCAGCAGCTCCGCGACACCGCCCGCCAGCACGCCCCACGCGGCTGCATGCGCGGCCGTCGGAAAAAAGACGACGAGGACCAGCGCCACCGACATGCAGATGTTCAGGAGAACCGGCGCTGCCGCCGCTGCCCAGAAACTGTCCCTGGAATTCAGAACGCCGCCCAGGTGCGTGACCACCGTGATGCAGAGCAGATAGGCAAAGGTGATGCGCGTCAGCTCGCTCGCCAGCGCCACCTGTGCCGGATCGCCGGCAAAGCCCGGCGCCAGCAGCGTGACGACCCAGGGCATGGCGACAAAGGCAACCGCCAGCAGCACGGCCTGGATCAGCACCTGCCAGCCCAACATGGTGCGCGAGAACGCCTCCGCCTTGGCCGGGTCGGTTGCCCTCAGTCCGGAATACATCGGCACGAAGGCGGCGTTGTAGGCGCCCTCGGCAAAGATCGCCCGGAAATGGTTCGGCAAGCGGAACGCCACGAAGAAGGCATCGGACAGCAAACCCGGCGCCAGTACCGCGGCCATGATCATGTCACGAATGAAGCCGGTGATGCGGCTGAGCAGCGTGAAGCCGCTGGTCGACAGAAGGGCGCGATACATGGGTAAGAGGCCGAATCCCGTTTCAACGGGCGCACCATGGCACGAAACGCCGGGGACTTCCCGCCTCAGGATGCCGCGTGGCGACGCCCGATGGGCAGCAGGCGCCCATAGGTCAGGCAGCGCCACACCCATTCCAGCGGCCCCATGCTGAACACCGACAGCCAGAGCGGCGACCACAGGAGCTGCAGCGCCCAGACCCCCATCACGACGACGGCAAGTTCGGTCCAGTCGAGCTGCCCGAACAGGCCAAGGCCGCGCCCGCCATAGAAGATGCCCGTCATGATCAACGACTGCGCCAGGTAGTTCGTGAAGGCCATGCGCCCCGTCGCGGCCAGCGCCCAAAGCCCGCTCGTGCCCACGGCCGCATGAAGCAGCATCAGCGCCGACACATAGCCAAGGGTCGCAAACAGCGCCCCGCTGGCCAGTGCCAGCCGCCACGGCCCCAGCGTCTCGAGCATCGGAAAGCCCGCTGCAATGGCCTGCGACGCACCCTGGTTCATCAGCGCCAGCATGCAGGCACCGACAATGACCAGGATCGCATGCACCCACGCCGGCGCCTGGCCACGCAGATAGCCGACCTTGTAGAGACCAAGCCCGATCATCATGAGCCCATAGGTCTTCGGCCAGAACAACAGCCACAAGTACTCGAGCCACGTGTTGAAGTTCGCCGTCAGGCTCTGGTCGAACGTGCCTCCGAACGCGGCAATCGTATCCCGCATGTCCGCAGCCGAGAGCCGCCAGCCGATCTCCTCGCTCATTCGCGCGAGTTCATCCGGCGGCAGGGGCGCCACCATGAGAAGCGCATAGGCTCCCGACTCGACGGCAGCGCCGGCGAGATACAGCATGACGCCACTCAGCAGAAGGCCCCGCGCGCTCCACGAGCGGGCAAACGAGACCGCGAAACCGGCTACGGCATATGCCAGCAACACGTCCCCGTACCATATGGCCGCCCCATGCCCGATGCCAATCAGCGCCAGCCAGAACAGCCGCCACCGCAGGAGCCGCGTTCGCTCGGCATCATCGCGCTCGCCGCCGACAAGGAACAGCGAGACGCCAAACAGCATCGAGAACAAGGTGATGAACTTCTGCTCGAAGAAAACGTGCACGATCCGCCACGTCTCGACGGCCAGCCCCTCGAAGGGCACCGGCGCGTTGAGCGGGTTGAAATAGGCCTCGGTCGGATATGCAAAGGCAGCCGCATTGACCGCAAGGATGCCCAGCACACCGAGGCCCCGCAGCACATCCAGGATATCGATGCGCTCCGACTCGCGCGTCGGCGCTGTCTTTGACATGGCGTAAGGCCCCCGATGATCCCCAAAGCGGGCATATTGACATCATCACGAAGCCGCGCAAGGCCCCCACGAAATCGTGAAGTCCGAAAAGCGGGCCAATGGCCACGACTTACATGGCGCAGTCCAGGATCTTGCGGTCGAACACGGCCCCCACCAGAACCCGGCCGGGCGCGGCCGCAGCAACACTCGCCGCCGAGATGTCGGACCCGTCGCTATAGTGGAACGTCTGCGGGCTGAAGCCACCCTTGCCATCTGCCCTCAGGCGAAGCAGATGACTCGGGGACAGCTTGCCTTCATCCGCCGCATGCGCGAGGAACGCAAAGACCTTCGTATGAACCGCAAGCAGCAGGTCCCCATTGGCCTCGACATCGATGTTGTCGGCATATCCCGGCACGTCCACCACGGACCGTGGTGTGACATCGTTTGTCTGCGGATCCCGGTCAAGCACGCGCACCGCCCGCTCACTCATCGCCGACACATAGACCGAGCGCCCGTCCGCGCTCAGGTTGATGCCATTGGCACCGCCCAAGCCTTGCATCACCGTCTTCCACCCCTTGCCGTCGAAGTGAAGAACCGTTGAAACCCTGAGCCGCCCGAGATCCTCGATCGTTCGCATCATGCCCGCCTCATAGGCATGATCGTTGGTCACGTAGAACGAGTCCGGGCCGGTGCCGACAAGATCATTCGGGGACACCATGGCCTCGCTCTCGACCGTCGTCCGGTGCGCCAGGCGCGCGCCGTCGACATCGAAAACCTCGACTGTATGCCGGCCGCCGAAATGGTTGATCACGAAAAGCACCTTGCGCCCGTCATCACCGCGCCACAGGCTGATGCCATGGGGATGAAACCCGGCGGGCAGCGCAGTCGCCGTGGCGTCCACGGGGACGGCACCGCCGCCGTCCAGTGCGTAGGTCCAGATCGCACCACGCATCGTCTCGCCCCTGGCCTGCCGCCAGCGATCATAGCCCGAGAGAAAGGCGACACGTGTCTCGCTGTCGATGGCAATGTCTTCGATACCGGCGATCCCGCCACCTGTCACCGGCCTGCAGGAGGCAAGGCCCACCGGCGCGATGTCCTCAAACACGCCACCGGCCGTCAGGAACCCATGGGCCCAGTAGCCGCTCACAGCCAGCAGCAGCACCCCGACAAGCCAAAGCAACCGGCGCATCCTGTCCCCTCCGCGAAACGGCGGGACCATAGCGCATCACGGCGCACAAGGGCAAACGAACACTAGGGTGGGCGCGTCAGTCCGACGAAGAGGTCAGCGCACCGGGCATGCGGAACATGTCGTCCGTACGCCGGTTGTAGCGCCAGCGCGTCACGATGCCTTCAAGCTCGCTGAGGTCAATCGCTTCGCGCTGCCAGACCTCCGAGAAAGGATGACCCGAGCCCGCAGGCAACTCATGCGCCTCGAGCCGGCGCATGCGGATGCGCATCGGCATGCTGACACCCTGGCCAATGGCAATGGCCTCCCCATCGCCAAGCGACGACAGGAAGTCCAGAAGCCGCGCGGCGCAGTCCGCCGACCGGGCCCGCACGGCCTGCTGGTCCGAGTCATTCGACAGCCGATAGGCAAAGACGGTGCTGCATTGCGACAAGAGCGTGGGGTCGATCTCGGCTGGACGCTGCGTTACAACGCCAAGCGAGATGCCATACTTGCGGCCTTCCTTGGCGATACGCGTGACGGCCTGGCGCGTCGGCTCGAAGCCCAGCGACTTGTCGAGCGGCACATAGCGATGCGCCTCCTCGCAGATCAGCGTCATCGGGTACTGCCCCTTGCTCCAGACGCCGAGGTCGAAGGCAAGGCGGCAGATCACCGAGATCACCACGTTCAGGATCTCCGACGGCACCGCCGACAGGTCGAGGATCGTCACCGGCCGCCCGGCCGTCGGGATGCGGAACAGCCGGCCGATGATCTCGGTCAGACGGTCCTGAACAACAAACCCGCCAAACATGAACCCATAGCGCGGGTCGGACGTCAGCGTCTCGATGCGCGCCCGGATGCGACGGAGCGCAATGGTGCTGCGCGTCCGCTCCAGCTTGCCCATCTGCTCTTCGATATAGGCCGAGATGTCCGCAAGCCGGAAAGGTGTGGGTGAGTCGATCGTCGTCGTCGGCGCGTCCGTCGCACGGCGCAACTGCCCTCCCTGCCGCGGTACACGGCTCTCGCCCGCCCGCTTCTTGGAGAACATGACTGCATCGTGCAGGATCTCCATATCCTCCGGGTCCGGACTGTCCGAGGTCATGAAGACGCTGGCCAGCTCGTCGAAGCTCAGCAGCCAGAACGGCAGATAAAGATTGCCGGGATGGATCACCTCGGCCACGCCGTTGAAGGCCGCCGCGTACTCGTTGTGGATGTCGAGCACGATGATCCGTGACCCGGGGAACTTGTTCACGAGGCCATGCAGCAGGCCAGCGATGCCGCAGCTCTTTCCAGCACCCGTCGACCCTACGATTGCAAAGTGCTTGGACAGAAGCTCGTCCACGAGCACGCTCGCCGCGACATTGCCGTCCTGTGCCAACGTACCGATCTCGATCGAGGGCCTGCCCTGTGACGAGTAGACCGCCGCGAGGCTGTCTGCCCCCGTGAGCCCAACCGGATCACCGAGCGTGGGCAGCGTTGTCACGCCCCGATGGAAGCGCTTCTCACCCGTGGCCTGGTCGGTTCGCACCTCGCCCACGAGATCCACCTCGAACAGACGCAGCACCGCCTGGTCCTGCTCCAGCTCGGCGGTGGGAACCGACAGTCCGGTGACAACGCCAATGACCGAGGACCTGGGTGTCTCGATCGAGACCGTCGCACCGATGACCACGCGCTCCTCGGCCGCACCACCCATCCGAACCCGCGTATCGAAGGCAGCAATCGCCTGACCGCCTTCGATCGACACGACATGGGCAAATTTGAAATCACCGGCGCGGGACGTACCCATCAGGCTGTCCGGCCTTTGCGCATCGATCCGCAGTACAGCGGGCTTGGAGCTCTTCATGACGCGATCTGTTCCTCAGGGACACCTTGCCCCACGACAAGGTTGCGGGGAAACTGGACTGTTGCACAGGTGCCCTCGCCGGGCTTGCTGTACATGCGGAACCGCAAGCCCTGAACACTGCAGAGCTGGCGGACTATCGTCAGGCCAAGCCCCGTGCCCTCCTCCTGCTGCGTGAGCGGATTGCGGACCCGGCCGAACCGGCTGAGGGCAATCGAAAGCTCGTCCGAAGACATGCCAGGCCCGGTATCGATGACGCTGACATTCACACCCTCGCCCGGCGGTGTCTCGATCAGGATCCGGATGTCGCCGTCCCGTGGCGTGAACTTGATGGCGTTGGACACGAGGTTGATCAGGACCTGCTTTGTCTTGAGCACATCCGCGCGCACCAGCGGCAAGGCCGGGCGCAGTACGGCATGAAGCCTTTGCTGCTTGGCCTCCGCCTGCGGCTGGGCAATGATCTGCGTTGTGCGGATGACATCCCGCAGGTCGCAATCCTCGAGCACGACCTCGGAGTGCCCACCCTCGAGGCGGGCAAGGTCAAGGATCGAATTGATGATGCCCAGCAGATGCCGCCCGGCATGCTGGATGTCAGCGGCGTACTCGCGCGCCTTCTGCGGATCGTCGCTGATGACGCGACCCAGCGACAGGATCTCTGCAAACCCGATGATGGCATTGAGCGGCGTGCGCAGGTCGTGGCTCATGTGGGCAACGAACTCGCTCTTGGCGCGATCCGACAGCTCAGCCTCGACCAGCGCAGCCTGAAGCAGCAACTCGGAACGCCGCCGCGAAGTGGCGGCACCGGCGGACTCGGCATAGGACCTCAGCAGCCCCTGCTGCCTGCCTGCGTCCGTCTTGCGTGACCGCGATGAAGTCATGACCGCCTCTGATTTGCGGCAATTTTTAAATCCCCGGCGGTTAAACACGCGTTTCGATTGGGCAAAGCAGCGCTGACGCAACGCCGCCCACACCGCGCATCCCTAATTCGAGGTAAACGCAATGGCGTGCATTCGCTGAATTACAGGGACAGTTGCAAGCGCGAATGGCTCTCAGGGACGCGCGCGCGGCGCCGCCTGCACATCGAGGTACCGCAGGCCCCGCTTCAGTTCGTCCGTCATCTCGCGGGCCGCCGCAGCGTTCGGGATGATCCGTGGACGGAGGAAAATGAGAAGCTCGGTCCGCGCACCCTGGTTGCTCGTGCTCGAGAACAGGTTGCCCACGACCGGAATGTCCCTGAGCACCGGAACGCCGCTGTTGCTGCGGGTATCGCTCTGCCGGATCATCCCGCCCAGCGCGATCGAGTCCCCGTCCTGCACCGCCACCGTGCTCGAGATCCGGCGCTGCTGGATCGTGGGTGAATCGATGCCCGACGTCGTGGTCTGGACCGCCGAACTGACTTCCTGGTTCACGTCCACGAAGACAGTCCCGCCGCGGCTGATGCGGGGCGTCACCTTGAGCACGATGCCGGTGTCGCGCAGCTGGATGGAGTTCACGATCGTCGGGTCGGCTGCGTCACGGATACCCGTCGCGGTCTGCGTGACCACCGGAACCTGGTCACCGAACTGCAGGTTCGCCGGCTTGTTGTTGAGCGTCAGCAGCTTCGGCGCCGAGATCACCTGCACGTCCGTGATCGACCCCAGCGCGCTCAGCGCCACCTCGACATCCGGGATCGTGTAGGTGAAGTTGAAGCCCGGCAGCGTCGGTGCCGGCCGCAAGCCGCGACCCAGCGAGTACCTCTGGTCATTGGTATTCTTGAAGTACCACTCGACCCCGTATTTCAGGGAATCGTTGAGCGTGACCTCGGCGATCGTGACTTCGATCAGCACCTGGTCCGGCGCCACATCCACTTCCTTCAGGAAACGCTCGAGCCCGGCATACTCGCTACCCTTGGCCCGGATGATCAGTGCATTGTTGGCCTGGTCGACCGCGATCTGGAGCGACGATCCGTTGTTGCCTTGCACCGGGGGCGGCGGGGGCGGAGGAACAGGCGCAACACCGGGCACCTGCGGGTCCTGCATCATGTCCCCGTTGCCCTGGTCACTCTCCTCGCCCGTCGTCTGCACAGCACTGCCATAGACCGCCGCAAGCGATCGCGCCACGTCGGCCGCCTTGGCATGCTGCAGCCGATAGTAATAGACCCCGCGACCCGCACCACGCGGCGGCACGTCGAGCCGGTCCACCCACTTCTCGACCGCGCGCAGCTGGCCCGCCCGGGGGCTGACGACAAGCAGCGTGTTGATCCGCGCGAGCGGCACGAAACGAAGCAGGTTCGCCGACGAACCAGCCGTATTCTGGAAGACGCGGGTCAGCTCGCCTGCCAGCGCCTGGACCTCGATATGGTCGGGCCTCACCAGCGCATAGGACATGCCTTTCAGGTAGTCGACGTCGAACAGCCGGATCGTGTCCAGCATCGCCGCGCGCTCCTGGCTGGTACCCGCAAGGAAGATCAGGTTGCGCTGCGCATCCACCGACGCCACGCCGCCAGCCGGCGACACCGGCTCGAGCAGCTTCTGCATCTCCGCCGCAGCGATGTGGTTGAGCGGCACGATCTCGATCCCGTAGCCGGGCCCGCGTGCACCCGCAGAGCCCGACAGCTCGAACCCGTCGATCCGCTTCTGGGCATCGGCCGCGGGCACCACGTTGTAGACATTGTCGGCCAGCACGATGACGGCCCCGTTGGCCTTGAGCGCGGTCTCCAGCGCCGCCACCACATCCTGCTTGCGAAGCGGCGTGCTGGTCCTCAGCGTGACCTTGCCCTGGACCTGCGGGTCGACCGCATAGGGCACTTTCAAAATGTCCCCGAGAACCGTGCGGACCACGTCGCGAACCTCGGCATCGGCAAAGTCCAGCACGACGTCGCCACCCTTGCGCGAGGCGCCGTTGCGCCCGGCCGGGTTCACGAAGCGGCTGTCACCCTCGACCAGTTCCGTCTTGGGCTGCCCCGCAAGGGCACCCTCGTCACCGAGCACGACGGGTGCAGGGCCAGGCGCTGGCGCATCAGCGCTCCGCACCACCGACGACATGGCCCCGCGCAGTCCCTGGTCCTCGCCAGGCGCCTCGCACCCGGCAAGCGCCAGCCCGGCCACGGCGAGCATCATCGCCGGACCTCTGCGCAGGCAAGCGGACATGCCGCAATGGGGACGCCTCATGGGGACCAAAGCCTTCGTCTTGGGGACACGGAATCAACGAAGAGGAAACTTTTAACGGCCCGTCAAGCCTGATCCTGCATTCCCGGCCCGGGAGTTTACCCAATAGGGGTTTCTTTTCCCTTTCAGGGTGTCGGCGCGGCGTTCGTCGCCCTTGGAATTGCAAGAATTTCCGTGCGTCCACCACCACTGATTGAGACGCCGCGTCCGTCAATGGCCTTTACCGTCCAGCCATCCAAACTGTCCCCGGGTCTGAGGGTCAGCACGGCGCCCTCACCCTTCCGCACCAGCGCGATCCGGGTCTGGCTGTCACCGGCAATCCCGACCACACGGTACTGCGAGAGTTCGCCCAGAGACTGCGCCAGCGGCGTGGCTGCCGGACCGGCAACCGGCGCCGCCACCGGATCAGGCGTGCGCGCCGGGTTGAAGAGCGGCCGCGCGAGCAGGGGCGCATAGGTCTCCAGCGCCGGCATCGGTGCAAGCTTGACCGGCGCGTTGTCCTGCACCACGGGCGTGGGCGGCGACGAGAACGCCCCGGCCAGCCCGAAGGGCGACGGCAGGAAGCTCAGGCAGCCGGCCAGCACCGCAAGCCCCGTGAGCCACCCCATGACGCGCCCGAAGGCGCCCTCGGCGGTGAACAGCTTCATGGCGCACGCATCCGGGCCGAGACCACCATCTCGACCGCAAGCCGGTTCGACAGCACCTTCTCGGGCTTCATCGCAAAGACCCCGTCCGGGTCACGCACCGCAATCCGGTCAATGGCCAAAAGCGGTCGCGCCCCGCCAATGGCGTGGAGCGCCGACACGAGACCGCGCATGTCCGTCTCGGCCGCCATCTGCATGCGCACCAGCGCTAGCCCGCCCGCCGTCTCCTCGGGCAGCAGCTGCGCGCTGGTGACCGACGCCGGCGCCGCCGTGAGGATCTGCGTAAGCTGTCCCTGTAACTGCGCCCCGCCGATGGCCGCACTGTCACCCGACAGCGTCAGCGCCTGCAGCTCGGCATTGCCCGCAAGCTTCGCCACCGCCGCCTCGAAGGCCGGACGCGCCTCGACCAGGCCCTCCATCACCAGCACCTGCCGCCGCAGGAGCGCAACACGCTGCCCGTGCAGCTGTGCGGCTTCCCAGAAGGGCCAGATCACAAGCTGCAACGCCAGAAGCAGCACGCCCGCCAGGAGCACCAGCGCGAGCACCCGTTGCCGTTGCGCGGACAGGACAAGCTTCATGGTGCCCCCGCCTCCAGCGCAATCCCGATCTCGAACCGGTCCGTCTCCGTTTCGGCCACCCGCATCACCTGCGAGAGGAACCGCACGTCCCGGAAGCGCGGCGACGCCTCGAGCAACCCGATCAGGCCGGCCGCATCCTGCGCCACGCCGGCGATCCGCACACGCCCGCCCTCCTGGTCGAACTCGGTCAGCCGCGCCGTATCCGGCAGGATGCGCGTCAGCTCGGCCAGCACCGAAAGCACCATGTCCCCCCTGTGGCCCGACGCCAGCGCCACAGGCTTGGCAAGGCTTTCAAGCCGCGCCCGCAGGGCGATGCTGCGCGCCGCCTGCGGCCGCAATTCATCAACGCGGGCCTGCCATCCGGCGATCTCCTGCTCGCGCGCACTCTCGACCATGAGGCCCGCCAGGAACCACGCGCCCGCCGCGATCGCCACCAGCGCAAGCTTGCCCCAGGGACGGGCCTGTGCCACGGGCAGGGCCTCGGGCGCAACCAGGCTGAAGCCCTGCGGCTGCCCGTCCTCGCCCGCGATGTCGAACCGCTCGATGGCAAAGCCAAGGCCGCCAAGCCGCTGCTCGAGCGCATCGCTCACCGCACGCGGCACGAACACGCAGTCGACGGTCAGCTTGCCCTCGCCCGCATCGCGCTCGACCATCCGCACCGCCAGCCGCACCGTCTCGGGCGTGAACGGCGTGAGCCGGTCGACCTGCAGCGCCACGGCCGGAAGGATCTGGCGTTCGGCCACCAGTGGAAGTTCGATCCGCCGCCGCAGCCCGCGCGCCGCCGGCAGCACCACCGCCAGCCGCTTCAGGCTGAGCCCGTCCGATGCCGAGAGGATCTCGCGCGCGAGGTCCTTGTCGGCAAGCCCCGGATCAACGCTGAAACCCGCGCGCTGCCCGCTGCCATCGGCAAAGCGCCACGCGCTGTCGTCGGCATGTAGCAGGGTCGCCGCCGGTGGGCGCGGCACCGCGCGTTGCAGGCTGAGCGGCAGCAGCGCCTGGAGTTCTCCCGTCCACCAGCGCCAGACGGCACCGGCCACGCGCGGTACATCCGCGATCTGGACGGGCGCATTCAGGTCGATCTCGACGGGACGGTCAGCCACGCGGGGTTTCGCTTGTGTTGCGGCAGCATGCTGCCGGTTTCAGCGGCCAAGTAAAGCATGTCCGCCTTGGCAGGCCGTTAAGCACCTCCCGACATGGTTAACGCGCTCCTGTGGTGCGGCCTCAGTCGGAGATCGTGATCCAGCGCCGCCCGTGCTTCAGCCATTCGATCAGCAGCCGCTCCGAGAATTTCCGCCGTGTTCCCACGATCGCACCCTTCTGGAACACGGGCTCCTCGACCCCGTCGAAGACCCGGCGCATCGCCTCTTCCCGCGCCGTATCGAGCGACACCAGCAGCGCCTCGCGCCAGCGCGCCGCAAAGTCGCGGTCCTGCCGGCGCCAGCGATAGACCAGCGTCCGGCTGTAGCAGGCCCTGTCGGCCGCATCGCTCACCGGATAGCCGAGCGACAGCACCTCGAAAAAGAGGTCATCGCCCTCCGCGCTGCGCGGCGCCAGGCGCGCCCGTCGCTCAACCGGCTGGCCCGGCAAGCTCCTGTTTACCATCGAAGCCTCTGAATTCGTTGAGGCCGCTGTTACACGAGATACACTTTCGTCATGTGTTTCGTGGTTCTGCATCATCTGGAATATGTTCCTTGATTGGTGGGGACAAGGGCAAATGTTCGCCCCTTGTTCTTATATGTCACGCCGCGCACCGATAACAAGAACGTTATACGAACATAGGTGTCGCACCCCCTTTGGGGTAGCCCGGACATGTTCGTTGCCAATGAATTGACGCAGACGGTGCCGTGAAGGCTTTCGTGAACTGTCCCCGAATTCAGGCGCGCGCCCGCCGCCGCTCCAGCAGTGCCTCGAGATGCGCCTCGCTCTGCGCCATCGCCTCGGGCGACAGCTCGCCGCGGAACACCTCATGGCGCAGCCAGATGCGATAGGTAATGACCACATCGCTCTCGCAATAGGCCGCAACCTCGGCGATGCGTCCCTCGCGCACATGCTTTGCCACCTGCGAGCCTTCCATGCCATCCGGCTTGCCCGGAATGCCAAGCGTGCGCGCCAGTTCATCAAGCTTGACCTTCGTGCTCGCCCCATAGGACGACAGCACATCGCACAGGTCGACCGAACTGTCCCCGAAACGATAGAAGTAGTTCCGCCGCAAGAGCCCCGGCGCCGCCACCCCGTGCACCATCGCCCGGTAGCGCAGAACCGGCAGGTCGAAGCCGCTGCCGTTGAAGCTGACAAGCGTGGGCGTGTCCTTGTTGATCATGCCGATGAAGCCGGCAATCAGCTCGCCCTCGCTTCGCTGGCCAATATGCGGCGCGCCCAGCGACATCACCTGCCAGTGGCCATCCACGAAGCCCGCATTCAGCGCCCCGATGCAGGCAATCGAATGCAGCATGGGTTTTGGAAACCCATCCCCCAGCGCCGCCAGCACCTCAGCCTCCGGCCGTCCCTCCAGCCCGTGAATGCGCGCAACCGCGGCAAGGTCGGGAATGGTTTCGAGGTCATAGACGGTGACGGGTGTCTTGCGCATGGCGGGCCTCGTGAAGCAGGTCACCAGCATCGCACATTCGAGCACCACGGCGAAGGCACCCCCC
>DAISVV010000032.1:12860-18425 GCA_036840015.1 Micropepsaceae bacterium
GACGTATGGGGGCCCTCCCCAACCTACCGCGCGAACAAGAACCGATAGGCCAGGATCACGAACCCGCTGACCGTCAGCGCCAGCGCAACCGCCGCCGAGATCACGACGAGCCAGTTATTGAAATCCTCGCGATCGCGATAATCCATGATGTGCAGCGACCAGAGGAAGTCATACACCCGCCACGTCGACGACCGCCGAGCCACCACGCGGCCGCTCAGGGGCGACACATAGACATTCGTGCTCGCGCCGTCATCAAACGACACTTGCCACACCGGCAGGTCGCCACGGAACTCGATCGGCGGATCGGCATCGATCAGGCGTGCGGCCACGATGCGGCCCTCGCCGGCAAAGTCCGCCTCGGCAATGCGCCGCGCGGCTTCCTCGCCCAGGGGCGAGATCACCTGCCCGCTCGCATCGTCGATCAGCGCCGCCGGCTTGCCCGAGATATCAGCCCGCCAGGACAGGCGCCCATCCACGTCAACCAGCTCGAGCCGCGTGACAGGCCCACCCAGCGCCTTGACGGCCTCAACGGGAAGCCCCTTGACCGGCGCCTCACGCAGATCCCGCGGCTCGGCCTTGCGGATGTTGTGCTCGCCGCGCACCGTCTCGATCGGCACGAACGTCATGTAGAGCCCGGAAACGATCCAGGCCAGCACCTGCAGCCCGACAATCAGGGCCGTCCACTTGTGCAACTGGAACCAGAAGCGACGCATCGCAAATCTTCTCCATTCACCAGAAAACAGGAAACGGCCGACCACTGGCCACACACAGAGAAAATGAACTCCTTACCTCTTCTTCTCCGCCGCCTTCGCCACCCAGCCCGGAAACGGAAGCAGCATGTCGCTCATCACCTTCGCGAGTTGCGGATCGGTCGTCTCTGGCGTTCCGCCCGGTACAGGTGGCTCCGGTGCATACTCGGCCTGCAGGCGAAGCGCCTCAGCATAGCCCACGCCGCGCAGCTTCGCGACCACCGCCAGTGCGAAGTCGAGGCCGGCAGAAACACCTGCCCCCGTAATCACGCGACCGTCCGTCACGACACGCTGGTTGACTGGCGTGGCGCCAAAAAGTTTCAGGCTGTCGCGCGCCGCCCAGTGCGACGTTGCGCGCTTTCCTTTCAGGAGGCCCGCCTGTCCCAGGATCAGCGATCCCGTGCACACGCTTGTAACGAACGGCGCACGCGATCCGCGATCGGCAACAAAGTCCACCGTCTCGTCATCCAGCATGGCATTGACGGTGCCCTGCGTGCCGCCAGGACAGAAGATGATTGAAACATCACGCGGACATTCCGAAATAGACATGGTGGGCATGATTGCCAGCCCCAGGTCGCTGGCAATCGGCTTGTCCTTGCTCTTGGCAACAAGATGGACCTTCGCGCCCATCATGCACGCAAAGAAGTAGTGCGGCGCCACAAGGTCAAGCGCCGTGAACTCGGGATAGATGAGCATGGCAACGACTTCGTCGCCATGCATCTTGAAGTTTGGCAGGTTCATGAACGCTTCATGTCCCGGTGGATGTGCCGACGCGCCACTGGCACCGTCGCTGGCCATGACGCGCTGGAGCGCAATGAGAGGAGCAAGTGCAGCCATTGCAGCTGCCCCGCCCAGAACTGTCCGCCGGGTACCATCCATATTGTCTGCCTTTCCTTGTGAGCCGCTGGCTCTGCTTCAGGGTTGATTACTTGATCTTGACGGCAAACGATCCGTACACCGCCAGTTCTTCGCCGGGCGCAACGCGTCCGCCGAGATAGGTGTAGGGAACGAAGTACTTCTCGTTGGTCAGGTTCTTGGCGGAGATGGAAGCCGAAATGTCTTCATCGTCATAGGCAACCTTCGCATCGATCGTGTAGTAGCCATCTGTCTCGTACACGTTGGCGAGGTCCACGAAGGCCCCCGAAGCCGCGTACACGCCCGCACCTGCACTCAGGCCGCGATAGCCCGGTTGCGTGAAGCGGTAGCTGACCCACACGCGTCCCGAATCCGGAGACACCGTGTTGAGCTGATTGCCCGCAGCGCCGCCGCCCGCGGCCTTGGTCAGCTCTGCCTCGATGTGCGCATAGTTGGCAAGCACGAACCAGTTGTCGTCAGCCTGCCACGACATGTCGATGTCAAAGCCGCGCGAGCGCTGCTCGCCGTTGGCCACCGCCGGAAAGCCCACCGGAACGCCAGTCCGGTTCAGCTCGAAGATCGCTGCGGTGCCCGTAATGCCGTTGGCGAACTCGAACTTCACGCCGGCCTCGATCTGGTCCGACTCTTCGGGAACCGGCTCGCCCAGGAAGAACGAGAAGGCATTGCCCTTCATCCCCTCGCTGTAATCGGCAAAGAGCGAGATCTCAGACGTAACATCCACCACCGCACCCACGCGCGGCAATGCCCGCGTCGTGTCGCTTGTCTGGTTCAGGCCAAAAGCAGGCGAAACGTTATCGATCTGCAGATTGGCAAGCCTGACACCACCAAGCACATGCACGCTCTCCCAGAGTGTCGACTGCACCTGCGCATAGATACCCTTTGTCGTGTAGGTGTTCACGCCATCAACAAACGTATTGAGGGGCGTATTCGCCGGATAGACATAGGGAGGAAACACAGGGGCCGTGAGGTCAACCGGCGGGATCAGGAAGATGTCGTTGGCATCCCCCAGCATCGCGCCATCATCCGACACTTCCGAAAAATCCGCACCAACAAGGATCGTGTGCTTCATGCCATCACCTTCAAGCGTGCCGGTGACGGTACCATTGACCGAGAACTCGTCCTGCTGCTGGAAGAGGTCGATGTTAAGAACGTTCCATGACGTTCCAAACAGCGGCGCATTGCCCGCGAAGTCGAAGCCGGCAGCGAAACTCTGCGCGTTCTCCCGGAAATCCGTATGCCCGAGACGGGTCTGCACGCTCGCTGTCCACGTCTCATCAAATTTGTGCTCGAGCTTGGCCGTCACGCTCTCTACCCGCGATTGTGACTTGGGGATGTCGGACGGACCAACAAACAGGTGCCGATCAAGGCTGAAGCCGCCCGTGATCGTGCCCGTGGCCGGCAGGCCCTGGTACTCCTGCGCCTTCCAGTCCGAGATACGGCCCTGGATCGTGAGCGTGGTGCCCTCATTGTCCGTGAACAGCAGGGTTGGATGGATCGAGTACTTGTCGGTATCGATGACATCGATGTAGGACCCGGCCGACGTATAGTCCGCCGTGAAACGGAACAGCACCGTGCCGTCTTCCGTGATCGGCATGTTCACGTCGATCGTGGGTTGCTTGAACTGATAGCTGCCAAAGGTCGTTCCGATCTGAACGAACGCTTCCCTTTCGGGCATCTTAGAGACGACATTGATGACGCCACCCAGCGGAGCCCCCGTGCCACCGCCATAAAGGATGGCGTTCGGCCCCTTGAGGATCTCGATGCGCTCGACATTGACGAGCGAGTCACGGTTGCCGGCATTGTAGAAGCTCGTCAGCCCGTCGAGCCACTGCTCACCCGCAAAGCCGCGGATGATGGTGGACTCATAAGCCGGCGTCTGCACCGGATTGGTCGCCTGCACGCCCGCCACGTTGCGCGTGGCTTCGGCGACCGTCAGGTTCCCCTGGTCCTTGATGACGCTGTCCGGAATGATCTGGATCGACTGCGGCACCTGCCGGATCGGCGTATCGGTCTTCGTCGCACTCTTGGCAATCTTCTTGCCGGTGATGACGATTCTCTCGACGCTGGTTGTAGTCGCGGTTGCGTTCTCGTCGGCTGAAGCCGGCATTACGGATAATGACGTTGAGGCAAGCAGGATTGCGCATAGACGCGCGTGATGAGCACTGGACACGGATGGATCCCCCAAGATGTGATGCATGGCTCCCGACAAGCCTATTGCGGCCTGCAGGCTCTGAACTGAACGGCTTTGATCAGATCAGGCGGAGGGAGGTCCGCGGGCTTCCGAGGGGTTATGACGCCTCTCGGACAGCAGGGTTACTTGCACGTAAACGGTGGGGATCAGACCCGAGAACGCTGGCGCAGCAACGGCAATGGGTTGGGGCGGTGGCGCAGCAATCCCTCCAAGCCCGGCAAAGACGCAGGGCTGCAGCGAAGCACCGCGCGGCGCGTCATCCGGTTGCTCGACGGGCACTGGCTGCCCGTTGGCGTCAAGCTGGACTTTCATCTGCCCGTGCACGGTACAGATGACAATGAACCCGCCGCCCACGTCGCCCGATATATTGGGCATCCAGCCTTCCGGCGCGGGCAGGCGCATGGCCAGCGCAAGCAACATCAGCCACCCGGCGACGTGCCTGAAACTCCAACTGCGCGAAGCTTCTTGGACCATGATGGAAGCATGACGCCCCATCGACCCGTTGCGCGCAAGTTGTATTTTGGTCGCACGAGGAATCGGACGCGCCTTCTCGCGTGCTTGCGCGCGCCGATCACCCATGAAAGACAGTCGGTTCACCATCACGCACACTGATCCGGCGAGCGAAAGGAGCAGAACGCAACCCCATGCACGTCGCCATTATCGGAGCAGGCCTCGCCGGATTGACGACAGCCTATGCCCTCGAGCGGCGTGGGCTGAAGGTCACCGTCGTCGACCGTCGCGAGGGACCCGGCCTCGAGACCAGCTTCGGCAACGCCGCCCTCATGCATCCGAGCCTCGTGGCCCCCTGGAACGAGCCCGGCGTGGCGCTCGACCTCCTGCGCTGGCTGGGCCGCGATAACGCGCCCATGCTGCTGCACCTCGGCCAGCTGCCGGCGCTTGCCTTCTGGGGCCTGCGCTTCCTGGCCGAATCATCGCCCGCCCGCCACAAGGTCAACACGCTGAAGAACCTGCGGTTGGCCCTGCTCGCCCGCAGCGAGATGGACGCGCTGCGCGCCGACCTCGACATCGCGTTCTGCTGGAAGAAGACAGGCGTCCTCTCGGTCAGCCGCACACCCAAGGCCTTTGCCCTCTCAAAGGAGGCAGCCCATCACGTCGAGCCGTTGGGCGTTTCCTTCCGCGTTCTCGACCGCGACGAAACCCTCGCCCGCGAACCGGCCCTGGCCCCCGTGGCCGGCGCCATCGAGGGCAGCGTGCATTTCGCCGATGACGAGCGTGGCGATGCCCACGCCTTCTGCACGGCCCTCGTCGACAGGCTGTCGGGCCGGGGTGTCCGTTTCGCCTTCAACACGGACATCGCTGCGCTCGCAACAGCGCCCGGCCGCCTCACCGGGATTGAAACCCGCGAGGGCCTGATCGAGGCGGATGCCTATGTGCTGGCCGCCGGAAGCTACAGCGCGCCACTCGGCGACGTGATCGGCCTGCGGGTCCCGGTGCGCCCCGCCAAGGGCTACTCTCTCACGCTCCACTGCCCGGGCAATCCGCACGCACCCGCCATGCCCCTGTCCGACAACAGTGTCCATGCCGCCGTCACACCTATCGACGGCAAGCGCGTGCGCATCGCGGGCACCGCCGAGTTCGCAGGCCTCGACACCACGATCCGCCAGCCGCGCATCGACTACCTGATGTCGCTGCTGGCCCGCATCTACCCGCGCCTCGCCGAGACCGTTTCCCCGGAAAACATCACACCCTGGACAGGACTGCGGCCCATGAGCGCCGACGGCGTGCCGA
>DAISVV010000033.1:0-18245 GCA_036840015.1 Micropepsaceae bacterium
TTTGGCGCTTTCGAGCCACACATGATGCGACCAGGCGGTCCTCACGATGCCGCGTTGCGGGCGGAGCCAATTCCCGCGCGTGCGATGGCCCTGGAGCTTGACGTGGCCTACGGGCTTTATACGTCCGCGCCGCCCGGCGGCCCGGTTCGACGTGATGTCTACGAGGCGCTGCGGGACGAACTGCTTGCTGATCTCAAGAAAAACATGCCGGTAGATATCGTCGCCTATTCGCTTCATGGCGGGATGATTGCGCAGGGATATGACGACTGCGAAGGGGATCTGCTCGCGCGCACGCGGGCGATCGTTGGCCCCAATGTAAAGATTGGCGCGGTGCTCGACCCGCATAGCCATTTCTCGTCTGCGATGTACGATAATGCCGATGTTCTGCTGTGTTACCGCGAGAACCCTCACGTAGACATTGCCGAACGGTCGGCCGAACTTGTCGATCTGCTGGTGCGCGTCGCTGCGGGCGAGGTGAAACCGAAGAGCTCGATCTTCGACTGTCGGATGGCCGACGTGTTCCAGACGAACCGTGAACCAATGCAGAGCTTCGTCAAGCGCATGTGTGCACTGGAGCAGGGGTCTGTATTGAGCATTTCAATCGTGCACGGTTTTCGCCGTGGGGACCTGCCGTTCATGGGGACGAAGGTTCTCGTGATCACCGACAATGATGAGGCTCGCGGCAAGGAGTTGGCCGAGACAATGGGCCGCGAGCTTTTTGCGATGCGCGGCACGGCTGCCATGCCGACGACAGATCTGGTGGATGCCGTCGCGCAGGTTAAGGCCCATCCAAAGGCTCCGATCCTGCTGGCGGACATGGCCGATAACCCGGATTGCGGAGCGCCAGGTGACTCAACCTATGTCTTGCGGGCACTGATGGACGCCGGTGTGACCCGTATCGCGTTCGGCGCGATGGTTGATCCGCTGGCCGTTCAGTTCGCTTGCGAGGCAGGTGTGGGTGCGCAGCTGACGATGCGCATCGGCGGCAAGGCATGTTCGTTGTCAGGGGACCCCATCGACCTCGACGTCGTCGTGAAAGCCATCAAGACAGATGCGAAGCAGAGTACGAGCCTCGGTCCGATCCCTATGGGAACGACGGCTGCATTGCAGGCGGGCGATGTTGACATCGTAGTGACGAACTGCAAGCGCCAGACGTTTGGGCCGGACATATTTACCGATCTGGGTGTCGACCTTTCAGCGAAGAAAGCGATCGTCGTGAAGTCTGCGCAGCATTACCGCGTCATGTTCAAGGAAATATTTGTCGAGGATATCGTTGTGGACGCACCCGGCGTATGTCCCTCCGACGTAAGCAAGCTGCCGTTCAAGCGCATTACGCGGCCGCTTTGGCCTTTCGACGAGAATCCGTTCGGATGCCGGCAGTTTCACAGCCGCGCGCAGTCTCGTCCGGATCGTGAGATGAAGGTTCCTGCGGGCCATTCAAGTTGCAGGGGTGTCTTGCTGCACCTCTGTGGCCCTCAAGGATGCAGCAATCGGGCAATGAAAGAAGGCGCGGGTCGCTAACGAGTGGGCCACTGAGCGCGGCTCAGGTTTCTATCGCCCAATCGCGCCATACACTGGCTTCGTCGCTGCCAATCCGCGGGGGCGGCCCCTGTATCGAGCCGGGTGTCCTGGAGAACCGCGGTGCTGGCGCAGGTTGGGTATGGCCGTTGTGCGTGACGAAGGTTTGGCGCGCCTTGTTGTGCGGATGTGATGGTGCGTCAGCCATGCCAAGTACCGGCGAAACACAAACATCCAGGTGCTGCAAGCGCGACAGCCAGGATGCCAGGTCCTGTGTCAGGAAAATGGCCGCAAGTCGCGCGCGCATCTCAGGCCAGTCATGCTCGTCATGCTGCCGCAGGGCGGCCCCGGCCTCTACACCGAGTGAAGCCAGCAAGCGCCCGTAGAAGTGAGGCTCATAAGCGCCGACGGCGATGTAACCACCGCATGCACACTGATAGGTGTTGTAGAAGGGCGCTCCCCCATCCAGGTCGTTGGCCTCCCGGCCGTCATTCCAGGCTCCCATGATGCGCTTGCCGATGATCATGTTCATGAGCGAGGCCGCGCCATCGCTCATGGCAGCGTCAACGACCTGGCCATGGCCAGTTTCACGCGCATGAAACAATGCTGCAAGTAATCCGAATGCGAGATAAAGCGCCCCGCCGCCGAGGTCGCCGACGAGGTTGAGGGGTGCCATGGGCTTTTCAGATGGTCCGATCGCGGCAAGCGCGCCCGAAATGGCGATGTAGTTGATGTCATGCCCGGCAAGGTGGGCAAGCGGCCCATCCTGGCCAAATCCGGTCATGCGTCCATAGACCAGCCTCGGGTTCCTCGCGAGCACGACTTCGGGGCCCAGACCAAGCCTCTCCATCACCCCCGGACGAAATCCTTCGATGAGAATGTCGGCGCGTTCGCAAAGCGAGAGCGCGCGCGATACGCCGGCGCCGCTCTTGAGGTCACACACAACCGAGCGACGGCCACGTTCCGTGATCAGTGCCGGATCTCTATCAAGTGTGCCAGGGCGATCGATGCGCACAACATCGGCTCCCAGGTCCGACAGAAGCATCGCGCAGAATGGGGCAGGGCCAATACCAGCGAACTCGACGACCCGCAGGCCGACGAGGGGGCCGCTAGCCGCGTGGTTCACGGCACTTCGCCATATCGCGGGAGACCATCGGGCACGAAGAAGCTGACGAAGCTGATGAACTTCATCAAGGTTACGGCGTCCTCGAAACGCGTCTCCACCGTGTAGGTACCAGTCCTCGTCACCCAGGGAAGGTAATCCAGCATTTCCGGTTGGCTTCGCTCCTGAAAATCGAGTTCAACCCGGAAGCTGCTCGGCTGCGCCACGACTTTGGCACGCTTCTCTCGCAACGCTTTCTCGACGCCAGCCCGGATGAGGGCGCAAGACGCCTTGGGCATGAGTGTGTTGGTGCTTGATTTTCCGACAGCCTCTTTGGTGATGACTGTTTCCACATCCGGTAGCGCTTCGCGCACATGAGCGATGTAGTCATGGTCGCCCGAACTGAAGACCAGTGGAACGCCAAAATGACCGGCCAGCAGCGCGTTCAACGTTGTCTCAGACTGCGAAACGCCATTGACGCGGATGTCGCGAAATGCGCCCGTGTAGGTGTGGCCAAGGACGGCGAGCCGGGACTGCGCCGATCCATGATGACCGACGACCACGGCCGCATCGAAGGTCCCGTGCTCGATGCCTTGCATTTGCAGCAGCGGGCGTGGCCATGAGCGAACGATGCGCACATTCTCCTTGAAGCGCTCGAGCAACAGCATGTGTGCGGTGCCGTGACCATCGGCAACAACGAACTGCGTGGCGCCCGCCGCTTCAGCGCCATCAATCGCGGCAAGCACCTCTTCGGTGTACCACTTGCGTCCCAGATCAAACTCAAAGCGGTTCGGGCCGGTGCTTGGAAGATGCGCGATGCCTGCAACGCCTTCGATGTCGGCGGAAATGAAGATACGCATGGGGTCAGGCGGCCTTTCCTGTCTGTGTCAGTGCCTCATCGATGCTTGGTGCGAGCTTGTCGACAATCTCGTCGACATGGTCCTCGTTGATGATGAAGGGCGGCGCGAGCAGGACGTGGTCGCCGTCGACACCATCCGCGGTCCCAAAGCCCGGATAGCATAGCAGGCCGCGTGCAAATGCAGCTTTCTGGATCGCATTCCACAGCATGCGTTCGCCGGCGAAGGGCTTCTTTGTTGCGCGGTCCTGTACCAGCTCGACACCGATGAGCAGGCCACGCCCGCGAATGTTGCCGACATGGGGGTGATTGCCGAGGCGATCGTTCAGCCGGTCGATCATGAGGGCACCCATGTTCCGCACATTGTCGAGCAATTTGCGCTCTCGGATCGTCTCGATCACCGCAAGGCCCGCCGCAGCAGCCGTCGCGTGACCGTTATAGGTGTGCCCATGGAAGAAGAAACCCCGTCCAGACGCGATCGTCTGAACGATCTTGTCGCTCACAAGGATGGCGCTGAGGGGCTGGTAGCCCGCCCCGAGCCCTTTCGCGACCACTGCCAGGTCTGGCGTCACGCCATCCTGCTCGATGGACAGATAGGTGCCGGTCCGTCCGCAACCGGACAGGATTTCGTCGGCGATGAACAAGACACCGTGCTTCTCGCAAACCTTCTTGATCAGGCGGAAATAGTCCGGCGTCGGCGGGATGCTGCCGGCGGTCGCGCCGACCACGGTTTCCGCGACGAAGGCGGCGACCGTGTCGGGGCCTTGGCGTTCGATCTCGGCGTCAAGCTCATTGGCAAGCCGCTGGCTATAGGCCTCTGCGGTTTCGTCGACGCGCCGATCGCGATACTCGTAGCAGGGGGATATCTGTATCGTTTCCGGCAGGAACTTTTCGAACAACATGCGGCGCATGCGATTTCCGCTCACGGAAAGCGCCCCGATCGTGCAGCCGTGATAGCTTTGCCGGCGTGAGATGAACTTGCGGCGTTGAGGCTGGCCATTCTCGTCGTGAAACTGGAGTGCGAGCTTGAGTGCGCCATCCATCGACTCCGATCCGCCCGAACCCGGGAAGACCCAGTCGCGGCCTTGCGGCGTCATCTCCACCAAGGCATCTGCAAAACGTTCCAGCACATCTGTGGTGAAGTAGGCATTGTAGACGTAGCCAAGTTCCTTGGTCTGGCGCGCGATGGCATCACTGACGGAGGCGGCGCTATGACCGAGGCACGAGACGCCAGCACCGGAGGCTGAATCGATGTAGCGCTTGCCCGTGCTGTCGATAAGGTAGGGCCCGTCGCCGCCCACCGCGCGCGGGTAGGGGGTCTTAAGCAGGCGGTGCATCACATGGGTCATGGAAACGCCCCTCTCAGGATGGTCTTGCAATCGCTGACCATTCGGTCAATAAATGAACTTTGCTGGAAGTGCCCAGCTTTATCAAGGGGCTTGTGGGGCGTCAGGGCATGAGTGCGGTTTGGCTCGTGGTGCAGCGCTTGGCGACGCTGGTGATCGTGCTGCTGGGCGTCACGGTCGTGACCTTCGCGATTGCGCGGGTCATCCCGGGGGATCCCGCACAGCTGATCGCCGGGCCGCGCGCAACGCCTGAAGCGATTGCAGCCATCCGGGACGAGCTGAGGCTCGATGCGCCGCTCCATGAGCAATATCTTTCCTATGTGGAAGGACTGACGCGCGGGGATCTTGGCACGTCCATCATGTCCGGGCGTCCGGTGCTGGGTGAGATACTGGGCTACATGCCGGCCACCATCGAACTGATGCTGACGGCACTGATCGTATCGCTAGGTGTCGGAATTCCCCTCGGCGTCATGACGGCCGTGTACAAGGACCGTGCATGGGATGTCCTCGGCCGAACAGTCGCAATCGCAGGTATTTCGATGCCCTCATTCTGGGTAAGCCTGATCCTGCTCCTTGTTTTCTACAATCTTCTATCAGTGGCACCCGGCTCCGGTCGTCTCGATCGGGTGGTGACTCCGCCCGAACCGGTAACGGGCATGTACGTGGTTGATGGATTGGTCAGCGGCAACTGGGTTGTCGTACAGAGCGCGCTGCATCACCTGATGCTGCCGGCGCTGGCTTTGGCTGTGACATCGCTTGGTGGTGTTGTCCGGCTTATACGTGCATCGCTGATTGAGGCCCTGTCGCAAGACTACGTCAGGACAGCAACGGCCTTCGGCATTCCTCGGTCGCGGGTTGTCCTGCGTTACGCATTGCCAAATGCCCTGATCCCGTTCGTCACCGTGCTGGGTCTCGAGCTGTCTGCACTTCTCTTCGGATCCGTGGTGATCGAGAGCGTGTTCGGCTGGCCCGGCCTCGGCAGCTTCGTTCTGGCGGCGATCCTGAACCTGGATTTTCCCGTTATCATGGGCTTCGCGGTCATTGCCTCTCTCGTTTATGTAGCCGCGAACCTGATCGTCGACTTGCTTTACCTTGTGCTGGACCCGCGTATCAGGGGGGCGAACTGATGAGCGGTTCGTCTGGCTCCCTCATGATATGGCGCCCGCTGCCGATACTGGCTGCGCTGGTATTGATATCCGTGGTTATGCTGGCCGCGCTGGCCCCGATCGTCAGCCCCTATGAGCCCGAGACGATCGACCTTTCCGCCATCCTTCAGCCGCCCTCGAGCACGCACTGGGCGGGTACTGATGAGCTTGGCCGTGACGTGTTCTCGCGCATTCTTCACGGCGCCCGGCCGTCATTGATGAGCGCATTGCTGATCGTTGCGATTGGAGCCGTCATTGGCACTGCGGTTGGCGCTGTTGCGGGTCTCCTCGGTGGTTTGATTGATACGATCGTCATGCGCGTCGTCGACATGATGCTGGCACTTCCCGGGCTTGTCGTTGCGATGGCGCTGACGGCTGCCTTGGGGCCAAGCCTTTTGAACGCGTCCATAGCGCTCGGCGTACTTTCAATTCCTGCCTATACGCGGATTGCGCGTGGACAGGCCTTGTCGCTGCGTGAGCGCGAATTCGTTCAGGCCGCGAAGGCTATGGGCGCCGGCACGACTTTCATTGCGTCGCGACACATCATCCCGAACATCATGCCTCCCATGCTGGTTTACACGAGTACGCATCTGGGCGGTGCTATCCTGGCGTCATCGGCGCTAAGCTTCATCGGCCTTGGGATGCAGCCCCCACATGCGGAGTGGGGCGCCATGGTGGGTGCGGGCCGGGAGTACGTGTTGTCCGCGTGGTGGCTCGTGACGTTCCCCGGCATTGCCGTAGCGCTCTGCGCGATGTCGGCAAACCTGATTGGCGACGCATTGCGCGATGCCGTCGATCCGTCAGCCTGACAACCGTTTCGGTCCAATGTGGTCCTGCATCACACCGAGTTCAGCCAGCCCCTCGGGCCATGGTGTGCCGAGAATGAGCGAAGCCGTCGCCTCTGCCATGGCCGGCGCTGTCTGCAGACCGTAACCGCCCTGTCCGGCAAGCCAGAAAAAACCTGGCGCCTCCGACGAGAAGCCAGCCGTTGGAATTCGGTCGGCCGTGAATGACCGCAGACCCGCCCAGCGATGCGCGATGCGTTTGACCGGCATTGTCGTGTACTCTTCAACCCGATACGCCGCGAGCGCGATGTCATAATCCTCCGGTTGAGCATCAACAGGCCCCGAAGGGACCTCGTCGACCGGCGATGCGAGCAGGCGTCCCGCCTCAGGCAGCATGTAAAACTCGTTGACGGCGCTCTTGACGAATGGCCAGTCAGCCACCGAGACGCCCTCGGGCGGGTCGAACACGATGATCGTGCGCCGCAAGGGTGAGACGCCAAGGGGCCGAACGCCTGCGAGTGCTGCCGTCTTGTCCGCCCATGCACCCGTCGCGTTTACGAGCACCGGCGCACGCCAGTCCCCTTGCGCCGTGGTCACGTGCCACTGTGAACCTTCACGCCGGATCGACAGGGCCGGTGACCCCTGCATCACCTCCCCGCCGCTGCGCTTTACCGCTCGGACGAAGGCTTGCAGCAAGGCATTGGCATCGAGCTTTCTGCCGCCGCGGTCAACCACCCCGGCCACGATGGCGTCGTTGCCGACCTTCAGCACCGGAACAAGGTCGAGGATCGCCTGCGTGCCGATACGCTCAAGGTCCGGCGAAAACCGTTCCATGTCACGGTGGAGTTCGTTGAGCGCCTGAAGCATGTCAGGGCGGGCAACAAAGAGTGCCGGCTTCGGCGTGCAGAACGGCTCTTGCGACAGTTCGCGTGGCGGCGCCTCGAAGAAGGGGCGGCTGAACGAGGTCAGCGCACGCACGGTCCTGTCGCCGATCCCGAAGTGATAGAAAGTGGCGCTGCGCCCCGAGGAGTGATAGCCCAGCTGTTCTTCACCCTCGATCACGAGCACGCGTGCGCCCTTCGATAGTCTGGCCGCTGCTGAAATGCCGGCGATGCCGCCACCAAGCACGATGACATCATGGCTCATGGGGCAACCATGCCGTTCCGGTTATGGCGTGTCATTATTTCCTGCAGCAGATCGAGGGGAATGGCGTGAACCGTTGTTCCACCCACGCCCGTGGTGGTCTGCGCCATGGTGAGCGAATTCACGATAGCCTCCTCGCAAGCTTCCGATGCGGCGCGGAAGAACGGGTTCAGCCACTCGTTCGGCATCATTTGCAGCCCGCTCACAATCTCCTGTTCATGGATGGGCAGGCGATTGGCAGTTGAAAAGGCAAGCGAGAAATCGCCGGACCGATTCGAGCCGAACCCGCCAACCCGGCCCAGCCCAATCGTTGCGCGATGCGCCAGGCGCTTGCACTGCGGCGGCAGCAGCGGCGCATCGGTCGCCGTGACGATCACGATCGATCCTTGTTCCCGCCGCTGCGGACTGTCGACGATGTCGTAGCCAATGTGACGGCCGACAGGCACGCCGTCGATCGTCAGTTCGCTGCGATTTCCGTAGTTCGACTGCACAAGTACGCCAACTGTGAACTGGCCCGCCTTCGTGTCAACGACGCGCGATGACGTGCCGATGCCCCCTTTGAACTCGTGACACATCATTCCCACGCCACCGCCAACGCAGCCTTCCTTCACGGGGCCGTGCGTGGCTACCGCAAGTGCTTTCTCGACATCCGCACGCGTGATGGGTCCAGTCCAGCCATCGTTCAGGACACCGTCGAAGGTTTCTGCCGCGACCGGTTGATGCCAGCGGTCATCGATGCCCTTCGCCGCATATGGATGCGCAAGCAATGTGTCGCGCAGCATCCCGACCGCGAATGCGGAGCTCATGCAGATTGGCGAGGTAAGTATGCCCGCCTCGTTGATCCAGTGCGTGCCAGTCACCTCGCCGAACCCGTTATAGCTGAAGAAGCCGGCAAAGACGGTTTCCTCGAGGAACGACCGCTCCAGGGGATGGATTGCGGTCACGCCTGTTCGGATCACCTTTGGTTCATCAGACCTGATCTCGACATGTCCGACGCGAACCCCCTTCACGTCGGTTATGGCATTCAGCGGCCCGGTGGGCAGCCGGCCGACAGCGAAGCCGAGCTCGCGCAGTCTCTTTCTTGGAGTTGTCATGGTGTCCGTGTGAGCTTGTCTGCCGCAAGCAGCATTGGGGTCGAGAAATTGTAGGGGATGTCGCTGAGCGATCGTCGTGCTGCGATCGTCCAAGAGGTTTGAAACAGCGGTATGGTTGGCAACTCGTCGTACACGATCCGCTGCGCCTGCTTGTAGAGATCGATGCGCGCTTCCCCGTCCGCTGCATCGGCTTGTCCCAGCAACTTGTCGATGGTCGGATTGCGATACCTGCTCATGTTGCCAGCCCCGATCATCGCCGATCCGTACACGAAGGTGAACACGATCCATGGATCGGGGAAGTCCAGTGAGATCGATTGGGTCGTTATGTCGAAATCGCCCTTGAAGATTTGCGAACGCGCGCTGGCAGCAATCTGTTTTATCGAAACGTCGAAGCCGATCGAAACAAGCGCTTCACGCAGCGCCAGCTGCGTCGCAGATGGTCCGCCACCGTCGCCCACGACCGTGAGCGTCACAGGGGTTCCGGGCGCAACGCCTGCTTCGCGCGCAAGCGCCTTCGCGGCGACCGGGTCGAACCCCAGAAGCGGCAGCGATGCGTCGTGCCCCGGGATGCCGGGCGGAAGAACACCGGGAATGCGCTGCCCGGCGCCGCGAAAGATGGACTTGATGATTGTTTCCCGGTCGACGGCAAGCGAGATGGCACGCCTCACGCGCGGATCGCGAAACATGGGCCGTTCGTTGTTGACGTGCAGGAACAGCACGATGGGTGCCGGTGCCGAGACAAGCTTGATGCCCGGTCGCTGCCGCAACCAGTCCTTTTCGAAGTGTGCCACCGCTTCGAGGACGTCGACATCCGATTTGTCCAGCTCGATCATGCGCACGGTGCTGTCTTTCACGGTGCGCAACCGGACATCGGTAAAGTAGGGCGGTGAGCCCGCGAAGTGCGGGTTCGGTTCGAGAGTCACTTCCTCCCGAAGCGCAATGCGTTTCACCCGGTAGGGCCCACTTCCCGCCGAGTGTTCACGGAGCCACGCCGAGCCCAGGTCATCGTCCTGCGCATATTGAACGATGTTGGGGTTCACCACGCCGAGTCCTGCTGCGGTCAGGAGGTGCGGGACGAAGGGGGCGTACGCCCGCAGCTTGATGTGCAATGTCAATGGGTCGGGGGCCTCGGCCTTGTCGTACCAGAACAAGGCCTGTGCTGAAGGGAACTTCCGCTTCAGGATGCGCTCGATCGTGAAAATCATCGCACCGGCGGTGACGTCGCTCCCGTCATCGAACTTCTGGCCTGCGCGAAGGTGAAACGTCATCGAAGACCGGTCGGGCGCAAGTTCCCACGCGCTTGCGAGGTCACCCTCGACCCCTGCGGTCTGCCCGCCGACAACCTGGGCCTTCAAGAGGCGCTGATAGCAAAGGTTTGGAGCAATCTGGTTCGGCAGCAGGAAGGTTGTCGCGCCGTCAAGTGTCGTGATGTCCGAGGGAAGCGAAACGACCAGCTGGTGTGGATTGCGCTTGATGCCGGGCGCGCAGCCGACCATCGGCAGGGCAGCGCCAGCGGCAATGACTTGTCTGCGGGACGGTCGCATCATGCAGCCCCCAACCGCGCCGTTGCGTCCTGCGGATCGGTTTCGAAGGGCCACATGGGACGCGGTCGCTTCTTGTACGCGCGGTCAGGCACGAGGTCCCGGCGCACGGGTACGATGTGTGTTGAAATCTTTTCAAAGCCGGGACGGAACTGCTGGCTGGACTTGAGGATGATGAAACGCTGCGCCGCCGGATCGACGCCAAGATCCGTAAACAGTTTGGGATGATAGGCCTGGTCACGCAGGCTCGCGACGACGATCGTCACGCCATCGCACGCGATCGCGGCTGTGTTGCCAAGAGGTGTCTCGAAAGCCCCGAGCATTTGTCTGGCCCGCTCCTTCAGACCGATGACGCGACCTTCGACGTCGAGTGGCGGGCCCGACTGCGGACCAGCCTTGCCGCCGACGCGCAAGCTGATGTTCGCGCCCAGGCCTGCCTCGAAGCACATTTGAACAGCTTGGGGGTCCCAAATCGGGCCTGCGCAGGCTGGCCCAAGGCCCGCGTGCATGATCGCAGCCACGACCGCCATGTTGTCGCCGGCCATGCCGCCGCCGGGATTATCTGCCGCGTCTGCCAGGATCACTGGCAACCGTGTCGCCGCTGCCGCGGATCGGAGTGCTGCTTCAATGCCGTCGACCTCCTGCGGCACCGGATTGCGCAAGCTGGCGAGGCGCTGGCCAAACAGCGAGGCCACCCGTGCCGCCTCTTTGGCGTCACCGTCAGCGACAACGAGAACTTTGGTGCCCATGTCGGCGCAGTCCCCGGCACCGAAACCCTGGATGATGGAAGCGCTGAGTATTGGGCCGCCGGCTTCCGCCGACTTCAGGTCGGTGACGAGGCTGCGCCAGGGTTCGGATGTTGTCGTGAAGCCGATGAGCATCCGGCAATCATGGACTGCTGCCACCGGGTGGATTTCACCGCGCGCAGTGCGCGCAAGAAGGGCAACGAGTTCGCGGCTGCGCTCAAGAAAATCCGTGTGCGGATACTCCTTGAACGCGATCAGGAGATCGGCAGCCGCAACCATGCGGGCACTCAGGTGTGCATGAAGGTCCAGCACTGCGCCCACCGGGACCTGCGGGCCGACAATCGCCCGAATGCGCTCCAGGAGGTCGCCTTCGCAGTCGTCGTAGCCATGAGCCATCATGGCGCCGTGCAGGCCGAGCGCGACGAAATCAAGCGGCATGGCGGCGCTGATCTGGTCAAGTATTTCGTCCCGCAGGGCTTCGTACACGTCTCGCCGTACCGGTCCGCCAGGCCAGGCAAATGCACACGTGCCTTCCGTGACGGTCCAGCCAGCCGACCGCTGCTCTCGACAGGCGATCAATGGGCCGGTTGCTTCGGTCGCGGTTTCCGGGTGGGCGCCTGGCCGCCAGAGCATGGCGGTCTCGAATGCCGACCAGCCGGTGGGAACAGGCGAGAACGAGTTCGTCTCTGTGCCAAGCGTTGCGGTGAAGACCCTCATGCCCCTGCGTGTGCCTTTTGGGAGCCAAACCCCTTGTGACGCCAGACTAAGCGCTGTTTCCTGTCAACTGAAACTAGGCTATCATTGACCGACCGATCGGTCAATGGAAGGGCAAGACGTGATGACGGCAGATGAAGTTCATCGTGGCGGAACCCTGGGCAGTCTGATTGTCCGGGCATGCCAGCGCAACGCTTCTGCCTCTGCCGTGGTGGGTCCTGAGCTGCGACTGACCTATGCGCAGCTGGCGGCCCGCATCGCCGGCATGGTCGACGCGTTTCACGCGGCAGGGTTGAAGCGTCAGGAAGGTGTCGCGCTCCTCGCCTTGAACAGCACCGATGTTCTGGTCGCGACAGCTGCCACGATGGTTGCCGGGTTGAGGCTCACCGCACTGTCGCCGCTCGGGTCTGCGAGCGACCACTTGTATTGCGTGAACGATGCTGAAATCTCCGCGTTCGTGTTTCAGCCGATCTTTGCGGCGCGTGCACGCGAGTTGCAGGCGTCTGCAAAGCATCTGCGCCATCTCTTCGCGCTGGGTCCTGTGGACGGCGCAACTGATCTTTGCAAGGCAGCGGAGGCCGGGACTGGGTATCCCGTGGATGCAGGCAAGGCCGAGGATGTGGCCATGGTGTTCTATACCGGCGGCACTACCGGCAAACCCAAGGGCGTCGTGCACACTCATGCATCAGCGATGGCTGCCCTGCACATGGCGGCCTCGGAGTGGGAATGGCCGCAAGACATGCGCGTTCTTGCAGCAACCCCGGTCTCGCATGCTGCCGGGATCCTTGCCTATCCGACGTTCCTGAGGGGCGGCGAATTCCACTTGCTGCCGTCGTTTTCGCCGGAGGCATTCTACGAATACGTTGCACGCGAGCGGATCGGCCTTACATTCCTCGTACCCACCATGATCTATCGTCTCCTCGACCAACCGCCGCCGAAAGGGCTGGATCTCAGTTGCCTCGAGACGGTTCTCTATGGTGCAGCACCGATGTCCGTCGAGCGTATGGTCGAAGCGCTGAAGCAGTTTGGTCCGATCTTCATGCAGCTGTTCGGCCAGACGGAGGCGCCGACATGCATTAGCTACCTCGCCAGGCGCCAGCACGATCCCGCGCATCCGGACAGGCTCGCGTCCGCCGGTCAGCCGCATGCGGCAGTCGATGTCGCTTTGCTGGACGATCTGGGCAACAGGGTTGCTGACGGCAGCCCCGGTGAAATCTGCGTGCGCGGACCCTTTGTCATGCAGGGTTACTGGCGTCGTGATGAAGAAACCCGCGAGGCTTTCAAGTTCGGGTGGCTCCACACCGGTGATATTGGACGCTTTGACGAGGAAGGTTGTCTCCACATCGTTGATCGCAAGAAAGACATGATCATCAGCGGCGGCTTCAACGTCTATCCGCGCGAGGTGGAAGATGCGCTGGCAACGGCAGCAGGCGTTCGCGCCTGCGCCGTGGTGGGTGAGAAGGACCCAAAGTGGGGTGAGGCCGTCGTGGCTGTGGTGGTGCCGGCAACAACGCCACCGCCAGAGGCGGAAAGCCTGATCTCGCACGTGCGCGAGCTCAAGGGAGCCATCATGGCGCCGAAGAAGATCGTGTTCACAGATACCTTGCCGCTCACGCCGATTGGCAAGATCGACAAGAAGGCCTTGCGCGCGATGCTGTCAGGAGAAGGGCGCGTGAATGGTTGATGCGTCGGTCATGGGCGACGTCGCTCTCAGGATCGAAGGTCTCGTGCTGCAGGCGCGTGGGTCCGATGGGCGTTGGCGGCCGATCGTCCACGGCATTGATCTTGATGTCGGCCGCCGGGAAATCGTGGGGCTCGTTGGCGAGTCCGGGTCTGGCAAGTCGCAGACAGCGCTTGCGATCGCGCGGATCAATCCTGTCGGCGTGCGTCGTGCGGCAGGTCGGATCATGTGCCGCGGTGTCGACGTGAGCGCACTGAACGAACGACAGATGCAGGGCATGCGCGGGCGCGAAGTCGCCTACATCTTTCAGGAGCCGATGACGGCTCTTAACCCGACCATGCGACTGGGTGTCATGATCGATGACGTGCTGCGGGTTTGCCGCCCGGATCTTGGGTCCGGCCGTGCAGAGGAGGCGAAGTCCATCCTGCGTTCGCTTGGATTGGACGATCCCGAGTGGGTGCTTAACGCCTATCCGCATCAACTCAGCGGCGGGATGCGCCAGCGTGTGTTGATCGCGCTTGCCTATGCTTGCAACCCGGCACTGATCGTCGCCGACGAACCGACGACCGCGCTGGATGTGACGTTGCAGGCGCAGGCCCTCGATCTCATCGTATCGCTGAGCCAGAAGCATGACAGCGCCATGCTGTTCATTTCGCACGATCTGGCAGTCGTGAAGCGCGTGTGCTCCCGGGTCTATGTAATGTGTGAGGGGCGCATCGTCGAATCCGGACCGACTGAGGCGGTGATCAGTGCGCCGAAGGACGCCTATACGCAGCGCCTTGTCGCAAGCGCGCGCGCAAAGGAGGCCTTCGCATGAGCGAATCACTTCTCGAGGCAAAGGGCGTTTCGGTCGCCTACTGGCGACGGGGCCGGCGGCGTCCGGTGCTCCAGGACGTGTCATTCACCTTGGCGGAAGGTGGAACGCTGGGCGTGATCGGGGAGTCGGGCGCGGGCAAAACGACGTTGCTGCGCGCGCTCGCCGGTCTGGCGCGCATATCGTCGGGGCGCGTGCTGTGGCAGGGCCGGAGCATAGGGGCCGCCTCCGCGCTCGCACGATGGCGGGCAGGCATGCGCGTCGTGCTGGTTTTCCAGGACCCGCACGCTTCACTCGATCCGCGCCAGCGGATCTGGCGCATCGTTACCGAGCAGGCGTACATCAATGGCCAGCGCAACACGGCCCGGCTCAGGGATCTCGCTGGCGAGCTGCTGGCGCGGGTCAATCTTGCGCCGGAATTGCTCGATCGTTTCCCACATGCGCTCTCGGGCGGTCAGCGCCAGCGCGTAGCCATCGCGCGCGCCTTGTGTGGTGATCCGGGTTTGCTCCTGCTCGACGAGCCGACCTCCGCACTGGACGTGACGGTACAGGTGCAGATCCTGGAGCTGCTGCGCAGCCTCAAGAGCAGCGGGAACCTCTCGATCATCATGATCAGTCACGACCTTCACGCCGTTCGGGCAATATGCAGTGATGCACTGGTGCTGCTGAACGGGCGTGTGGTTGAGCGGGGCACAACAAGCGCGATCTTTGCGCAGCCGCAGGCGGACTACACCAGGCAGCTGGTCGCCGCGACACCAACGCTCGACTGATCAGGTGCCCGCAACGATCGTGACGGTCACGCTATCGCCGCGCGGGTTGGTCTGCTGCCATGTGTCACCTGCCTGATGTTCACCCTTGAACTCGGAGCAGGACTCCTTCTCCGGTGTCGGGTCCTCGGGCCTGTGGTGCGTCGTCACACAAAGCAGGCCATCCCTCAGAACCCAGGTTCCGGTGCGCCGGTCGCCTCGCGCGCTTTCGTAGGTAAATGTCTGGTCTGGCGCGAAGCGGAACTTGGACACCTCGCCCTTGGCGTTCGTGATGACCACCGTGTTGCCGTAGGTCCCCGCCATGGGGTCGTTTCCGGCGGCGGCTGCGCCGCAGGACATCAGGATCATTGCCAGTAACCGTAAAGCTTTCACTGTGTCCTCCCGGTTGACGCGCTAGTATTCACTGACCGATCGGTTGACACAAGGTCCGGATTGAAGTGAGATCCATCATCGCGGGGAGAGGGTTTTGCCATGGATTTCGTTCGTCGACGGCCGCTGACGGTCTTTTTCATCTTGTCAGTGGCGATTGCGCTGGTGGCAATGTGGATCCGTACGATGGATCCGGGCGCCCTTGGGGAAGCTCTCGGGGATATGACGGCCAAGAACAAACCGGCCAATATCTTCACGACGATCGAGTATTCGATGGAGCGACCATCGCTGTGGCATGCACTTTTGTTCCCATTTGCGCCGACACTTGCTGCCCTCATCGTGGTGCTTGCCATGGGTGGAGGCGAGTTTCGCCAGTGGCTCTCGCGGCTCGCACCGTGGCGTGGCGGTGTCTCGACGGCAAGCGGCATCTCGGTATGGCTGCTCAGTCTCGCCATTTTCATGGCCTTCGTCGGGCTCTACTTCATCATGGTGCTTGCCAACGGCGACCACGAAGCCGCCACAAGTACGGTTCAACGCTTCGGTCCAACGGCAGCGATCGCAATTCTGGGCTTCGCGGTAGCGATGCTTCTGAGCCCGGGCGCCTTGCTCGAGGAAATGGGATGGCGCGGCTTTGCGCTGCCGATGCTGTTGCGTTCGATGTCACCCTTGGCCGCAAGCGTCGTGCTGGGCTTGATGTGGGCCGCGTGGCACTTGCCCCGCGAGATCATGCCGCTCATGTCGGGCGCAGATGGTGTGTGGTTCAAGTTCATGGTCAAGCAGGCGAGCTTCGTGCCCGGGTGCATCGCCGGCTCGATCCTGGCCACTTACCTGTTCTTCAAGTTGGGCGGCAGTGTCTGGTCCGGCGTGCTCGCTCACGCATTCCACAACGAACTCTCGGTGAATATCCTCCTGGGCAGCGAACCGCTGCTCGACCTCGGAGGCGGTTGGGCGTTGCGCGGGTTGACCATTATAGAGGTCGCGCTCGCGGTCATTCTCCTGCTTCTTGTGGGTCCAAAGTTGGGGCAGGAAAACAGCCCTGCCTCGTGAACTGCACCGGTCGGAGCAAGCTCGCGGCTTCGCGTTGCAGCACCTCAAACGTCGTAGGTTATGGCCAGTCCCTCCCCAACGGGTAACGACTGGCAGGTCAGGATGTACCCTTGTGCAACCTCCTCGGACGACAGGCCGTAATTGACCTTCATCTCAGCTCGACCTGCGGTGACCTTGGCCCTGCATGTCGCGCACACACCGCCCTTGCACGAATAGGGGGCCGCAAGGCCGGCCGCGCGGACCTGATCGAGGATCGAGTCACGCCCGGTTGTGAAGGCAATCATCGTTTTCCGGCCGTTGAGTGTGACGCTCATCTTTAACCCCGCGGGCCGGACCTGACGCCCGGCCACCGCGCCGCGCTGTTCGTCGGACAGGGGTTTCGCGGTGAAGCGCTCGATCAGGATCCTGTCTCCTGCAACGCCATGAGCAAGCAGGCTCGCTTCCACTGCATCCATCATGGGGCCCGGCCCGCAGATGAAGAAAACATCGACGAGGCCGGGGTTTATCAGGACGCGCAACATCTCGTCGGCCTTGGAGCGATCAAGCCGGCCATTCAGGAGCGCAAATTCCTCCTCTTCTTCCTCGAGAATGTGGAAGAGCGCAAACCGCGACATGTAGAGGTTCTTCAATCCCTCCAGCTCCTCGAGGAACATGACATGTGCCGAGGCGCGGTTGCCATAGAACAGCGTGAACGTCGACAATGGTTCTGTTTCGAGCGCGGATTTGATCAATGAGAGGATAGGGGTGATCCCGGACCCGCCGGCAAAGGCAACATAGCGGTTGCGGGCGCCGGGCACGAAATTCCGGGTAAAGCTGCCAGCGGGAGCCATGGCTTCCACGGTATCACCTGGCTTCAGGTCATGGTTGGCCCATGAGGAGAAAACGCCACCGGGAATTTTCTTGATGCCAATCCGCAGCGTTCCTTCGGCCGGAGACACACAGAGCGAGTAGTTGCGGCGTTGTTCCTCGCCGTTCAGCACACGCCGAAGCGTCAGGTACTGGCCAGCCTTGAACGTGAAAGCGGCCAGATCGGCCGAAAGAGGCTGCAGGCTGATCGAAACGGAGTCCGGGGTCTCGCGTTTCACGCCGGTGACGCGCAGTGTGTAGAATGGCTCGCTCATCAATGGCACTTGAACCGGTCGAACGGTTCCATGCAGGACGTGCAGCGCCACAGCGCCTTGCAGGGTGTCGACCCGAAGCGGGAGATCTCTTCCGTGTTTGTGCTGGTGCATCTCGGGCATTGGGCCGGGGACCCATTGCGAAGAGCAGCCTGATCGGCCCCTCTGGGCGGCGGTGCGATCCCGTAGGCGCGCAGCTTCTCTCGACCCTCGTCGCTGATCCAGTCGGTAGTCCAGGGCGGCGCCAGCGTCATTTCGATGCGCACGTGCTGAAACCCTGCTGCATCAAGTGCGAAGCGAATGGACTGCTCTATGGTGCGTGTGGCCGGACAACCTGTATAGGTTGGCGTGATCACCACGCGCTCTGCGTTGATCGAGCGGACAATGCCGAGGTCGACAATGGTCACAGCGGGGATTTCCGGATCCGGGAGTGGCGCAAGCACTGCTTCGAGTGCATCT
>DAISVV010000034.1:0-1472 GCA_036840015.1 Micropepsaceae bacterium
CCCCCCCCCCCCCCCCCCCCCCCCCCCCCCCCCCCCCCCCCCCCCCCGCCCCCCTATAACTGCCCGTGACTGACCCCAAGGACAACAGGCCCTTCCTCCGTGTCGCACACCGTCAAGAGAAAGCTGACCACCATTTTCTGCGCCGACGTCGTCGGGTACAGCCGGCTCATGGGCGAGGATGAGCCGGGGACGCTGGCGCGGCTCAAGGCGTGCCGCGAGCTGATCGAGGCCTTCATCCAGCGCCATCACGGGCGCGTCGTCAGCTGGTCGGGCGATGCGGTGCTGGCCGACTTCAACAGTGTCGTGGAGTCCGTCCAGTGTGCGGTCGAGATCCAGCGCGAACTGAAGGCGCAGAACGAAACGATCGACCTGCCGCAGAAGATGGCCTTCCGCATCGGCGTGAACCTCGGTGACGTGATGATCGATGACCACGACATCTTCGGCGAAGGGGTCAACATTGCCGCGCGGCTGCAGAGCCTTGCGCCGCCGGGCGGGATCCTGATTTCCGGCTCGGTGCATGACCAGGTCAAGAACAAGCTTGCCCTGGGCTATTCGTTCCTCGGCAACCAGCAGGTCAAGAACATCGCCGACCAGGTGCCCGCCTTCGTCGTGCAGCATGAGGCGAGCCCGTCGCTGCCCCTTCCGGGGAGCGGCGTCGACATGCGCGCGGGCGGGCGGGCGGTCAACCTTGCGCCGGCCCCGCTGTCGCTGCGGCTTGGGGCCGGCGTCATCGACCTGATCTTTGCCGCCCTCGTGGCGTTTGCGCTTGCGGTGGGGCTGCAGCCCGCGCTGGGGCCCGTCATTGCGATCGACGCCCCTTTCACGCTGGTCGCGCGCGAGCGCGTGGTGTCGAGCGAACTGCCCTCGACCGAGATCGAGAAGGGCGGGCAGCTGATCCGGACCACATCGCGCTTCGTGATCGAGCGCGACTATTTCGGCCTCGTCTCGCAGACCTGGCGCAGGACCGATGTCGAACTCGGGCCGCCGGGTGCCGCGCGCCGGCCGGTGGCCGTCGAAAGTCGCGAAGCGCTGCTCAGCGGCCCTCAGGGTGCCGAGATCGTGCGCCTGCCGCTGACGATTGCGACGCTTTTGGCCTATTTCCTGCTGTCCATCCTGGCGGAAGGCTGGCTGATGCGCGGGGCGAGCCCCGGCAAGATCGTGATGGGGATCCGGGTTTCGCCGACCCGCAACGAGGACATGGACCTGACACGGGCAGGCATACGGAACCTGTTGAAGATTGTCTCGTTCGGTGCGGCGCTGCTGGGGGTTGCCATGGCGCTGTTCTCGCGCCGGCGACAGATGCTGCACGACAGCGTATCGGGTTCGTACGTCCACGACGCGAAATAGATCGAGGGTGCATGAAAAAGGCGGGGGAAACGAGGGGATAACCCGCCACGCCTTTGAACCATGACAGGACAGAATCAAGAAATTAATGAACAAGTAGAAACTCATGACATATACAAAAAATAAAT
>DAISVV010000034.1:1482-15570 GCA_036840015.1 Micropepsaceae bacterium
CCCCCCCCCCGCCTCTCGTTTGGCCCGTGACAGGCCTGCTACTCGACTTTCTGCTCCGGCATGCGGGCCTGGGGGGCTTCGCCCTGCAGGCGTTGCTCGCGCAGCTGGCGGGCAAGACCGGCGACCGGCTCGCTGCCCGTGATCTCGGACAGGACGGCTGCGGCCCGGACCACTTCGGCGGTGGTACCGAAGGCTTCGGCCAGTTCCTCGAACGGATTGCGCTTGCGCGGGTACTCGATCAGGTTGATGTCGGAGTCGGCGGGAATGCCCGCGAGTGCCTTGGTGGCCTCGAGAGCGGCCCGGAAGCCACCGAACTCGTCAACAAGACCGCGGGCCTTTGCATCGGCTCCGGTCCAGACGCGACCCTTGGCCACTTCACGCAGCTTGGCCAGTTCCATCTTGCGACCCGCCGCCACCTTCTGGGTGAAGTCGTCATAGATCTGATCCACGCCCTTGCGGAACTTCTCGAGCTGCTCGGGCGTGAAGGGTTGCGTGTCGGACTGCATCAGCGCATTGGTGCCGACGCCGATCGCCTTGGTGTCGATGCCCAGCAGCGCGAAGGCGCCGGTGGTCACGATCTTGCCGGAAAGGACGCCGATCGAACCGGTGATGGTCGTCTCGTGGGCAAAGATGCGGTCCGCCGAGAGCGAGACATAGTATCCGCCCGAGGCTGCGACATCACCCATGCTGATCACGACCTTCTTGCCGGCCTTCTGGGCCTTTTTCACGGCATCGAGGATCTGGTCGGACGCAATGGCCGAACCGCCGGGCGAATTGACCCGGAAGAGAATGGCCTTCACTTCATCGTCCTCGGTGGCATTGCGGAACGCCTTGGCCACCGTGTCGCCACCAATCGTGGGATCGGCACCGAACGAGCCGCTCTCGGAGGTGCCGTCCATGATGACACCGTCGCCATGGATGAAGGCGATGCCGGGCGCGCCGGGGACGCGCCAGGGGTGGCCGACCATCGAGAAGTACTCGCTGATGCTCTTGGTCTCGGCTTCGTCGCCGGCCTTGGCCAGCGCCGCATCGAGGGCCTCGTCATCATAGCCCTGCTTGTCGATGAGCTTGGCGTCGAGGGCTTCGCGCGTGAGGTGCGGGGCGCTGTTGATCAACGCCACGATCTCGTCGCGGGTCCTCTTGCGGTCCTGCGCAATCATGGCCGTCGAGGATTCAAAGACAGATTCGAGCAGGCGCGTGGTCGCCTCGCGGTGCGCGGGCGTATAGTCCTTCTCGGTGTAGACGTTGGCCGCGTGCTTGTACTCGAAACGCTGTTCGAACTGCGGGACTGCGTTGATCTTGTCGAGCAGGCCGCGGAGGAACATCGTGGTCGAGGCAACGCCCGTCGTGCTCATTTCGCTGACGGGCTGCATCCAGATCTCGTTGGCGACCGATGCCAGCATGTAGTCACCCATGCCGCTCGAGTAGAAGCCCTGGGCATGCGCGATCACGAACTTGCCCTTTGCCCTGAACGACTTGAAGGCTGCGCGAAGTTCCTGCGCGGCGGCCGGCGACATGCCACCGTTGCCGATGCGAATGAAGGCGCCCTTCACCCGGTCATCCTTTTCGGCGGCTGCGAGGGCGGTGACGGCGTCGACGACGGAGCCGACGTTCTGGCCTTCACTGAAGAAGTTCATGCGCGGCGAGTCCGGCAGGCCGTTGCGCAGATCGAGCGTGAGAACCATCTCGGTCGGCAGGCGCGGCTGGGAGAACATGCCGACGACGCTGAAGAACAGCGTCAGCAGAACGATGAAAATGACAAACGAGGCGAAGAAGTTACCGATGCCCTTCAACCGCGCGAGAAACCATGACCACATGCAGATACCCCTCGACTTTGGCTTGCGAAACCCCACGGCTGCGCACACGCGCAGTTGATACCGCAAAGGCCTGATGAATTAGTAAGGATATCGCGTCGCTGCCGCAATCGGCGATGCGATCACGTTTCGCTGATCGGGGCGTGTGCTGACCCTTTTCCCGCCAGAGGCGATTGCCCGTCATGGGCACATGGTTAAGCCCAGCTTTCGCCTGCCGGGTGTTCTCGGTCGGCCTGCATTCGCCTGCAAGGTGCCTGTGCGCTCCCGGCTTGCGCGCCCGACGGCAGAATTGACACGGACCAAACCAATTCTTGGATGCAGTCTCGCCCCGCCGGTGTGGGACTTCCCAAGAGGCCGGATGCGCCAAAACCCTTGTTTTCCGCCTGTTTGCGACGCCTGCTGCCGGCGCTTGCGGCCCGGTGCCTTGCCGACAGGGGAATGCTGCAGGCCCTTGTTTCCGCGCGGCCGATCCGGTGAACTCCATGGCTGTTGCGGCACCGTGTGATTGGGGGAAAGCCGGTATGCGTTCGAAGGTTCTGGCGTCCGCGCCGGCGGCCGTGGCGGTGATCATCCTGGCCATGGTTTTCCTGGCCGTTCCCACGACGCGCGTGGAAAACGCCAACGCCTATTTCCAGCCGACCAACATCCGCTCGTCGGGGCTTGTGGGTACGAAGACACTGGCCCTGACATTCGACGACGGACCTTCGGCCTTCACCGCGGAGCTGCTTGATGTCCTGGCCGAAAACAACATCAAGGCCACGTTCTTCGTGCTTGGAACGCGCGCCCGTCACCACGACGTGCTGATCGCGCGGATGGTGCGCGAGGGGCATGTTGTCGCCAACCATTCCTACAATCATGCGCAGCTTGGACGACGCTATGCGGCCAGTCCCGAGCTGCTGGTTGACCAGATCGGTCGCACCGATGCGCTGATCAGCGTGCATGCCGGCAGCGGTCAAGGCTATTACTTCCGCGCGCCCTATGGCGTCTGGCGGCGGGTCCATGCCGATGTCCTGAATGCCGATCCCGTGCTGAAGAAGTATGTCGGCCCGGTCTACTGGGACATTGGCGGCGAGACGTCCTTCGATGACGAGGGCGAGGTCAGGGCTTCGGCCGACTGGGATTGCTGGTCGCGTGACTGGACGCCGGACATGTGCGGCAAGGGCTACATGCGCGAGATCGCCCGCAAGCGCGGGGGCATCGTGCTGATGCATGACATCCGCGAGCGTACGGTGCGGATGGTCAGCACCATGCTGCCGGTGCTGGTGGCGGAAGGCTACAAGTTTGTCACGCTCGACGAGATCCGCGCGCTTGACCAGTTCAAGACGCCGTCGGGCGAGGATGTCCCCGTTGCCGATGCCGGTTCGCCGTCATCGAATGTGCTGATGGCGCACTAGGGCGGCAAGCCTCAGGGTTTTGCGAACCTGACGGTCTCCTGGCGGCTTTCGCCGTTGGCCTTCACGACGAACAGCAGGACGCTGTCACGGTTGAGGGCCTTTGCCTTTTCGAGAGCCAGGTTCACGTCGGCGAGGGAGGATACCTCGACACTGCCGACGGCCACGATCCTGTCGCCGGGCCCGAAGTTGCGCGTGGCCGCGTCGCTGGCCGGATCGATGCCCATGACGAGGACCCCGCCCACGCCCTTGCCGAGACGGAAGTCCTCGCGCACGGTGTCGGTGATGGATTGCAGGGCAAGGCCGATCGATGTCGGCTGAAGGCCCTGGCCTTGCGTGTTGTAGGACAGCGCCTGGTCGCGCCGTGCTGCCGTGACCTTGATTGTGATCGTCGCATTCTCGCGCCAGATGGTGAAGGTTGCCGTCTGTCCGACATCCAGCGCTGCAATCTTGCGGGCGAGTTCCCTGTTGTCCTTCACGGCCTGGCCGTTGATCTTGAGGATCACGTCACCGCGGCGGATGCCGGCCTGCTCGGCGGGACTGCCTGCCACCACGCCGGTGACGAGCGCGCCATTCGTGTTCTGCAGGCCCAGCGCCTTGGCGCCTTCATCGGTGAGGCTCTCGATCTGGACACCGAGATAGCCGCGCTGCACCGCCCTGCCCTGCTTCAGGTCCTCGACCACGCGCATGATGGTGGTGGCGGGAATGGCAAAGCCGATACCGCTGCCGGCGCGACCGAGCGTATTCATGCCGATCACGCGGCCGCTGTCGTCGAAGGTGGGGCCGCCCGAGTTGCCGGGATTGATGGCGGCATCAAGCTGCAGGTAGTCGGTGAACTGGCCACTGCCGACTTCATCGCGGCCGCGCGCAGAGAGAATGCCGGCGGTCACCGTCCCGTTCAGGCCGAAAGGATTGCCGACCGCAAGAACGAGGTCGCCGACGCGCACGCGCGTGTCGTCATAGAACCTGAGGGCCTGGAACTTGCGCGGGGCGTCGACCTTCAGAAGTGCGATGTCGGTAGCCTCGTCACGGCCGATGAGGCGCGCCTTGTACTTGTTGCCGTCCGAGAAACGGACCTCTGCCTCGTTCAGGCCCGACATCACGTGGTTGTTTGTGACGATATAGCCGCTCTGGTCAATGACGAAGCCCGAGCCGAGGCCCTTGGCGTTGGTGACGCTGACCACTGCGGGCGAGACGCGCTCGACGATATCGGCCCAGCTCGAAAGCGAGATGGCGAAGACGGATGAAGTGGACAGGGAGGGCCCCGCGACGGCGGGAAGGCCCTGCATCGCGACGAGGAGGCTCGTGACAGATGCAAGTCTTGCCAAGGTCTTGCGTGCCATGAAACGCTCCTTCATCCGTAGTGCCGGGGCCCCTTCTACGGGCGGGCGCATCGTAGCGCCTCAGCGGCGCGGTGCTAAGACGAAAGCCGCGCGGGGCTGCGAGATTCGAGGCTTGAATGCAACCCGGGCGCGAGAGGCGCGGGCCGCGTTCTCCCGCGCGAGGAGAGAGTTGCTACTGCTGCGCGCGGGCGCCGGTCGACGACACCGCCGGGGCGATACGGGGACGTGGTGGTACGGCCTTTGCCTGGCGCTCTGTGACCAGCTTCAGGTAGCGCCGGACGTCGATGTCGGGCGCAGCGCCCACGCCCTTGCCGGGACCGGGCTGCTGAAGCTCTGCAAGCGTGAAGTCCATGCGCGCGTCGTAGGTCCGTTCGATCTGGTTGCGCAGGCCCTGCTGGGCTGCGTACCACGCCCGCTTCACGTCACCGTCACGGCAGCTGGCGAGCTCGGCCGGGTCGGTTGCGCCCCAGCGGCGCTCGATGCAGTGATAGGGATCAAAGGACATCTGGAAGAGGCGCTGGCGCATCTGCTCATAGGTGAGCTGCGCCGGCGTGCCGTTCGAGCGGACATAGGAGAGCGTGCAGGTGGCGGCCTCTTCCTCGTAGGCCTTCAGCAGCGCGGGGGCGAGCATGCCACCCTGGAACCTGACGCGCCTGTCACCTTCGGCGTGCCACTCGATGAAGCGCTGGACCTGCTCGAACAGTTCGAGGAACGAGGCTTTCAGGCGGGCGTCGCGCGAGGGGGTGGAGAACTCTTCCCATTCGCCCTCGGTGCCGTAGATGTTGACAGGCAGGCGCGCGGGCTGCGGCTTGTTCTGGATGCCCGCGCGAACCGACAGGTCAACCGCCTCGGCGCGGTAGCGCAGGTCCTCGCAATTGGCGCGCACCATGTTGCGCACTTCCTGCAGCGGCTCGAAGGTCAGCGAGCCGCCACCCATCCGGGCACGGACATAGTCGTAGTAGTCGACAGCCTGTCCCTCGATCATGAACTGGCCGGTCTGCCACGCGCGGTCCTCGGGCCGCGCGAGCGTGCCGAAGAACTGCTCGGTGGAGAAGTCGGAAAGCTCGGCGTTGCGCGTGAACTCGATGCGTCCGCCGAGCAGCGTGCCGTCGGCCGCGCGCGTCGCGCCTACAAGGCGCAAGGGACGCCAGTTCTTGAAGCCTGCGCCCATGCCCGGCGAAGAGCGCACGAATTTCTTGCCGTAGGTGCCGCGGGTCAGGGAGTTGTCGGGGTGCGCGTCCATGAACAGCACGCGACCGTCATCCTCGACCTTGTAGACGACGGCGACATGACCGTTGGGATCATAGAGGACGGTGCCGGGCTTCAATCCCTTGCGGTCGATGCGCACGGGGTAGAGGTCGGTTTCCTCCATGTCGGGGTGCAGGCGGAACATGGCCGAGGAGATCCCGTTGCGCAGGTCGGTCATCAGACCGGGTCCGGTTGCGCTTCCGGTGATGACGTCGCGGCGGGCGCTGATCGTGTTGCCGCCCGATGTGTAGCGGATGTCGCGTGTCCGGTTGCGCGGCGAGACGGCTGAGATGTAGGAGAACGGCAAGCCCCGCTTCCAGGCATAATAGGCACGCAGGAAGTACGGCAGGTCGGCGCAGTCGGCGGCCCAGTAGACGCCCGGCGGGTCGGACTTGGCGAAGGGGTTGGCGGCACTCTTCATGCAGCGGTCGATCGTGTTGCACCGCGAGTTGCCGATGGCTTCGATGAATTCGATGTAGCCGCGCTCGTCGGCCTCGCTCCAGGCGTCGCGGGTGACCTTGATCGCAGTTCCTGCGTTCTGCGCCCATGCGGCGCCGGTCCCTGCGGCCAGAAGGACGCACAGCATGACGGCCCCAGCCATGCGGCTGGCGATGTTCAGGAGATGCACCGCCCCTCCCCCCTTGAGAGCTGCAGACCTGACAAACAAGGTAATGTTTCGGTCCGCGGCGTCAAGAAATCTGCGGGTTCCTGCGTAAATGATCTGCGGCTGGTTGCGCCCGGGACACGATTTCGTGATCCAGGAGAACCCGTGGCCGGTAGGGCTTTGCTAGTATTATGTTCGTACTATATTGATGTGCATGATACCGAGGGGGTAGCTTCTTCAAGGTGGACTGCGCCGGGGCAACCCTGCGGGAGAAACGCGTGAGTGCGACAGACGTACACCTGAAGAAATTCCGCAAGGAGCTCCATGGCGGCATTGCGGCCATGGTGCTGCTGGCCCTGCTCAACCGGTCGGGAGAGGAAATGTACGGCTACCAGATTGCGAAGGAAATCACAGCAAAGGCTGGTGGAGCTTCGTTCCTCAAGCAGGGCGCCATCTATCCGGTACTCCGGTCTCTCCATGCGACGGGGCTCCTGTCGAGCCGGGTCGAGGTTTCTGCTTCCGGGCCGCCGCGGCGCTATTATGCGATTTCGCCGGAAGGCCGGGCCGCACTGGCGGCCTGGCGCGAGGTGTGGGTGGACTTGCGCGGCTTCGTGGATTCACTGATCGAACCTGAAGGCGGCAACGTGAGGCACGACAATGGCTGAGCCCTTGCCCAACGACCCGATGCCGCAGACCATTGCGTCCTACCTGCAGGCCCTCAAGGCCTGCCTGAAAGGACAGCCGGCGGCGCTGGTGATGGATGCGCTGGCGGACGCGGAGGAGTACCTGCGCGCGGAGCATGCTGCCGGCGAAGGTGAAACCGAGCAGCAGATGCTTGCCCGCATCATTGAAACCTATGGATCGCCACGCGAGGTGGCCGAGGAGTACATCACCATGGAAAAGGCCACGAACAGTCCGTTTCCGGCGCGCGAAGAGGACAGCGAGGCCCAAAAGGGTCCGGGGTTCTTCGGTGTGCTTGTCGATCCGGCGGCCTATGGCGCGCTGATCTACATGCTGCTGTCGCTGGCGACCGGCATCTTCTACTTCACGTGGGTAGTCACGGGGCTCAGCCTGTCGCTCGGCCTTGCGATCCTGATCATCGGCGTGCCGTTCTTCCTGCTGTTCGTCGGCTCGGTCCGGGTGATCAGCTGGGTGGAGGGCCGCATCGTCGAGACGCTCCTTGGCGTGCGCATGCCGCGGCGCATGCCTTTGAAGGACAACGAGGGCACGTTGTGGGCCCGGATCAGCCATGCCCTGACCGATGCCCGCACGTGGGGGTCCATGCTCTACATGCTCCTGATGCTGCCGCTTGGCGTGATCTACTTCACGCTCTCGGTCGCGCTCGGTGTGACGTCGGGCGCCCTGATTGCGGGGGGCATCCACCAGCTCGCGACGGGCGAGGATCATATCCGCGTCGATGCGCGCCCCGACATCGATGCGCTGCTGAACACACCGCCGGGACTGGTGGCGGTCGTGATCGTCGGCCTGATCGGGATCCTGCTGACGCTGCACGTGGCCAGGGCGCTTGGCATCGTGCAAGGCAAGATCGCCGAGTCGCTGCTGGTGCGCGCCTGACGCTGGCGGGGTCTTCATGAAGCGGTCCGAGCCCGGGCAGAAACTGTCCGACAGCGCCTACGAGAAACAGCTGGTCGAGCTGCAGATCGAGCTTGTGAAGTTCCAGCGCACGCTGATTGCCAATGGAGAGCGCGTGGCCGTCGTGCTCGAAGGGCGGGACGGCGCCGGCAAGGATGGCACCATCAAGCGCATCGTCGAGCACCTCAGCCCGCGAGAGACGCGCGTGGTGGCCCTCAGCAAGCCGAGCGACCGTGACCGGTCGTCCTGGTACTTCCAGCGTTATGCCGCACACCTGCCGGCCGGCGGGGAGTTCGTGCTGTTCAACCGCTCCTGGTACAACAGGGCCGGCGTCGAGCGCGTGATGGGCTTCTGCACGGATGCGGAGTACAAGTTGTTCCTGCAGGAGGCGCCGCGCTTTGAATCCATGCTCGTGCGCTCGAACATCCGGCTGTTCAAGTACTATCTCGACATCTCGAAGGAGGAGCAGAAGGAACGGCTGGCCGAGCGGCGCCGCAATCCCCTGAAGCAGTGGAAGATCAGCCCGATCGATGCGGCCGCCATCCGCAAGTGGAGTGCCTATTCCGATGCGCGCGATGCGATGCTCGTGAGCACCAGCCATGAAGACGCGCCCTGGCATGTGGTGAAGGCGGATCGCAAGAAGCTGGCGCGGCTCAACATCATCCGGCATCTCCTGTCGGTCAACAACTATGCCGACAAGGACACGAAGCACCTGAAGTTCGATCCCGGGATCGTCTTCCGCTTCGACGAGAAGGCGCTGAGCCAGGACAAACTTGCACACTGAGAAGACGGGTGCACGTTGCTGGCTGTGGCCTGCCGCAAGTCGCTTTCGTGCCGTTGCCACGCGGCGACGACAAGTCTGTAGCCGAAACGCGCGGTACGCCAGGGCTAGTTGCGACGCCCGCCCCTGGCGCCGCGTGCCTGCGCGATCTCTTCCTGCGTGATGCGGCTGTCCATGTTGGCGTCGATGCTTGCCAGCAGCGGGATCGGCGCCTCGACGAACTCGGTGCGCGAGAGGCCACCGCTGAAGTCAAGGTCGGCAATCAGGAATGCCGCGTCGTCTCCACCCTGCGGGGCCGTGCCCGGGCGCATTCCAAGATTTCCGGCGGCTTCGGTGCGCGAGAGTGAGCCGGATCCGTCCGTGTCGAGGCGGGCGAACTGGGCCTCGCGGAGGGTTCGCAGCTGCTCGAGCGTGATCCCGTCCTCCTGCTGCATCTGCGCCGCGGATGGTGTGGCGCTTCCCAGCGCAAGAGTGAAAATCAGCCAGGCTTTCCTGTTCATGTGCTTCTGCCTCACGTGCGCCTGAAGAGACTGTCGAACGGTCGCGCCATGTTGCTTGACGGGAAGATTTCCCGCTCAAGCCGTTCGGGCGGAACGCCCAGGTGGTCGCGCAACACGGCCTTGAACAGGGCGCGCAGGTCGGCCGTGGGCTTGAGGTCGCGTCCTTCGAGCTGCTGGGCGGGCTTCAGGCCCGGCCAGTCCGCGATCACACGCCCACCGTTGACGGCACCACCCATGAGGAACGCCGCACCGGCTGTCCCGTGATCGGTCCCGTTCGATCCGTTCATCGCCACGGTGCGACCGAACTCGGTCACAAAGAGGATGGCCGTGCGCGACCACTCGGCGCCCATCGCCTTCCTGAAGGCGGCAACGCCTTCGTCGATCGCCTTGAGGTTTCGCTGGAGGGCGCCCAGCTGGGCATTCTGGTTTGCGTGGCTGTCAAAGCCGCCCAGTTCGAGGAAGGCGACCCGCGGCCCTGTCGGGGAGTTGAGGAAGCTTGCTGCTGCGCGCAGCAAGGATGGAAAGCCCGTGCCCGCACGCTCGAGTACGGCGGCATTGGCTGCCTTGGCGTTCTCGAGCGCTTCCCTGAGTGGTATGTCGGTCTCGTACAGGCTGCCAAGGCGGTCAAGCAGTTCGGCATTTGGCTGCGGCAGCGCGGAGGGCGACCAGTTGGTCACCATGGCAGGCCCCTGCATCATCACCGGCATCGAGCTTGTGACCGAGACGCCGATGTCGCGCCCACGTGAAGGCAATCCGACCAGGGCCCTGTTGAGCCAGCCCGTATCCGCACCGTAGGGTGCCGTGGTTCCGTTCTCGAGCAGGTGCTGGGCGTCAAAGTGGGAGCGGGAGCGATGGGGCGACGCGATGGCATGGACCAGCAGCATCTCACGCGACACTTACATGTCGCGCATCTGCGGCACCAGGCGATCAATCCCCAAGAACCCGTCGACCGCGAGCCAGCCTCCGGCCTGGCCGGGCCCCGGCGTTGCGAGGCCCCGCCGCTCGCGCACAAAGTCCGGGTCTGCGTAAGCGGGGAAGACATGCAGACCGTCCATCCCACCGCGCAGGAACACGACGACAAGCTTGCTGCCGGCCGTTGCGGTGCTGGCCATCGCGCCTCGCGCACCTGATGCTGCGATGAAGGTTGCGGTGCCGATGCCGGCAAGGACCTTTCGGCGATCAAAGAGAGACATGGTTCATCTCCTCATGAATTCGGGACTGACCAGAAAAAGGGCGAGGCCCTGCTCCGGGCTCTCGGCACGACGGATCTCGGCCAGCGTCTTCTCGCTCACGAGCGGACCGAGGACATCAATGGCGAGGGCTGCCGGATCAGGGCGCGCTGGCGCCTGACGCTCGGCAGCAAGCGTTGCCCATTCGATGCGCTTCCACAAGGCGTCGGCGCCTGACCAGAAGGCGCCATTGTCGGGCCAGCCGTCGGGCCCTGACGGCGAGAAGGCGGGCTGGCCCATCTGCTGGAGCAAGCGAAGCAGGTGGGCGCCTTCGAGCTTTGGTCCGCCGAGGGCGCGCATGGTCGAGACCAGGAACTCCTCCGGTCGCTTGGTCTTGCGCAGGGAGGGGTCCCACGCCTCGGGCGCCTCGACCAGCGCACGATAGACGCTGGGCAGGTCGCCGTCGCTGTCACGAAAGGCGCGCGCGAGTGATGCAACAGCAGCAGCGGGTGGTTCATCGGCGATGAAGTGGCGCGCGAGTTTCCGGGCCACAAGTTCAGCCACCTGGGGAAGGCGCGCGAGATCGCGCAGCACTGACAGGCCCTTCTCGACGCCGTCACCTGCATAGGTCTTTCCCAGCACTACCTGGGGGCCCGGCTCATGCGCTGCGGCGTTGAAATAAAAGACGTCGTCTGCGCTCTTGCGGGCGACGGCTGCGAGGTCACCCGCGCGGCGCTGGCGAAGATCGTAGCGCCAGCCTGTGATGACCTTGGCGAAGTTCGTGACATCGGCCTGGGTGTAGCCACCGTTCACGCCAATGGTATGCAACTCGAGGATCTCGCGCGCCAGGTTCTCGTTGAGCCCCTGGGGACGACCGACCCCCTGAGACACGACAGGAACGCGTGACGGGTCGCGGGCCCACTGCGAGTTGGGACCGATCGACAGGTAGTTGTCGAGATAGAACAGCATGGCCGGATGCTTCGTCGAAGCGACCAGCATGGCCTCGAAGCGGTGACCCACATGCTTTCGCGCCACATCACGCTCGAACGAGGCCGGCATGGCAAACGCCGTGGCCTTTGCCGCGGAGACGACGAAGTGGTTTGACCAGAAGTGCACCAGCCTTTCGCGAAAGGGGGACGCCGTCTGGATCGCGGTCTCGAACCGGGCAGCGAGCGCGGCGCTCATCCTTGCGGTTCGCATCCGGGCGATCAGTTCAAGCCCCTGTCCCGCCTCACCCGACATGCCGGCGCCTTGCTGACCCGGCATGCGGGGTTCCATCGCGGGCTGACGCTGTTCATCCTTGCCGTAGCCCTCGCGCGGGAGCGCCGGCCTGCGGACAAGGTGAAGGGCCAGGTGGTCCGCACCGGTCGGCGGCAGGCTTGCGATGGGTGGCGGAACGGGAACATCCCGCGCGATCTGCTCGAGCAACCAGCCGCGCGGATCCGACTTGATCTTCTGAAGCAGGCCCGGCGTTGCGCCGAACCCGAAGCGGTTGGCCGCGATCGCGGCCCTTTCGAGCGACATGAGGACAGCCCCTTGGCACGTTCAGGCAGTCAGGATGCCTGAGGAGGCTTTCGTATTTAATTGCGCATGTCAATCAGACCGTGGGCCTGATGCGCGGAGAGGTCTGCACGTGCTTCATTTTTCAGCCGGCAGGCGTGAAGGCGCAACTGCCGGATGTCAGGTGCGAGGCGGTGCTGCCTGAAGGTTCAGGACCGCAGGACGAAGTCTTCCTCGGAGTAGTCCTCGACCAGCCAGGTCTTGCGCGCCTCGGCGCTGTCGGGGTCGAGCACGATGCTGATGCGCTCGAAGAGGCGCTCGATGTCAACCGGCTTCGACAGGTAGCTGTCGACGCCCAGGCGTTCGGCTTCGGCAATGTCGGCGTCGCTGCGCGAGGCTGTCAGCACGATGACGCGCGGCTGCCGGAGCTGCGGGTTGGCGCGGATGCCTTCGAGAACCTGAAGGCCCTCAATCCGGGGCATCCGCAGGGCCAGCAGGAGAAGATCGAAGTTTCCCCGGCTTGCCTTCGCCAGCGACTCGGCCCCATCGGCTGCGACATCGTGGACAAACCCCGTGCCTTCAAGGCGCGCGATGAGTAACTCCCTGAGCAGGAGGTCGTCGTCGGCAATGAGGATGCGCTTGGTCATGTCACGGGGGTCCGGGGTCTTTGCACCCACTATGGACCGGAAGCGATGAAAGTCCTGTTACGCAAGAGGTTGAGTTTTCCTTGCACCGGCCCCCGGGCGTTCATGCACTGGCAAGGATTGAACCTGCTGTGCGCGTCGCGCGGCTGAGCGCCACGCCCAGGCGGGTACGAGCGGCGACCTTCACGGTTTCGAGCCCCAGCCAGCCGGCCAGCGTAGCCAGCCTTGGCGCCAATGCCGTGGCTATTTCGGCCATGTCCTCGCCCGGTTCGGCGTGACCGGCCTCGACGCGCAGGGTGCTGGCCAGCCTGTCGGCCTTGAGGTCCACGCGTGCGACAAGCCTGTCACCCAGAAGGAAGGGCATGACGTAGTAGCCGTGGCTGCGCTGTGCGCGCGGGGTGTAGAAGGCCAGCCTGTAATGGAAGCCGAAAAGGCGTTCCGTGCGCGGGCGACACCAGATCAGGGAGTCGAAGGGTGAAAGGAGAGACGATGCGGCGACGGGACCTGCCTGCGCACCGCGCGCGAGATAGGCCTGGTGTTTCCAGCCTTCAACAGAGACGGGCTGCAGGTCGCCGGCCTCGACGAGTTCGGCGAGCCTTGCCTTCGCATCATCGACCGGCAGGCGGAAGTAGTCGCGCAGGTCCTGCGAGGTCGCGACGCCGCAGGCGCGGGCGGCCAGGCGCAGGAGATGGGCTTGCGCCTCGGCGCGGGTGGGTTCGGACTGGGCCAGGATGCGGGCGGGCAAAACGCGCTCAGGCAGGTCATAGAGGCGCTGGAAGCCGCGCCTTCCCGCCGAGGTGAGGTCGCCGACCCAGAAGAGATATTCGAGCGCACGCTTGGCCTCGCTCCAGCCCCACCAGGCGCCGGAGGGTTTCGTGCCGACGGACAGTTCGCCGGCCGCGATGGGTCCACGGTCGCGCACCTCGTCATGGATACGCCGGACGAACGCCGCGCGCTCGCGTGCGAAGGCTGCGATCCCGGTCCATATGCCACGTCCCGCGCGCGCCTCGTCCATGCGCCAGCGCAGGCGCGGCCAGGTCTCGACGGGCAGCAGCGATGCCTCATGTCCCCAGTATTCGACGAGGGCACGGGGGGCCTTCGAGCCCAGCCGGTCCAGCAGTTCGCGGTCATAGGCCCCCAGCCTCGAGAACAGGGGCAGATAGTGCGATCGGACCAGGACATTCACGCTGTCGAGCTGGAGAACGCCGAGTTGCCTGATGCCCGCGAGAAGGTCGCTGCGGCCAGGAGGGGGGCCGGGTGGTCCAAAGCCCTGCGCCCGCAACGCAATGTGCCGGGCCTCGGCTGCGGAAATTGCCTGCGTCCTGGTGCCCGTCTGTCGCGTCATCTTGTCCCCGTGCGGCCCGCAATGCCCTGTCCGGGGCGTATTGCCCGGAAGCACGTGATCCCCCGGCGCTGGCCGTACGTTATAGCATTTCGAGGAAGTCCCTTGTCACCGGATGGAGGAATTGCGCGTGACCTACATGAACCGGCGCATGGCCCT
>DAISVV010000034.1:15670-18224 GCA_036840015.1 Micropepsaceae bacterium
AAAGACGCCGCCCGGGGGTTGCCGGGCGGCGCAGGCGGCGCAGGCTGCAGGAGGATGACCAGCGCTACGCCCGTATCTCCGGGACTATTTCCGGAAGGACAACTCGACGCCGAACATCTGCGGCTCGTTGTAGTAGTCGTTCGACAGCACATTCTGCAGCCGATAGGTTTCGTCGGACAGGTTGCGGCCGAAAACCGAGAGCCGCCACATGTCGGTCGCGAGGCCGAGGCGCGCATCGTAGAGCGTGTAGCCGTCAAACCCGCGCGAGTTGTCGGCATTCTCGAAGCCGCCATAGGCTGTCTGCATGCTTCCGGCGAGTTGAGCGCTCACACCCTCCCACAGCGGGATGAAGTAGGCGGCGGAGGCTGCCATCTGGATGTCGCGCATGCGCGGTACCTGCTTGCCGTTCAGGTCGACGACATCGGGAACGCCGTCTCCGTTCGTGTCAATCAGGATCGACGTTCCAGGCTCGAACTGGCCGTCCTGCGTGGCGGCGCTGACAGTCAGGAACATCCGTCCCGGACCCACGTCGAACCTGGTCCTTGCCTCAGCCTCGATGCCCCAGGAATGCGCGTTGCCGGCATTGTCGAGGAGCAGGCCGCGTGACGCCGCCGATGGGGCGGTCACAACCTGGATGTCCTTGGTTTCAGTGTAATACGCTGCGATGTCGAGGGAAACGATGCTGAGCAGGCGTCCTTTCCAGCCCACCTCATAGGAATAGGCGTACTCAGGATCATAGGCGATGAGCGCCTCAAGATCTGCCCTCGGCAGCCCGTTTGGCGGCGTATTGTTGTAGCCGCCCGGACGGAAGCCGGTGGCAAAGCGGGCGTAGCCGGTGTCGGTGGCGTTGATGTCCCACTTCAACGTCGCAGCCGGTGTCAGGCGGGTCCACGACGCGCCCTGGTCGAAGCGCAGTGTGTCGCGGCTAATGCCCCCATCGGCGACACAGTCCGGCGTGCCGGAGATCGAAGGGGGACAGAACTGCGCAGGCTGGCCCAGCACCAGGATTTCGGCCAACCGGCCCGTGGGCACGGCTCCCGGACCGAAATAGGCGAGCGGGTCATCGGAATAGCGCTGGAACTGATAGTCCTTGTTATCCTGCTGGAGGCGCGCCTCGATACCGAGCGTAACGTCATCCGTCAGATCGTAGTCGAGCGAGCCAAACAGCGAGTATGACTTCAACTGTTCCGTAAATGCATCGTTGTTCAGGTTCTGGCGCGCCGTAGAAAGGGCCGTGCCAACCTGCGTGGCCGTCAAGGCGACACCCAGGGGGCCGGAGTCCGGATTTGCGGTCACGCCGCCGCCCGGATTGCAACCCGCAACAAAGACGGGCGCACCGGCATCGGCATAGGCCGGACAAAGGCCCCCCGTGTTGTTGGTGACATCATACTCGTATGCCTGCGCCTCCACGCCCACGAGCCAACGCAGCCGCGTCTCGCCCTTGGATGAGAGGAACAGTTCTGCACCGGAGCGCATGAAGTCCTCTGTCTGGGCTGCCGCGAGATCGATCACCTGACCGTTGATCGTATAGCCTGCATTGCCGTTGAAGTGATCCAGGTCCTCATTGGTCCGGGCGGCGTCACGTGCGCGGTGGTTCCACTTCAGCGAGACATTCGCAAAGCCGGCGTCAAACTGGCCGGAGATGTACATGGAGTCCTCGCGGACATCCGCGTATCCCTCGCGGTTCATGAAGCTGCGGGTGTAGATGTCCGGATCAATCACGAAACCACCCGCACCTGCAGGCGCCGTCGCGCGATAGCCGAGGCTCGAGAAGCCGGGCGACTTGCTGTCGTAATGCTCGAAGGTGATGCGCACACTGGCATCCTGCGAGGGCTCTGCCCCGAGTGCCACGCGCGCGCCATTAAAGCTGCGCCTGTCGACCGTGTTGCCCGTCGTGAGATTGAGGACCGAGCCGCCATTCTGGTCGTCGATCAAGCCGGCCACCCGCAGGTTCAGAACATCGTCAAGCACCGGTGTGTTGATGACGCCTTCGAAGCCCGTGCGCTCTGTATCCTGCCAGCCGAGCTTTCCATAGATGCTGAAGATGTCCGAGGGCGCATTCGTGATCACATTGACGGCACCGCCCACGGAGTTGCGTCCGTAGAGCGCCCCTTGCGGGCCGCGCATCACTTCGAGGCGCTCGAGGTCAAGCAGGTCGAGACGATTGAGCGAGCGGCCGCCAAAACCGCCACCGGCTGCATAATGACCGTCCTTGAAGATGCCGGTTGCTGTCTCGGAGAAACCGAGGCGGCCACCGCCCTGCCCGCGCCTCGAGAAGTCGTTCAGGTACTCCGGGCCCGAACTGACGCGCGTCGCACCGGGCACCTGGCGCACATAATCCTGCATGCCGTCGACGACCAGGTTTTCCTTCTGCTGGCTTGTGATGGCCGTGACGGCCCCTGGCACGTCGCGTGCCTGCTCGGCGCGCGTTCGCGCTGTCACCGTCACCATTTCGGCAGTGGCGGACGCCAGGGCTTAGGTTGACGATGGCTTGGGTGCCTCCTGGGCGTGCGCCGTGCCCTGTGCCGCCATGAGTGCGAGCGCGCAGGCGCCC
>DAISVV010000035.1:0-17993 GCA_036840015.1 Micropepsaceae bacterium
AACTGCTGCCTGCTGGCCGCGCTCGCCGCGGTCCCCTTCGGCCCCTCGGCCGTCATTGCCGCGGGGGGGGCTCGCCTGCGCTTGCCCCGGCCCGGGCTGGCCCGCTTGCCCGGGTCGGGGGCCGTCGCCCCCGTCGACGAGCTGCCGGACTGCGGCCGTGGCGCCAAGGGCGGCGAGCGGCTGGGCCTGGCTTGCGGCCCATGACTGGATGACGGTCTTCGACTTCACCGACCCGGCCACGGGCAGGGCGGCGCCGGCGGCATGGACGCGCTTTCCGTCACGTGACCAGGCAACAAAGGGATGAACGCCGCCGGTCGCATCGGGTTGCAGGCGCACAGTGGTGTCAGGGTTGGCCGCGTCGTGGAGCGAGACGAAGGGCGCGCCATAGAAGCCGACAGCAAGGTAGTTGCCCTTGGGCGAGAAGGCGACGCCACCAGGTTGCTGTGCGGCGGTGGCGGCGGGATAGTCGTGACGCCGCGCGGGCGATGCGAAGGCGCCCTCGTAGATTCGCAGGCGGCCGTCGAGGCTGGTCACGGCCAGGCGACCATCGGCGCTGAAGGAGAGACCTCGGATCGGGCCCCCATAGGCCTTGTCGTGGCCCGCGAGTTTCCAGTTGCCGGTCGACCAGACGCACAGGCCCACGGATCCGCTGTCGGTGCCTGCCGCGAGGTGCCTTCCATCGGGCGACCAGGCCAGCGAGGCCACCTGGCTTGCCAACGGCAGGACCACGGCGATGCGTGCGGTGAGGGTGTCGAAGACATAGATGCGTTCGGCCTCGGGGTTGCGCTCGGAGGCCATGCGTCCGGCGACGGCCACGAGGCTTTCGTCGGGCGAGATGGCGACGGCGCGGGCTTCGCCGGTGCGACCCGGGCCTACGGGAACAGAGAGAATGTCGCGCAGCCTGGGTTCGGTGCGGGGCTTGCCGTCGGGTGTCGCAAGGCTCCAGATGCGGACCGTCTTGTCCCAACCGCCGGTGACGAGCGTGGAGCCATTCGATGCCGCGGCCATGGTGGCGATCAGGCCTGCGTGGTTGCCCTGCTCGACGCGCAGCAGCGGCGTTTCGTCAATAACGGGGACACCCTTGGCCGGGCCGCACGCCTGTGGCTGGCCTGCCGCGGCAACGGCAACCGGCTGGGGGGCGGCGTTAGGGGCGGCAGACGGCGGGGCGGCGTCGCGCCCGGACGGCAGCCACGAAAGTCCAACGGTCAGGCCCACGCCCGCCGCAAGCCCAGTCGCAATCACCGCCAATGCCCTGAGTTTCCCCATTGCCTGCCCCATCCATCCCCGAAGGCTCCGATCCTAGCAGAAGAGGCCAGGCTTTCCAGCCATCCGTGTCAGTCCGGTCTACCAACCGCGTGGCGGTTTTTCGCGTGGGCTACGGCAAAGAAGTTGCGGACCGGCACGAGGCGCGCGGCAAAAGTGCCCTGCCGGAAGACCCGGACTTCGAGCAGCGCGCCCGCCACCCCTTCGAATTTCTGGTCGAAGAGGAAGTTGCCGAGCGAGTAGACCATCAGCATCCGGCCGCCATCCACTGCCTCCATGCGGGTGGAAGCCTGATGGCTGTGGGCACCGATGACGGCCTGCACACCACAGCGCTGGAGACGGCGCGCGATCGCCTGCTCCGCGGGTCCGGCGCTGCGCGTGTATTCCCTGCCCCAGTGAACCATGGCCACAAGCGGCGGGGTCGCCTTGTTTCGGCAGATCGCCTCGATGTCGGCGTCCTGCGTGAGGGGGGCATCGGGGGCGCCGCGGCCTTGCACGAAATTCAGGGCCACGATGTGCAGGCCGTTGACGGCTGCCGTTGCCGACTGCGGGATGGGCTTGATGCCGCCGGCCTCGAGGGTACGCCGCGTTGCCTCGAAGCCATCCTGCCCCAGATCGAATGCGTGATTGTTGGCGAGGCTTGCGGCCTGCACATTGGCCTGCTTCAGCAAAGGCAAGGCGATGACGGGTTCCATGACAAGCCTTGAGGCGGGCATGCCCTGCACAGGCAGGTCCGGCATCACGCCTTCGAGGTTCACGACGAGCGGCGCGTTGCGGGTCACGGCGAGGATCTCGCGCAGGACCGACTTGCGCACGTCACTGCGCGCGAGGAGTGGTGCGAAATAGCGCCCGGTCATCGTGTCACCGGCGAACATCGTCACGGCCTGATCGGCGAAGCGCAGGGCGCCAAGGGAAGCCGCGTCGGGGCCCCAGGCCTTGACGAGATAGCTCGTGGTGACCTTGCGGCTTGAACCATATTCCGCAGAGTTGCGGTTGGCGATGATCACGGGTGCTGCGGCAAAGGCCTCGGCCTGGAGGCGCATCTGGAGGTACTGTGCGCCTTGCGCATCGAGATGCTCGACCGGCTTCAGGCCAAAGACAGCAGACGGAATGCCTGCCGCGATGACATTCATGGTCTGCTGGTCATTGAGGACGGCGCGCGCCAGCGGCAGGTCGTGGGAATAGTCCGTCGACTGGATGACGAGCGTATCCTGATCGAGCAGGCGGCGCAGCGCTGGCATGGCGCGATCGAGTTCGGCGGGGCCTGCAAAGGGGGATACCGCCATGGCGACGACGCGGGCCTTCGGGAAGAAGTGCTTCACAAAGGGCGTAACGGCATTGATCCCATGCTCGCGCGCGAGATGGGCCGTGGTGGAGAACATCGCCCTGTCCTTCAGCAGGCGACGGATGGCGCGCGTGTCGGCAGGAACGGAACCGAAGAGCGTCGGGAGATCGCCGGCGACGACGGCCAGCGGGGTGCGCGACGCGCCGAAATGGTCGGGCGAGAGGATGACGACACGCTTCCAGTCCTGCCTGCCCGTGGCCCAGAAGCCGCGCGCGATGAGGTCTGCGGCGAGCAAGTGATGGGGAACCGTGATCCCCGTCACGCGCATGCGAACGGGTGCGGATGGGCGCTCGGCCTCGATGGCGGCGCGGATGGCCCCGGCGGGCGCTGACGCTGCCTTTCCGGCCAAGAGCAGGCCTAGACCGAGAACCGCCGTTGCCAGTATGCGCGTCAAGGATGGCACGACCGGCAAGTGCATGGCGGTGTGTCAGGGCCTGCCGTCGGGGAACACGGAACCCGGTGCGAAGCTGAACAGGTCCCCCGGACCAATGCGCGGGCGGAAGTAGACGAGATCGACCTGTGGCGATGTGGCTTGGGTACCTGCCACATCGACGACAATGCGGAAGCTGTGGTTGGAGGCTTCGCGCGCGGAGAGGAGCAACCGAACCACGGCCACGCCACCTGGTTCGAGCGTCCGTGAAATCGGGATCGCGAGATTGTAGGCGGACCTGTCGAGCGAGAGGTCCAGGCGGGTGAGGCCTGTCTCGCCAGTTTCGGGCCGCTCGAGGCCGCCGCCTTCGGCACATGGCGTTTCGCCCGACAGGAGCAGCCTGAAGTCGAAAGGCGCCGAACCCGGCCGCCAGGTGCCGCCCGGGGGCCTCCACTCGTAAGTGATGCGGCCGACAACCGGCGTCGACAGCAAGCCGTTCCGCACGCTCGTGCGCGGGCCCAGAGTGCGTATCACGTCGGCATACTTCGCCTGGCACGCGGCATCGGTGTCAACGCGGGAGCAGCGTGCGGCGCTGCCCCCGGCGACATCTTCCTCGCCGCGACGCCTGTCCTGCTCGGCAAAACCGGCCTGCCGGAGGTCGGGTGTGAAACGGTAGATGCCCGATACTGTCGTGCCAGCGACAGGGGGGAGAGCAACTGGTCCGAAGCTTCGGTCCGTGCGGCCGCCAAGCGTGAAGGTCGCGCGCGGTGAGCGCATCTCGCCCCAGCCATGGTTCACGAGCAAGATCGAACTCCTGCTCGACGCGCAGGCCTTCTCGTCCTTGAAATCATACATCACGCCGAGCACGGGCTGCGCGTCGCGCCGGCTTGAACTTACGAGCAGGCGGCCGGCATCGATCCGGACGGGCTGTGGGGTCGTGTTCTGGATGCGAACATTCAGCGCCACGTCATCGTATTCGAGCGCGCCACCCGTCTTGTAGTCGAACGTGTCCTCGCTGACCGGGCCACCCTGCTTCCAGACCCTCATCAGGCGCCGGTCGTCCGGAAGGATCCGCAACCCTGCCGCCGTGCGCTCGACGCGATACCCAACGACGCGGCCAAAGAAGTCTTCCTGCGGCAGTTCCCGGCGATCAACCTGCACGCCGATGCGCAGGGGCGCGACGGTGGGGACGCCGGAGGGCGCGAGATCGGCGAGTTGCAGGCTGCGGGTGGAGGGGGCCTCGATGCCCGCGTTCCAGACCGATTCATAGAGGTCCCCGCTTGCGCTGCGCGTCAGCATGCGGCCCTGCGCGCGTCCTTCGACGAATGTGCCGGCGATGGTGGCGCCGTCGGGCCCTGTCAACGTGCCCCTGCCGTGATAGACGCCTGTCCTGAAGGTACCGAGATAGAGCGTGCCATCGGGTAGCGTGAGTTCGCCCTCGCCTTCCTTCAGCCCACGCTTCCAGGTGCCGCGATAGACCGCGCCGTCGCGCATGCGCAACTCGCCTTCACCGTCATAGCGGCCCTCGCGCAGCGTGCCCTCGAAGATGCCGATGATGGATGAAGGGTCGTGGACGCTCACGCCGGCCCGGCGCCAGACGAGGCGACCACTGCCGTCGAGGGGGCCTTCCGGGGCTGCCTGCCCTGTGTGGGGTGTCCATTCGAAGGCGTCGGCGGGATTATCAGCGGGCTGCCAGACGCTGTAGGCGCGGCGCACGACGCGGCCTTCGGCGTCGTCGAAAACGAGGAAGACCTGCTCGCGCATGGCGCCTTGAGCCGCGGTGACTGGTGATGCCTCGCCTTGATCGGCCGAAGGCACGCGGGTCATCGTCGAGGCGGCGACGACAAGCAGCGCTGCGGCAAGGCCTGCCGCGATGAACGAGGTGCGTTGTGCCGCGAACTTCCTGAGCCAGATCGACGCTTGCATGGCTGCCCCCTCAATCCTGCGCTGCGGCGCTAGCGTCTTGCGACGAAGGCCAGCATGTCAACCGGTTGCGATTGCACGCTTGCGTCATTGACCTGCACCACGACGCGCAGGCGCGTGGCGGAGGACTTGTCGGCGCGGATGAGAAGCCGCGTGGTGCCGCTTGCGCCGGCCGGCAGCGTGCGTGCGCCCGGCAGGTCGACCACATAGCCGCGCCCACCCATCACGAGGTCGACCGGGATGGGTGTGTCGGGCGACACCTCGGGCAGGGGCGGGGGTGGTGGCGGTGGAGGTGGCGCTGGCTGGCCTACTACAGGACAGCTGATCTGGCGTTGGCCGAGGCCGATCGTCTGGCGGAAAGGTCCGGACGCGGACCGCGTCGTGCCCTCGCTGTCCTTCCACTTGTAGACGACCATGCCGATGATGTCGGTCGTCAGCACGCCGTCCTTCATCCTTGCTGCTTCGCCGAGCGATCCCAGCAGGCCGTCGCGCTTGAGGGCCGCCACACAGGCCTGGTCGCCCGAACCGCTGCACTGGATGCCGGGAACGGTTGCGGAGGTGCATCGGCTCGCGGCCCAGCGTTCGAACTGGTTCATGTCGACGCCCATCCGGGCAAGGCCGCTGCGCACGTTGACTGACCACGAAGCGCCCGGCTTTTCGGGAAGGGACTGGCTGACGTTCACGGTCGTGCCCCTTGTCACGTCTGCCGGGGCGCCGGGGTTGACGAAGCCGTACTGAACCCTGCCCTTGATCGGCTCGCCCCAGCCATAGTTTTGCATGGTGAAGTTGGTCCCGAGACCCCTATAGCCGCTGCCGTCATAGGACAGTTGAAGCAAAGGCTGGGTGTCGACAAGGCTGCTCTCGACTTCGAGGCGCGCAGCGGTGATGACGGCGGGAACAGCCAGCGTGTTCCTGTAGCCGATGTTCAGTGCCACGGTCGTGATCGTGGCAAAGGGTACTGGGCTTGCGACGATGCTGCCGCCTTCCTTCCATGCCGCCACGAGCCTCCGGTTGTCGGGCTTGATGCGGAAGATGTCGTCCTGGCGATCGGCGACATAGGAAAGCTCTTCGTCCTCGAGCGTGTCGAGCCTGAGGTCGAGGCGCAGGCCGCCAGTTTCGGCGAGGATCATGGGCCGCGGCGTCGCCGGGGCGAGCACGGGCTGCATGAGGGGGGCAGCCTCGATGGTGAGCTCGATGCCGCTGGCTGACGCCAGTGCCGGTGCGGCCGGGGCACATGCGAGCATGGCTGCCGCGAGGTTCCTGATGCCTTTACTGATCGTCACTGTTTGCGGCCCCCGCCCTGAACCTTGTTTGCGGCGCATCCTGTCACAATTCTCAGGTTTTTCAACGCTGACCCGCGGCTCGCGGTTTTGCGGAGGGCGTGGGTGGTCCGCCTGCGCGGACCATGACATTCCTGCGCGGATCATGACATTCCTGCCCGAACCATCACAATCCTGCGCGGAATATGGCAAACGAGGTCAGGTTTCGGGCTCGACGGGGACCTTGTTGCGCAGGGCCAGGATGGCGACGCCGACGAAGGCGATTGCGGCGCCCAGCGCGATGCGGGTCGTCAGCGGCTCGTCGAGGATGGTCACGCCGAAGAAGACGCCAAGGATCGGCGAGAGCAGCGTCAATGGTGCGAGCAACGAGACCTCGTAGCGCTGCAGGAGCCAGTAATAGACATTGTGGCCGATCAGGCTGGCGCCGAAGGCGGTATAGAGCAGCGCGCCCCAGCCCCAGAAATCGGCAGAAGCCATGGCTTGCATCTGGCCTGTCTCGAGGAAGAAGCTGGCAGCCAGCAGGCACGGCGCGGTGACGGCTGAGGTCCAGCTCTGCAGCTGGAAGGCGCCGACATTGGTCAGGCGGCGCATGAGGATGGCGGCCACCGCACCCGAGAGGGCGGCAGTTGCCGAGAGCAGCACACCGCCTGGCGCGTCAACGACATGCGGCTCGACGCTGATGATGGCCACGCCCAGGAAGGTGAGCGCGATGCCGCTCCAGCGCCGCCAGCGGATGACTTCGCCCAGCCAGACGATCGACAGCATGGTGGCAAAGGGGGCGTTGAGCTGCACCACCACGGCAACAACCGATGCCTCGGTGAGAGCGATGCCCGCAAACAGAAGTCCGAAATGCAGCGCCCCGTTGAAGAGCGCGATGAGGAAGACATCGCGCATGCGGCCGGGGGCCCAGCGCAGGAAAGGCAGCAGGCACAGCAGAAGCACGCCGAAGCGCAGGCCAACGAAGAACAAGGGTGGAAACTGGTTCACGCCCACCTTGGAGGCCACGAAGTTGAAGCCCCAGACCACGCATATCGCGACGAGCAGCAGGAAGTGAGCGGGTTGCATGCGCGCGCGGGCCCTTGGCGGTAGACAGGCGCGGGTTCTAGGCGCTCACGTCTACCTTGTACAGCCAGTCCTGCATCGCCCTGACCCTGGACGGCGCAAGGCGTGCGGCGAGCCACATGGGTCCGTAGGTCGCGATCTGCCCGAAGGGCGTGCGCTGGTGATAGCGCCCCATCTGCGCCCGCGCGCCCTGCTGCACGCGTGCGGTGCGCGGGCGGCGGGCGGCCTCATAGGCCTGCAGCGCGTCTTGCGGCGCACCATGCGTGGACAGGCTGCGTGCGAGCACCCAGGCGTCTTCGATTGCCATCACCGCGCCTTGCGCGAGGAAGGGCAGCATCGGATGGCAGGCGTCTCCGAGAAGCGTCACCCTGCCCCGTCCCCAGGCCTGCATGGGATCCCGGTCGAAGAGGGCCCAGCGGTGGCACGATCCGGCGCGCGCGATTGTTTCGGTGACGGCGGGCGTCCAGCCGGCGAAATCGCGGCGCAGGTCGATGACATCTCCGGGCTCGGTCCAACCCTCTTTCTCCCAGCCCTGCTGCTCGACGATGCCGACGAAGTTCACAAGCTCGCCGCGGCGCAGGAAGTAAGTAACTGCGTGACGCCCAGGTCCGACCCAGATCGTTGCCGCCGGCGGCACAAGCGCGCGCAGACGGTCATCGGCCGGCACGACAAGGCGCCAGGCCACGTTGCCGGTGAAGCGTGCGGGTCTCGCGCCGAAGAGTGTGGCCTGCACGGTCGAGTGGATGCCGTCAGCGCCGACGAGCACATCACCCCGCGCCGTCGTTCCGTCGGCGAAGGTTGCGGTCACGCCGGTGTCGTCCTGCGCGACGCCCACGCAGGCGCGGCCGGCCTGCAATGCGTCCGGCGCGCGGTCGGTGAGCGCCTTTGCGAGGATTGCCATCAAATCGGCACGGTGAATGTGCAGATAGGGTGCGCCGTAGCGCTCTTCGGCCAGCGCGCCCATGGGGATCGAGAAGATGGCGGTGCCGCTGCGGCCCATGCGCATGCCGAGCCACTCGGGGCGGAAGGCGGCGGCGGCTATCTTGTCGGAGAGACCGAGGCGCGCGAGCACCTTCATGCCGTTGGGGCTGAGCTGGATGCCGGCACCGACCTCGCCGAGCGCGTGGCTGCGCTCGAAGACGGTGACGTCGATGCCCTGCGCGTGGAGGCACAAGGCCGCCATCACGCCACCGATGCCACCGCCGATGACGAGTGCCTTCACTCTGCAGCCTCGATGCGTACCGGCGGGTCGGGCACCGAGAACCGCTTCGTCACGTCTTCATCGGACATGGCGAGCATCGCCTTGTAGACGGGTTCAGGGTAGACTTGGTGCGGCCTGGCGGGGTCATAAGCGGGCTGCTTCAGGCGTCCGCCCTCGCCCTTGTAGGCGGCGGGGGCCTTGTAGCGGGCGAGCTCCTCGGCATTGATGCCGGCCAGCGCCTGCACTTCGGGATCGATCCATGCGCGCGCGTCGATGGGCCTGGCCGATGTTGCGATTTCGAGCGCGAGGCCTTCGGGGCCTGCGAAATAGATCGACTTGCACTTGCCATGGTCGTGCGGGCCGATGACATTGACCCCGCGCGATCGGATGCGGGCGCGCTTGGTGAGAAGTTCCTCGTCGCTGTCGACGTTGAAGGCGAGATGCTGCATCACGCCCGGGGCCGTAGGGTTGCCGGGATTGCCGGCGTGGCTGACGCCCAGTGCGGGTTTCGTGTCCCTGATCCTGTCATTGTAGACGAAGGCGACCGATGCGGTATCGTTCAGGCGCATGAAGCCGTGCCAGGTGCCCTCGGCCCCGTGCATCCAGTAGAGGGCGACAAGCTCCATGCCGAGCACGTCAGAGAAGAACTCGATCTGGGCCTTCATGTTGCCGGTCGAGATGGCGAGATGATGCAGACCGTTTGCGCGTGCCATGGGGTGAATTCCTCAGATGTGCTTGCGGACGAAGTCGTGGACGAGGTTTGAGAACGGGGCCGTGTGGAAGAGCATCAGCTGGTGGCTTGCCCCTTCCATGATCTTCAATTCGACGGGGCCTGCAACCGATTTCGCCGCCATGGTGATGACATGGGGCGGGAAGCTTGCATCCTTTTCGCCGGCCGCCACGAGGATGGGCTTGCGGTTGTCGGCCGCCTTGACGGGAGGTTCGTACTGGAAGAGCGAGGCCCAGCTGGCGAGGTCGTAGCTCCAGGTGTTCCACGGGTCGAGGCGCTTCTGCTCGCCGGCGCCCTGGAAGCCATAGTCCTCGTCGAAATTGAAGAGGATGCCGACGTCGAGACGCCCGGCGCGCCCGAGCTGGGTGAGGAGCTCCTTCGTGGCGGGGTTGCGCCAGGGGCCGGCGCGCAGCTCCATCGTGGCGCCCGAGGGAATGGCGGGGGAACCCATGAGGATCGCGCCGGTGACGTCGTCGCTGTAGAGCGAGGAGAAGGCTGCAGCCACGCCGAGGCTTGAGCCGAGCGTGAAAACCGGCAGGCCCGTCGTGCGGCGGACATGTCCGGCATAGGCGACAGACGCCTCGGTCCATTCCGTCATGGTCCACTGACCGCGCGGGCGCGTGGTCGTCGACTTGCCATGACCCGGTGCCGAATAGGACCAGATGTCGACACCCTTGGCTGCGTGATGGGTGCAGAAGACATCGTAGATGCCACCGTGGGCGCCAATGCCATGCGAGACGACGAGCGCGTATTGCGGATTGTCGCCGCGGTAGCGATAGGCGTGGAGTTCGCCCAGCATGTGTTCTTCGCGCAGCATGATCTCTCCTTCAGGTGTGCCCGAATTCCTTGCGGTATTTCGGGATGAACAGGGTCTTGCCCTTGATGGCCGATGTCAGGAACGAGCCCACGACCATGCCGGCCCGCGTGATGGGCAGGATGCTGGCACCCGTGCGCGGCCCTAGCGGCAGCAGGATGGGGGCCAGCGGCCAGGGCGTGTAGGGCGGCAGGTCTTCGAGGCGCTTGCCCCTGAGCACGGCCTTCAACGTCTTCTCGAGCCAGGGCTGCTGGCGCAGGATGGCAACAATGGTCATCGCGTCGCCGGTTGCTGCCGCATCGCCAAGGGCAAAGAGCGTGGGGTGTGCGGATGAAGGACGCAGCCACGGGTCGACATTTGCCCGGCGGGCGGCGTCGAAGCCTGTTCCCGACACGGATGACAGCAGCGTGTTCTCAGGCGTGGCGCCCATCACCGGGAAGACAAGATCTGCCTTGAGCTTTTCGCCCGATGAGAGGTCGAGCGTGCCGGCAAAGGGCTCGGCCGTCGTGGCGGGGTTGCGAACGGTCACGTCCGACATGAGCGTGACGCCCAGCGACTTGAGCTGTGCGGCGAGCGTGCGGCCGAGGGCGGGCTTGTAAGCGGGGAACAGTGTGGGGCCTGCGTTGATCAGCATGATCTTGCGACCCGGCATGCCGGCTGCGAGCTCGCCCGCGAGTTCGACACCTACCGCGCCGGCCCCGATGATGGCGATCGATCCGGCGGCCTTTGCGCGAGCATGGGCACTGTCGATGGCGACCCGCATGTCGGCCGTGGTGTCGCTGGCCGGCTTGAAGGGGTTGGCGTAGCGCGAACCGGTTGCGACCACGACCGCGTCGGCCTCGAGCCTGTCGCCGTTGGACAGCGTCACTTCCCTGCCCGTCACGGCGCTGGCACGGCCCTGGATGATGCGGCCCTGCTTCAGGAGGCGATCATAGGGAATGGATGCGCGCTCGAACAATTCAGGATGGGCGACGGCCCTGAGGGCTGCAACGTTGTGCACGAAGCGGTCGCGGGGCTCGACCAGCAGGATTTCGGCTGCGCGATCAAGGGCGCGGGCGAGCGCCGTGCCTGCATAGCCGCCACCGACAATGACGATGCGTTTCAACGTGCAGATCTCCGTTGCAGACTTTCCAAATGCAAAGTATCTTTTTTCCAATTGGCAAGTCAATGGAGGCAGGCTTGGCTGCGCGGCGCGCCGTGGCGCAACACGAGACAACCGAGAACGCCGATGCGCGCGGGCGCATCCTTGCGGCCGGACGGGTGACGTTTGCAACGGCTGGCTTCGATGGCGCGACGCTGCGCGCGGTCGCGGATCGGGCCGGGGTGCAACACCAGCTCATCGTCTATCATTTCGGCACGAAGCTTGCGCTCTGGAAGGCCGTGGTCAGCGATATCTGTGCCGAGAACAAGACCTGGCTTGCAGAAATCGAGCGGAAAGCCAGCACGCTGGGCGCGGCGGCGGCCCTGTCGGAACTGGTTTCAGCCTTTGTGCGGTTCACCGCGCGCAGGCCTGAACTGCACCGCATGCTGACGATCGAAGGCGGGGGCAATAATGAGCGGCTGCAATGGTGGATCGATGCGCATGTCCGCGACTTCCACGCGCTTTCCACGCGGCTCATCCGCGAGGCGCAGGCCGCGGGCGAGGCGCGCGCCGGGCATCCGGGACGGCTGCACTACGGCATGATCGGGATCGTAACGACGAGCTTCGTGTTCGAGCAGGAATACCGCGCGATGACACGGCTCAACCCGTTTTCGCCGCGCGAGATTGCGGAGGTCACGGCGCTGGCGCGGGGGTTCCTGGGGCTGGCGTGAGCGGCGAAAGCCCTCGCCGCGCGGGGGCTCAGTGCCAGAGCCCGAGGATCAGGCCGTACAGCGTGTATTGCAGGGTGTGGTAGCCCCCGTTGATCAGCAGCAGTGACAGGGGGCGCTGCTCGAACTGGTAGTTGATGCCGAAGGAGCCGGTGACCCAGAAGAACCCGGTCGCGGCACCTGCTGCCACGGCAAAGCCCGGTTCCGGCTTCGGACCGATGAACATGGCAAAGCAGGCGGCACCGAGGAGCGACCACAGGAAGGCCGTGCCGAAGACACGGGGCATGCTTGTGCTTCTTGCCTTCTCCTCGGTCATGCCGCTTGCCGCCATCCAGGGCTTTGCGAACAGCAGTGGCGAGTACCACAGGCCACCAAGCAGGAAGGCGCTGGTTGCCGCCGCGACAACTGCCAGCCAGTTGATTGTCGTCATGTCCATGCCGCGCGCGCTCCTGCCCTGTTGCGCGCGCCCTGCAGCCGTTAAGCATGCCAGCCGTCGAAGCGTGCGTGTTTCGACACTAGCCCAGACGCGTCGTGCCCGCAAAGCCATGACATCGTGGGCCGGCTTGACTCCGCGCCGGTTTTATTTATAATAACGGTTATGCCACTGAAAGTCGACCATATCGCCCGGCGCGCCGAAATTGCGGGAGCAGCGATCGAGGCCATCGCGACACGCGGGCTTGATGCGGTGCGCCTTGTGGACGTTGCCAGGGCCACGGATGCGACGACCGGCCAGATCGTGCATTACTATCCGGACAAGGATGCCGTGCTGCTGGCCGCCCTTGACGCGATCATTGCCCGCCTGGTGGAGCGGCTGCTTCAGCCCTCGTCCACGGGAGACATCATGGCAGAGATCGCGGAGGCGCTGCCGCTGGACCCGCAGCGCCTGCGCGAGTGGAACATCTGGCTGCAATTCGCTGGCCGCTCGTCCCATACGGAGGCGTTTCGCAGCCGCAACGCGGACTATTACCGGCAGATCTCGACGGCGCTGGCTGACCGACTGGCCGCGCATGCCGGCACAGCGGGCGGCAAGGCGCTGGCCGACGCCATCATCGCCATGGTTGACGGGATCGGGATGCGTGCCGCACTCGAGCCGGAGGACTGGCCCGCGAGCCGGCAGAAGCGGATCCTGCGACTGATGATTGCTGCGCTGCTTGAGACACATGCGGGGTCGCGCAAGCGACGGGACAAGAGGAGAAAGCGATGACACGGGAGCTCAAGACACTGGGTGCGGATGCCAGCACAGCTAGCGTCCTTGCGTGCCTTGACGAGGATGGCGCGGTCATCCTGCGAGACGTGATGCCCGAGGCGCTGCGACAGCGGGTGGAGCGCGAATTGCGGCCATTCATCGAGCGGACCGCCAAGGGGATCGATCCGTTCACCGGGTTCTCGACGACGCGCACCGGCGCGCTGGTCGCCCGGTCGCCGGCAGCGCGGGAGCTGGTTCTCGACGGGCGTGTGCTGGATGCGACCACTGCGTTCCTCTCGCCATTCTGCGAACGCATCCAGCTTCACCTGACACAGGCCATCAGGCTCCTGCCGGGACAGGGGGCGCAGATCCTGCATCGGGACAGGCTGGCGTGGGGCGTCCACCTGCCGCGGAACATGGAGCCCCAGCTGAACACGATGTGGGCCCTGACACCCTTCACAACCGAGAACGGCGCGACGCAGGTGGTTCCGGGAAGCCACGCGTGGGACTGGTCGCGGCATGCGGAGCCCCATGAGGTCACGCAGGCGTCAATGAACGCAGGCTCGGTGCTGCTCTATACCGGTTCGGTCATCCATGGCGGGGGCGAGAACCGGTCTCAGGCCGAGCGCATCGGGATCAACATCACCTATTGCCTGGGGTGGTTGCGGCAGGAGGAGAACCAGTACCTCTCGTGCCCGCCCGAGATTGCACGGACACTGTCGCCGGCGCTGCAGGAGCTTGTCGGCTACTCGATGGGTTCGTATGCGCTTGGCTACTTCAGCCAGCCCGAACCGCCCGACGGGATGCCTGACACGGTGCCGCCGGAGCGCGCACTTGGCCGCCTGCCGCAATCGGCGCCCTCCTTCGGCGCCGTTGCCAGCGGCCTTGTTCCGACCAGCAGCAATGGCGGTTGAGGGGTCAGGCCGTGCGCAGGTGCCATCGGTAGTCGAAGTCGGTCACCTGTGCAAAGAAACGCTCGCATTCCGCGCGCTTGACGGCAGAGAAGATCTTCACGAATGACGGACCGAAATAGTCGGCGATGAACTTCGAGTCCTCGAAGGCGTCGAGCGCGTCAAACCAGTTGAGCATGAGACCTTCGGTCTTGGTCTCATACCCGTTGCCTGTCGTGGCGGGGCCAGGGTCGATGCGGTTGACGATGCCATGGTGCATGCCGGCCAGGACGGCAGCGGCTGCGAGGTAGGGATTGGCGTCGGCGCCCGAGATGCGGTGTTCGACGTGGCGTGACTTTGCCGGACCGGCCGGGATGCGGAACGACACCGTGCGGTTGTTCACGCCCCAGGTAGGTGCGACCGGCGCGTAGGTGTTGCGGCGGAAGCGGCGATAGGAGTTCGCGTTCGGGGCAAAGATCGCCATGCTGTCATTGATGGTCGAGGCCATGCCGCCGATGGCTTGATGCAGCAACGGGTTGCCCGCGGGCTCCTCGCTGGCGAAGAGATTGTTGCCCTTGGCGTCGTTCAGCGACAGGTGGATGTGCATGCCCGAGCCGGCCTGGTCGGAGAAGGGCTTGGCCATGAAGCAGGCGATCATGCCGTGCTTCTCGGCGACGCCCTTGACGAGGCGCTTGTACTGGATCGCCTCGTCGACGGCCTGCAGCGCGTCGGCGCGATGGGTGAGCGTGATCTCCATCTGGCCGGGCGCGTATTCGGAAATCACGCTTTCGGCCGGCAGGCCCTGCGCGTCGCAGGCGGCGTAGAGCTCGCGCAGGAACGGATCGAAGTCGTCGAGTTCCTGGATCGAGTAGACCTGGATCTGGTCGTTGTAGATGCCACCGGGCGCCATTGCGGGCTGGATCTTTCCATCGCGGGCGGCTGCCTTGTCGAGCAGATAGAACTCGAGCTCGATGGCCAGTACCGGGTGGTATCCATCCTTCTTCATGCGCTCGGATACAAGTTGCAGGCGCAGGCGCGGATCGGCGGCGGCAATGGGTCCGGCCTCGGCTCCAAACGACAGGTAAACCTGTCCGGTGCGGTCGAGCCATGGCGTGCGCTTCAGTGTCCCTGGAATGGGCGTTGCAAAGCAGTCGCGGTCGCCGATCTCCCAGAGGAGGCCTGATTCCTCGACGTCCTCGCCAAGCACGGTGAGGGCGAACATCGACGAGGGGAAGGCCCTGCCCGTCTCGTAGACCGATTTCAGCTCGTGCGGGCGCAGGCCCTTGCCGCGCTGGATGCCCACGGGGTCTGTCAGGATGACGTGAACGAGCTCGATGTCCGGGTGTTTCTTCAGGAACGTGTCGAGTTCGCTGAGCGGGCTCGTCTGGGTCTTGGGATCAAGCATGGGACAACTCGTCGATCAGGTCTGAGAGGGCATTCACGAGGCGGTCGATGTCGGTGCTATCCGTTTCGGGGCACACGAGCATCATATTGTGAAAAGGTGTAATCATTACTCCCCGATTCAAGAGGCCGAGGTGCAGGCATTTCTCGAGCTCGTCATGAAAGGCGGCCTCGGCCTCACGGCCCGTGCGCGGGGGAACGGCGCAGAACTGGAATTCGCAGCGGCTGCCGATCTGGGTGACCGACCAGGCAAGGCCCCTCAGCCTTAACACTTCGTCAAGACCGGCCTTCAGGCGTTCGGCGCCTGCGCACATGCGGGCATAGGCAGGCTCGGTCATAACCGCCTGGAGGTTCGCGCGCATGGCATGCATCGCAAAGGCGTTCGCCGAGAGCGTCGTTCCCATGCCCGAGTGGCCGTGGCCCTGCGATACCGCGCGAGTGCGCGCCGCATCCATGCGCGTTGCGATGTCGGCGGTAAAGCCGAAGATCGCGCAGGGAATGCCGCCCGCGACAGGCTTGCCGAGAACGAAGATGTCGGGCTCGAGGCCGAAGCGGCGTGTCCAGCCGCCGGGACTGGTCGAAATCGTATGCGTCTCGTCAATGATGAGAAGCGTGCCGGTCTCGCGCGTCAGGCGGCGCAGTGCCTCGTGGAAGCCCTGCTCGGGAAGCACCATGCCGATGTTGGTCAGCGCCGGCTCGGTGATGACGGCTGCAACCTGGTGCGTGCGCAGGGCCTTCTCAAGGGCGGGGATGTCGTTGAACTCGACCACGCCCGTCGTACGCGCGACATCGTCGATGCTGCCCAGCTGGCCGGGGCGCGGTGCGGTGCGGCCGTCGACCAGCCGGACCATCGTCTCGCCCACTGTGCCGTGATAGCAGCCGTCGAACACGAGGATCCTGGGACGCTGCGTGATGGCACGCGCCCAGCGCAGCGCGTAGCGGTTGGCGTCGGTGGCGGTCGCGGCCACCTGCCAGTAGTCGAGGCCGAAGCGACGGGCGAGTTCGCCGGCGACCCAGACGGCGTCGGCGCCGGGCAGCATGGTCGTGTAGCCGCGACCTGCCTGCTGCCGGATGGCTTCGGCGACAGCGGCCGGCGCATGGCCGAACATCGCGCCCGTGTCACCGAGACAGAAATCGACATAGTGGTGACCGTCGATGTCGGTGAAGCGGGCGCCTTGCGCGCTGTCGACGAAGAGGGGGAACGGCGTCGGCCAGTCGGCCATCCAGTGCATCGGAACGCCGCCATGCAGGTGGCGCCGGGCCTCAGTCGCGAGCGCCTGGCTTTTCGGGTTGGCCTGCGTGAAGCGCTGGCGCTCGCGCGTCATGACGCGCTCGATGGCGGGCTGCGAGAAAGGGACGACTGCGGTCAAGATGCCACGCAGGGTTTCGTGTTGCGCTTTGGTGTGCGCACTCTGGCCTATTCAGCGCGGGCATGCAAACCCCCGGGGCGAGAGGGGTTTCACGGCGCCGCGGCGAGGGCCGCGTCGAGACGCTCGGCGAGCGCGTTGCCGGGGGCGAAGACCTGCGCGGGCTTGTCGAGCGTGAAGAGCACGGCCGGCGCGCGGGCGCGCAGGAACTCGACCATGGGTTCGACGCGTGGCTCGGGCACGAGCAGGGATGTCGCGGCGGCCTGCCCTGCCGTCATGCGGCGCGCCTCGAAGCGGGTGGCGAGTTCCTGGAGGAGCGCGTCATCGACACTGCTGCCCGGCAGTTCCACGACACGCGAAGCCCTGGCGAGAACGCGCGCGCCGATGCGGTCGAGCAGGCCCTGCGCTGCGGATCGCGGGCCGTTGTCCCAATTGGCGCGGCGGCTGGCGGCGAGGATGGCCTGGCTTTCGAGGATCACGCCGTCATCAAGGATCTTCAGTTCATTGGCCGCAAGCGTTGCGCCCGTCGTGGTGATGTCGACGATCAGCTCTGCCGTTCCGGCGGCGGGCGCGCCTTCGGTTGCGCCGAGACTTTCGATGATGCGGTAGTCGGCAATGCCGTGGGCGGCGAAGAAGCGGCGCGCAAGGCCCACGAATTTGGTGGCCACGCGCAGCTTGCGGCGGTGGCGGGCGTGGTAGCTGGCTGCCACGTCGTCGAGGTCGGACATGGTCGACACGTCGATCCAGCAGCGGGGCACGGCCACTACAACGTTGGCACGGCCGAAGCCGAGGCGCGCGACCGTTGCGACGCGTCCGCCTGCGTCGAGCTCGGCGAGCAGGTCTTCACCCGTGACGCCGAGATGAACGCGCCCGGCGATGAGTTCGTCAGCGATCTCGGCGGCCGACAGCAGCGAGACGTTCACGCCGGTGGCACCCTTGAGCCTTGCCGTGTAGTCGCGCGCTCCGCCGGAACGCTGCAGCGCAAGGCCGGCATCCGCCAGATAATCGAGCGCCTGCTCCTGCAGGCGGCCCTTCGACGGCAAGGCGAGGATGAGATCGCTCACTTGCGGCCTCCCTGCGCGGCTATCGCGGCCAGAAGCCGATCGCAGAAAATGCCAAGGCCGATGGCGGGCGTGGGCCTTGCGGCACCAAGGGCCGAGAGAAGCGCGTCATAGCGGCCGCCGCCGGCCACTGGCAGTGCGCCTGCGGCGGCGCGCAACTCGAAGATGAAGCCCGAGTAGTATTCCATGTTCCGGCCGAACTGCGAGGCGTACTCGATGCGCGCGAGGGCGATGCCGCCGCCGGCAATCAGGTCGAGGCGCTGGCTGAAGGCGGCGAGGGCCGGCTCCATG